>JBCCHL010000017.1:0-35801 GCA_039028775.1 Pseudomonadota bacterium | reverse complement strand
TTGCGCTGTTAACTTTTATTGAATGAGGATAATTCATGGCAACCCGTAAAAAGGCCCCTGCAAAAAAATCTGCTGCTCGAAAGCCCGCTGCAAAAAAAACCGCAGCAAGAAAACCTGCAGCAAAGAAGCGCGCACCTGCTAAGAAGGCAGCTGCCCCTGCGGTGAAGAAGAAGCCGACCATCACGTCCAAGATGACCAAGACTGCAATGCTGAACGAGATTGCAACCAACACGGATCTGACCCGTGCACAGGTCAGCTCCGTTCTGGAAGAACTCGAATCTCTGATCGAGCGCCACATTCGCAAGCGTGGCGTGGGCGAGTTCACCCTGCCCGGTCTGCTGAAAATCAAAGCCGCCAAGCGTCCTGCGACCAAGAAGCGTATGGGCCGCAACCCGGCTACCGGTGAGGAGATTGTGATTCCCGCCAAGCCGGCGACGACCCGAGTACGGGTCACGGCGCTGAAGAAGCTGAAGGACATGATCGGCTAAGCCGACCTCGCAAGCTTCATGTGAAGGGCCGTATGGGTGACCATCCGGCCCTTTTTTGTTGCGGAGCGGTTATTGCGGAGTGGCAGGCCGACGCGTCGCCGACCTCACCGCACCAAATCGTACCTCACCACAGCAAACTGTGGCTAAACCCTTTAGAATCCTGCTGTTCTAATATGTGCGCCCAAAACTCTTAACATGACAAGTCAGGTAACGTTATGCGTCAATCGCAACTGCTGCTGCCCACGCTGAAAGAAGACCCCGCCGATGCGGACGTCATCAGCCACCGTCTTATGCTGCGGGCCGGCATCATCCGCCAACTCGCGAGCGGGCTGTATACCTGGCTACCCCTGGGTCTGAGGGTGCTGCGCAAGATAGAGGCCATCATCCGTGAGGAGTTGGATGTGGCGGGTGCGCAGGAGGTGCTTATGCCTGTGGTGCAGCCGGCAGAGCTATGGGAGGAGTCGGGACGCTGGGACAAGATGGGGCCGGAGATGTTGCGCATCCAAGATCGGCACGAACGCGATTTCTGTCTCGGTCCCACCCATGAGGAGGTCATCACCGATCTTTTTCGCCGCGAGATCCAAAGCTATCGCAGCCTGCCGGTGAACTACTATCAGATCCAGACCAAGTTCCGCGACGAGCGCCGCCCGCGCTTCGGCGTCATGCGCGCGCGGGAGTTTACGATGAAGGACGGCTATTCCTTCGACGCGGATCAGGCCTCTTTCGACCAGACCTATCAGGCGATGTATGACTGTTACAGTCGCATCTTGACCCGTATGGGCCTGGACTATCGTGCCGTCGATGCGGACACCGGCAACATCGGTGGCGCCAACTCCCACGAGTTTCATGTGCTGGCCGCGTCCGGCGAAGACACGATTGTCTATGCGTCCGAGGGGGACTACGCGGCGAACCTGGAGAAAGCCGAGTCGGCTCTGCCCGCACCCCGCCCCGCACCCGGCGCCCAAATCGAAGAGATCGACACGCCCCACGAACGCA
Organism: Pseudomonadota bacterium; assembly: GCA_039028775.1. Lineage (GTDB taxonomy): Bacteria > Pseudomonadota > Gammaproteobacteria > Pseudomonadales > Azotimanducaceae > UBA4421. Next base: position 34,317 of record JBCCHL010000017.1, on the reverse strand, counting down.
CCATAGAAGATCTGTGCAAGACCCTGGGCGTGAGTCCCGCAACCACGGTGAAAACCCTGATCGTCAACGGCATCGACGGCCCCTTGGCCATCGTGTTGCGCGGTGATCACGAGTTGAACGAGATCAAGGCGGGCAAACTGCCGGGCGTCGCTCAACCCTTCAGCTTCGCCGACGAAGCCGCGATCAGAGCCGCCACTGGGGCCGGCCCCGGTTCGCTGGGACCGGTGAACAGTAAAGTCCCCTACCTGGTGGATCGGGAAGCGGCGGTCCTGGCGGATTTTCCCTGCGGCGCCAACATCGACGGCAAACACTTCACCGGCGTCAATTGGGGACGCGATTGCCCGCTGGAGGACACGCAAGTCGTCGACGCCCGCAATGTGCTCCCCGGCGACCCCGCCCCCGATGGGCAGGGTGTGCTGCAGTTCCTGCGCGGCATAGAGGTCGGTCACATTTTTCAGTTGGGCACAACCTATTCCGAAGCGATGAGTGCCGAGGTTCTGGATCAGGACGGTAAGAACCTCACCCCGATCATGGGGTGCTACGGCATGGGCGTCACCCGCCTGGTGGCGGCCATCATCGAGCAGAACCACGATGAGGACGGCATCGTCTGGCCCATTCCTCTGGCCCCGTTCACAGTGCAGGTCATCGGTTTGAATTACCATAAGTCCGATGCGGTGCGCGCTGCGGCAGATGAACTGTATGATGCCCTGCGTGCCCGCGGCATCGAGGTATTGCTCGACGATCGCGACGAGCGCCCGGGCGTGAAGTTTGCCGATGCAGACCTGACCGGCATCCCACTACGGGCGGTCATCGGCGATCGCGGCTTGAAGAACGGCGTGGTGGAATTCAAACGCCGCACCGACGAGGGCCCGACGGAACTTGCAGCGGACCAGGTGCTGGCGAGCATCGAGGCCGCGTTGGCCGGCTGAACACACTCAAGAGTAGATATGCGGCACGGATACACGCTCTACATCATCACCCTCCTCACCCTCATGGGCGTGGCTGCTGACACGTGCGCCCGCCCCGGTGTAGAAGAGCTTGACCCGTTGCTGCGAACCCGGCTGGCGGAAAGCCTCGCCCAGGAGACTGCCGACGAAGACCGGTTTGATGCTGAGGTGTGGCTGAAAGTGTCCGACGAGCGCTTGCAGCGGTATCTGAAAGCAGCGGACGACCGCCTGCAGCTGCTACACCTGGTCTATCGCGAGGCCCGACGACAGAGCCTCGATCCCGATCTGGTGCTGGCGGTGATGCAGATCGAATCCGCCTTTGACCGCTATGCGATCTCCCGGGTGGGTGCGCAGGGTTTGATGCAGGTCATGCCGTTCTGGCGCCTGGAGATCGGCCGTCCGCAAGACAACCTCACCCACGCAGAAACCAACGTGCGCTACGGCACGGTGATCCTCGCCCACTACATCGATGTGGCCAAAGGCGATCTGGTCGATGCGCTGGCGCGCTACAACGGCAGCCGCGGCCGGTTGAAGTATCCGGAGAAAGTCATCAAGGCCTGGCGCACCCGCTGGCGCAACAAAGCCTGGTCGGACGTGCCCGAGCTGCAGGAGAGCTGCAGCAACTATCCATTGAAGGCGTGTCGCTATCTCTAGACCGGACCGAACGACGAGTCCGACTGCGAGAGCGTATGCTCGGTCGAGTTGCGAATCTAATCGGCAGCAGCCGCCAGCACGCTCGCCGCGGTCTGCGGACCGACCAAAATCGACTTGACCTGACGAGCTTCGTCGATCACCACCGTCATCGGCAATATCTGCGCACGCTCATAGCCATATTCCACCTGGGGGTCCACCACCAGGTTCGGAAATTCGATTTGCAGGGCTGCGATGTCATCCAGAAGGTCCTGGCCTTGCAGTTGGTCGTAGTTCACGCCGAGCACCACCAAGCCGTGTTCCACCCGAGCATGGTGTAGTTCGTTCAGCTCCGGAATCTCCTCCCGGCACGGCGCGCACCAATCTGCCCAGTAGTTGATCACCAGCTTGCGACCATCCCAGTGCGACATTTGCGTGGTCGAACCGTCAGCAAAGCGAATCTGCCGATCCGGCGTGCAAGCCGAAAGCGAAACAAGCGTGAGGCACGCAACCAAGCCATTCAACAAAATACGCTTCATGAACTGAGCACCATATCCAGACTGACAGACATTTCATTCGAGCCAAATTGGGTGATCGACCTCAAGGGCCCCACCACCCCCGGCAGGTCATCGATCTTATCCAAACGCTCCAGCGCCAGACCGTCCGGCAACTGTTGATACAGATCCCACAGCGTGATGGTCTTAAGACTGCGACCCAGCATCCAACGTTCGTCTTCGGTGAGGCTCAAGAGCTTCATCTGATTGAACACGCCAAACACACGATCATGATCCCGCTGGTTGAGAATAACCAGTTCGTTGATGTCCTGGTCCGACACCGAGCGGCCTTCCTGGTGCGCCGCCTGCAACAGGCCGAGCACCCGCGCCGCCTTGATCAACAATGGCTCACCGCCATCCGGCTCGCGCGACAACGACAGCGAGCGCACGAAGATCGCGCCGCACAGGATGATCACCCACACCAGATAGAGCCACAGCAGAAACACCGGCACCGCGGCAAACGTGCCGTAGATGGCATCATAGGAGAACCAGGTGGAGCTGCGGGCGAAAGCCGCCAGCGCGGTCTGGAACACGATCATGGTCACCACACCCCCCGCCAGCGCATGCCGGAACGGTACGTGGCAATTGGGCACCGCAAAGTACAGCACCGTGAACGCCGCCACGCTCAGGATCACCGGCAGATAGCTTAAGAAAATCTCGCGGATGCCCAGGGTATCGAGATCCGACACCAGCGGCAGTCCGAGCAGGTACAGACTGCTGAGCAGACCCACGATCAAACAAGCCGGCCCCAGGGACAGAACCCCCCAGTAGAGTAAAAAGCGTTGCAGCCCTCGGCGCGGTTCCGCCACATGCCAGAGCCGGTTAAAGCTCTTCTCGATGGTCACCAGCGTCATAAAAGCGGTGATGAACAGGATCAGCGCGCCCACGCTGGTGAGGTTGCGCGCGCGGTCGGCAAACTCGACCAGCTTCTCTTGCACCACATCGGAGCTGCCGGGCACAAAATTGGAGAAGATAAAGCTCTGCACTTCCTGCCCCAGATGTGCGTATTCCGGCAACAGCGAGAAGAAGGTGTAGGTGACCGTCATCAGCGGTACCACGGCAAACAAAGTGGTGTACGTGAGTGCTCCCGCCGCCGCCAGACAGTCGTGGGAAAAAAACTGTTCGCGCATCTGTGCCAGATGCCACAGCAACGAGCTGCGAAACTGCCGGGCTTTTGCTTGTAAGGTCTCGCTCATGATCTAGGTGGTCATCGCTCTGCTTTAGTTGCGCCGTTGTGCTCACATCCACTATCGGATTTGTACGCAACCGGGACAGCTTTCAGTATGCCGCCTCGGGGGTACACTGTAACCAAAACGCCAACGCTCCATCGACTTGGTCCAAGAGACTGTCGCATGCCGGTTTACAGCTTGATAATTTATCACAAGCCCGGCAGATCCAAATGGGGCGGTGTTCGAAGAGCGCAGACTCACGAGGCGCTAGACTACAAGCGACCCTCATCGCGCCGCGGGACGGCGCGCAGCATGTAGAATTAGCGGGTAGAACGAGGGTCCGGTGGAAACAGAAGTACCGCGAGCTGGGCGGTTACGCGCTGCCGTGGCGGTTCAGAGATCCAAGCGCCGTGGTCCAGCAACTCAACACCCGCTACCTGGTGAATTACGAGTGCTGAGTCTTATGGGCAGACGGAAAGGACAGCGGCAGAATCGCCGCTGCAGGGCAAATGCCCACGCATCCGCGAGGGCCAGCTATTCCGCCAATTCAAAGAATTCCGCGAACCGCGACAGGCTAGTTCACCCGTCGACCATCGATGCTTACCGCGCCGAGCGGCGGAATATCGTCGATGAGCCCTTTTAAACCTCGCAGCAGATCCGCCGAAGCCGTCTGGCGCGCGTCACTGCGCCCCGGTTCCGGCTGGCCAACCGTACCACCAACGCGCTTGGTACGCTCAGCAATCAGCGCGTCCAGGATATCGTTGAGGTTGTTCAAGCAGGACCTATAATCTTCTCGATTCGCGCGGTAGCGCTTGGACCTTGCATTGTAGTTCACTTGTCCCATCTTCTCGGGATCGAGCGCATCAATCGCTTGATTCATGACGCCGAGTCGTTGCTCACAGGTGGCAATTCCCTCTTGCGTCATCTTGATAGCAGCCAGCAGATCGCCATCGGTAAACGTCGCCCAATTCGAGCCTGCGTTTATGGTGTTGCCCAGCATGGGAACTCCCATGCAGACCATCAGCACAAACAGTTGTTGCACAGTACGCCACATAACTAATCTTCCATTCGTAGAGAGACCTAGCCAGCCTAGCACCGGGTGCAGCGGGGGTATGCTAGGGCACCTGTACTAGTGATCTACCCTGCGCCACTCACCGAGGTCTTAGAACACGATCATCGGATAGATCAGGAAAATTACGTGGATGCCCAGAGAGCCGAGGTCCGACGCCAGTGGCGGCCTTATCGAAAACCGTTTCGGTTGCGTAGCTACGCAGCCCGACATCTTCGTTCCTGAACTGGCATCCATCGGCCGGCAGCATCCCCAACCTTCATCGCGCGGGGGCGTCAACGATTCAACAAGCTCGTTAACGTTTCTTTGGGTATGTAGTCGACACAACTACCGCGATCCGCGGAGAAGTCGCTGGTGCCTTGGGCTACGCCGTCGGATACCAGACACAGGGTCTGCGTATCGTCGTGCCATTGCCAGCGCCACATCGGTGGCGCCAAACGGCTTGGGAGCCCGGGCGCGGCAAGTTCAAGATAGATATCGCTCATGGCCAATGCCACGTAGATGGGTATTTCGGCGGAGCGAACGGTTCGGACATAGACACGGTAGGCCGTCACACCCAATGCAAAGTCACCCGGCGAGACGTTATCGAGTTCGGCAAAGCCATATTGTCAGTAGTCGCTCCAGGACATCTCGCTGCTCGTACTGATCGCATCGAGGTATTCGGCATGCCGTTCGGCGCTCCAGGTGCTCAGAAGACGCCATTCTTCCGCCGACTCGTCATCCAGGTTGAGCGGCGCCACAAACGCTTGGCTGCGCGCGTGGTTGATGGCCGCGGAAACGTAGCGGCGCTCGCCGTCGAGCGCTGCTCGTATCGAGCGCGCTTGTTGATCGAACGGGCGCAATGCGCCGCGCAGCGTCTGTATACGCGCTACGTCCTCGCGCGCACCGGCCAGTGCCATCAACATGTTGATATTGGCGTGCAAGGTGCCCAACTGCGCCACATCGATCATCTTGTTGGTCAGCGTGGGGGATTGCCGATTGTGACGACTGATGTGGTCATAAATCGCTACAAAATCAGACGCTGAGACTGCGCCCTGCTTGGCGAGCTGATACCAGATCCACTGCTGGGTCGCGCCCATTATTTTGTGGAGTTCACTAAAGCGGTCGCATTCGTTGGGGTTCTGTGCACGCATCAAGCACGGCAGTGGGTTGTACGCATCGTCTGCCAGCACAGCTCGGTAAGCCTGCCAGTAGGCCGGATTGTCAGGCAGCGCCTGCAGCACCGCTAGCCGGTTGTTTAAGATGTAGGGCAGGCAGCGCCGCGCAGATGTGCCCTCACAAGCCTCTTGTAGCGCGGACAGCTGCTCTTCCTGCTGCGGATGCGAATGGAGAAACGCCGTCGTCGCCGCAAAACGCGCCAGCGCAACGCCGTTTTCTTCAGCTTCAGATGTTGGCGCTTGTGCGGCCCCACCCTGGAGGATTAAAACCAGCAGCGCGATCAGGCGAGCAACGCGCGTTGCCACACCCCTGATAACCGAACGCGAACGTCCTAAGCCAATGCTCGGGGTCTCACCCATGCTTTAGGGTTCCTCGCTATAGGGTTGCGGCGTTCGCGCCGTTATACTCGCACGTTCATTGTAAGCTCCGCATGGGCGCTCTTTGACGCGGTTGAACGCAGCAAGGTTGACGCGCTTGTCGGCTGTCCCAGCAGTGCTCTGGTCAGCGCCCTGCTGGCCGCGTTCGGCAAACAACAATTTCAAAGGCCCGACAAATTCACACAAGGAGACTTCGAATGGCTGTTTCCGGCCTGACAATTTACCACAACCCGCGTTGTTCCAAGTCGCGCGCGACGCTCGCGTTGCTCGAAGAACGCGGTCTGCAGCCGACGATCGTCGAGTATCTCAACAGCCCACCGGACGCGGACGACCTAGCGCACATCTTGGATTTGCTGGAGGCCAGCCCGCGCGAGTTGATGCGCACCCAAGAGGCGCCATACGCTGAACACAATCTCGATGATGATAGTCTCACCTCCGCAGCCCTGATCGAGGCGATGATCGTGCACCCCATCCTTATCGAGCGGCCGATCGTGGTGAACGGCGATGCCGCGCGCGTCGGCCGTCCTCCCGAAGCCGTGCTGGAAATCCTGTGATGGCAGCCACACCCTACATTCTGGTCCTTTACTATTCCCGCACTCAGGGTACACGCAATCTAGCGCTGCACATCGCACGCGGGGTCGACAAAGTAGGTGGCATAGAGGCGCGCGTGCGGACCGTGCCGGCGGTCGCTGAGACGACCACCGAAATCGCACCGCCGGTGCCGGAGGAAGGTGCGATCTTCTGCAGCAAAGAAGACCTCGCCGGTTGCGCCGGGCTAGCGCTCGGCAGCGCCACCCGGTTCGGTAACATGGCCGCACCGATGAAGCACTTTCTCGACACCACGGCAGACCTTTGGATGGGACGCCAACTGGTGGGAAAACCAGCCAGCGTATTCGGCTCGTCCAACTCCTACCACGGCGGCCAGGAGAGCACCCTGCTCAGCATGATGATCCCGCTGATGCACCACGGCATGATCATCCAAAGCCTGCCCTATGCTGAAGCAGCCCTGGACCGTACCACCACCGGCGGCACACCTTACGGCGTCACGCACATCGGTTCGCTAGGGTCAGAATTGAGCGCGGATGAGGCCGAACTGGCCGTCGCCCAGGGTAAACGCCTGGCCGAACTCGCGTTGCGGCTGCGCTAGATGGCCGGTTGGATTTTCACCAACCTGGTGATGGTCGGTTCGATCATCGCCCTCACTGGTCTGCGCCAGTTTTTTATAGACCCGTTGGGGGATACCACCTCCAACGCCATCTGGTTCTTTTTACAGATCCTGCCCCTGCTACTCCCGTTGCCCGGTATGTTATCGGCGAAGCTGCGCAGCAGCTTTGTGATGTGCCTGGTGAGCATGCTGTATTTTGTGCACGGCGTGATGTACGCCTTCGATCCACACCTGCAACTCCTTTCGATTTTGGAGATCATATTTGCCCTCGGCCTGTGTGCGGCGACTACCATGCTGGTGCGGCGCATCCGTGCCGAGGAGGCAGATGCCGCACCGTGATCTGGTGGGGTCTGATCTGTTTCATCACCTGCGCGGGGTGGAGCAGCGCGAGATAGATCACGTCACCCTCGTGGCGATGACCCCGCAGGGACCTGTCATTGCCAACGTGCTGCTGGACGGGATTTTGCACTAGAGACTTAAAACCGGCGCAGGCTCATAGCGCTGAGTCACCCGCAACCCACGCAGCACACACACCCGACATACAAGAGAAGTAAACCTTATGTTGACCCGTTTAGAAGCCTTCCTGACCAGACCAAAAGTACTGTGGGTGCTGTTCGCCCTGCTGGTTATCGAAACGCTGGCATTCGGCGTCATCATGCGGGTGTGGGAGTTCATGATCATCGACGAGATGAGCGATCCTCAAGCGATTCTGAAGCACGTCAACGCCATGACCGATCTGCAGCGCTCGGTACATGCCTGGATGACCGCCACTCTGGACGTGGCATACCGCTGACCTACGGCCCGCTGTGCGCCGGTCTTGCCCTGCGGGCATTTCGCAAAATCTGGGTGCTGCCTTCTGTTGTGGTCATCCCTTCCGATCTGGTGGAAGGGTTCACTCAGGTCCAGGTACTGATGGGGAATGAATCCATCGTCTGGCTGAAAGCCTATGTCACGCCCCTGAAGCTGATGTTGTTTTTCGTCGCGGTAATCATCGCCATCGCAAGCGTGGTTCTCGCGGTCAGACAGCGACGCCGGGAGCGCGCCGTCCACGCGGGTTAATCGTTACAAGGTCGTCTAACGCTTCGCGTCAGTGGATCACCGGCGGGACCGGCTCGGGTGCGGCCTGTTCCTCATCGACGCTCTGTACCGCAAACCGACGGGTGGTGATCTCCCCCGCGACCACGTTGGGTAGCCCTTGCAGAAACTCCTCCATATGCTGGGTCTGAAAGTGGGCGGACAGTGCATCCAGACTCTCCCACTCCTGGAACAGCATGAGCGTATTCGGATCGGACAACCCCACATAAAAGTCATAGCTCACACAACCGGCTTCCAAGCGCGTTGCCTGAGCCATATGGCGCGCCATCTTCAGCGCTTCGTCGCGGCTGTCGGGCTTGATGGGTATCAGTCCGTGGACAATGATCATGTTTTCACCTGACATGTAATTCGGTATAGACGGGCAACAGGGCAACGTCCACTCAAGGCATGATACCTTCCCTGCGTAAGGTGGCGTCCAACTCGTCGATGATCGCCGGGTCATCGATGGTGGACGGTACCACGTAGGGTTCGCCATCAACCATCTTGCGCATCACCTGGCGCAGAATTTTACCCGAACGGGTTTTGGGGAGCCTCGGCACCACCAGCGCACGCTTGAAGTTGGCGATGGCACCCACGGAGTCGCGCACCATCTGTACCAGTTCGGCTTGCAGGGTGTCGGCCGCAATGTTGCTGCCGTCTTTGAGCAGCATCAAGCCGATGGGTACCTGGCCTTTGTCCGTATCCGCTATCCCGATCACCGCACATTCGGCCACCGCAGGATGGTCCGCCACAACTTCTTCGATCTGTCCCGTCGACAGCCGATGCCCGGCCACGTTGATGACGTCATCGATCCGACCCATCACATAGACGTATCCATCTTCGTCGCGGTAGCCGCCGTCGCCGGTCAGATAATATCCCGGGTAGGTGGCCCAATAGCTTTCGACGTAGCGCTCGTGATCGCCCCATACGGTGGGAAAACCTGAGGGTGGTAAGGGGGCTTTGATGACGATCGCGCCCTCTTTGTTCGGCCCCACCTCATCGCCCGCATCGTCGAGAATTCTCAAGTCGTAACCCGGTGCTGGCAAGGTTGGAGAGCCGGCTTTGGTGGGCAGCAACTCTATCCCCGCCATGTTGGCGCACATCGACCAGCCGGTTTCCGTCTGCCACCAGTGATCGATGATGGGAATGCCGGGCAGGTGCTCCTGCAACCAATAATAGGTGGGCGGGTCGAGGCGCTCGCCGGCAACAAACTGATACTCGAGCGACGACACATCATATTGCGCCTTGAGCTTGCACTCCGGATCTTCCTTCTTGATCGCCCGGAACGCGGTAGGGGCGACGAAGAAGCTCTTCACTTTGTGCTCCGCGAGCACCCGCCAGAACGCACCCGCGTCCGGGGTACGCACCGGTTTACCTTCATAGAGAATCGTGGTGCAGCCGCGGAACAGCGGGCCGTAGACGATGTATGAATGCCCCACTACCCAGCCCACGTCCGACGCGGCCCAGTAAACGTCGCCGATGTCGCAGTCGTAGACCGCCTGCATGCTGTAATGCAATGCCACCGCGTGGCCGCCGTTGTCACGCACCACACCTTTGGGTTTGCCCGTGGTGCCGGAGGTATAGAGGATGTAGAGCGGATCGGTGGCATCCACCGTCACACATTCCGCAGGCGTGGTGTCCGCGTACCATGCTGCCCAATCGAGATCGCGGCCTGCAATCAACGCGGCATCTGTCTGCGGACGTTGGACGATAATGGTGTTCGTCGGCTTGTGTTCCGCGAGGTCGATCGCATCATCGAGGAGCGGTTTATAGGGTATAACGCGGTCGAATTCGATCCCGCAGGAGGCGCTGATGATCACCTTGGGCGTGGCATCGTCGATACGCATCGCGAGTTCCGGGGGTGCAAAACCGCCGAACACCACCGAATGGATCGCTCCGAGCCGCGCGCAGGCGAGCATCGCCACGACAGTTTCGGGGATCATCGGCATATAAATGACCACCCGGTCGCCTTTCTCCACACCGAGATCACGCAAGCCCCCAGCGACACGGGCGGTCCAGTCGGTGAGTTCGGAGAAGGAGAAGTGCTGGATCTGGCCGGTGGCCGGGGAGTCGTAGATTAGCGCGGTCTGGTCACCACGCCCTTCATGGACGTGATGATCCAGAGCCACATAGCAGCTGTTGAGCTTGCCGCCTCGAAACCAGCGCCATGCGCCGTTGGCATCCTGATCGAGGATGGTGGGAGGGAACTCTACCCAGGGGATATTTTGCGCAGCTTCTGCCCAAAAGCCCTCGGGATCGTTTAACGATTTGTTATAGAGTTCCGCATAATCCATTTAAGCTCCAGCAGCTTTCAGGTACTTGTTTACCTGTGCTTTCTTCGGGCACAGGCCCATGAGGTCCTTGTAGACCTTGGATCGCTTGCTGATTTTCTTGTGGCGACAATAAAAATCAACCGCCTTCTCCCAAGCCGCAGCGATTCCATGCTTGTTGAGGGACACCGTCGTGTTGACGATCTTATCCGTTTCCCGAGACATAATGCCAACCTGGAAAACCGGTGTCATACTGCCGCTCTTTTCACGCTTGAGGCGGCAGAGGATGCCCTTGACCTGTCCGCTATCGTCGAACGCGATTTCTTTATCCGCACGATCGCGGCTCTTCTGCTGTATGCCCGCAAGTTCCGAGTCACGAGCTTCCGCTTCAGCCTTGATCTCGGCGCGCCGCGCGCCGCGCAGGCGTTTGCCGTTCTCTTTGAGTGAATAGTACTCTTGATAAGTTTTCCCTTCTATTTGGCGCCGTACCCTAAAACCATGGAAACGGGGGTTATCAAGTAATTCTACGCTCATGCGTTTTCCTTATAATTTTTGACCCTAGCCTCTAGTAACTAGTTCTTATTGTAGTGTGGTTATGTATAAAGCTTTCTCAGCTGGAGGCGACAACACCATCCGCTTCGAGAGCCGCGATTTCCGCCGCGCTGAATCCCGCTGCGGCCAGAACCTCGTGCGTGTCCTGACCGGGAATTCTCGCGCCGTGCGAAACTTGGGGAGCTGTGCGCGAGAAGCGCGGGGCCGGAGCCTGCTGCATCACGCCATCAACTTCTAAATAACTGTTGCGCGCCTTGTTATGAGGATGCTCCGGGGCGTCGAAGATGCTCAGCACCGGGGCGAAACAGACGTCACTACCTTCCATGATTGCGCACCATTCGGCCTGGGTTTTGGTGCGAAACACCGCCTCCAGATCCGCCTTGCGGGCCGGCCATTCGGCGGCATTGTGCTGATCGGCAAACGCCTCGGCATCGAGACCACCCAGTTCCACAAGCAATGCATAGAACTGCGGTTCGATAGAGCCGATCGAGATGTACTTGCCGTCCGCGGTTTCGTAGGTGTCATAGAAGTGCGCACCACCGTCGAGCAGGTTGGTACCGCGCTGATCGGTGAACATCCCGCCCGCAGACATGGAGAAGAACATCGCCATCAACGCCGCCGTGCCATCGACCATGGCCGCATCCACGACCTGACCTTGGCCGGACTTCTGCGCTTCCAACAATCCGCAGACCAGACCGAATGCGAGCAGCATGCCACCGCCGCCAAAGTCGCCGACCAGGTTGAGCGGTGGCACCGGCCTCTCACCCGGGCGACCTATCGCGTGCAAGGCTCCCGCCAGAGAGATGTAATTGATGTCGTGGCCTGCGGCATTGGCCATCGGTCCATCTTGCCCCCAGCCGGTCATGCGACCATAGACCAGTTTAGGATTGACCGCCTGGCAATCGTCAGGTCCCAGACCGAGGCGTTCGGTGACCCCAGGGCGAAAACCCTCGAACAGCGCATCGCTGGTCTCGACCAGACGCAACACGGTTTTGATGCCTTCCGGGCTTTTCAAATCGACTGCGATGGACTGCCGGTTGCGCGCCAGCACATCTTGCGGTGCGCGTGCTGCACTACCCGTACGCTCGACCCGGATAACCTGGGCACCCATGTCCGACAACATCATGCCGCAGAACGGTCCCGGTCCGATGCCGGCGAGTTCTATGATCTTAAATCCTTCAAGCGGACCCATAGTTACCTCCTAAAAGTCTTAACGACCTTAAAAAAGATACGTGTGTACTAGTTTGTTTTTTGAAAGCGCCACGCACATGCGTGTGCCCACCATGCCCTTCATTAAAGGAGGCGCACACAATCCGTTGAACGTCCTGGAATGCTCTATCTATGAGCCGCTTGGGGCAGGAACTGCAAAACCGCACCCGTCGAATCCCACATTCTACGTCGTCGGTATCGCCTCCGCATATCCCATCCCCATGGTATTGCGTGCGGTGGCGCTCGTTTGGCGTTACCCAAAGGACTGCCAAACGGAAAAGTTAAGGTCCTTTAGAGCGAGAAATTCCGCTCCCGCTCCACCCAACTCGGCCGATATTCTACTGACCGCTTCGTCAAGATAACAGTTAAATTATGTAGAAAAGCCGCCTATCCATATCGGTTTAATCGAATATTATCATTTTCGGCATTTATGACAAGACTATGGACAATTTACGTGTCCTTCCGATTCCTGTCTTTCCAGCCGAAGGCCTGATTTCAGGATACAGCCTATCACGCTGCAAATTGAATGTTGGCAAAGCGAGCGTACAACTCACTGCTGCGCAACAGGCTGTCATGACTGCCGCTGGCCACCAACCGTCCTTCGTCGATGACCAAAATCCGATCTGCCTGGCGCACCGTGGAAAGTCGATGCGCGATGACCAGAATCGTCATCTGCCCCTTCAACGCCTCAACGCTGCGGCGGATATGCTGCTCACTCTGGGCATCCAGGGCTGCAGTCGCTTCATCGAGCAGCAGGATATCGGGCTGACACAGCAGGGCGCGCGCGATCGCAAGCCGCTGCCGCTGGCCGCCGGATAAGCCCACGCCGTCCTCGCCGAGGCGGGTATCGAGTCCCGCTGGAAAGTCGGCGACAAAGTCGTCCGCGTGAGCGGTTCGAAGGGCGGCTAGAATGTCTGCATCGGAAGCCTCCGCCCGCGCGTAACGCAGGTTGTCACGCAGCGTTCCGGCAAACATCACCGGATCCTGCGGCACAAAGCCGATCGCGCGCCGCAGACTGGCGAGCTGGATTTGCGGCAGGGGCAGATCGCCGTAACAGATACGGCCTCGATCCACCTCGTAGAACCGCTGCAGCAGGTCAAACAACGTACTCTTACCGGCCCCGGAAGGACCCACCACGGCGACCATCTCTCCCGGCGCCACCGAGAAACTCAAGTCGGACAAGACCGCTCGCTCCGGCCGCAAGGGATAGGCGAAGTCCACCGCGTCTAGCACAATCTCGCATCCACCCGCCGGCATAGGAGAAGCGTCCGCGGCCTGGCTGATCAGATTGGGGGATTCCAGCAGTTCGACCAAACGCTCCGTGGCCCCCGCAGCCCGCTGCAGTTCGCTCAACACTTCGCTGATCGCACCCACAGAGCCTGCCACGATGAAGGCGTAGAAGATGAACGCCGCCAGTTCACCAGCGCTGGTCTGGCCGCCCAGGACATCCTGGCCGCCCACCCAGAGCATGGTGGCAACCGCACCAAACACCAGCACCATGACGATGGCCACCAGGAAAGCGCGCTGCCGGATGCGTTGCACCGCCACGGCAAACGCAGCGTCAACCCGAGCGGCGAAACGTTCGATATCCTGCCCTTGATGGTCGAAAGACTGCACTATCTTGATGTGGCGGAGCGATTCTCCAGCATAGCTGCCGACATCGGCGAGACGATCCTGACTCGTGCGCGACAGGACTCGCACGCGACGGCCAAAGTAAAGGATCGGGGCCACCACAAAGGGCACGCTCGCGACCACGATCAACGAGAGTTTGGCATTGGTGACAAACAGCAGCACCACGCCGCCGACGAACATCAACACATTGCGCAGCGCGATCGAAACCGAGGAGCCGATCACCGTCTGCAGGAGGGTTGTGTCCGTGGTGATCCGCGACTGTATCTCGCTCGGCGCGTTGGCTTCGAAGAATCCGGGATGCAGGCGGATGAGATGATCGAATACCGCCCGTCGGATGTCGGCGCTGACGCGCTCCCCGATCCAGGAAACGAAATAGAACCGGACAAAAGTACCCACCGTCAATAGCACCACAAAACCGGCGAACAGCAGTAAAGAATTGACCAACACCTCGCTGTCACCGCTGGCGAAGCCACTGTCGATGACCATGCGTATGCCTTGTCCGATAGACAGGGTAGCTCCCGCGGTGAGCACCAGTGCAACCGATGCACCTGCGACCTGCTTCTTATACGGCGCCAGGAATTGGAACGCCGCGCTCAAACGGCGCAGATCTTTACTACCACCGCGATCATAACCATCATCTTCCATGGCGCGAATTATGCGGTCACGCAAATTTAAACGCGACCCGCCATTTGGCATTTTGCGGGACCTCTTCAGCCCTATTTATGTGAGACGACGTCGCACGGTTTGAGGTTAGCCCCGGTTCGAGCTATGGTCGCAGCGCCTTCGAAGCTTGGAGCCCGGCATGGAAAAACACCCCGCACACCAGGATCTGGACACCCTCATCATCGGAACCGATGCCAATCCGACCGGCTGTGTCATCTGGTTGCACGGTCTCGGCGCAGACGCCCACGACTTCGAACCGATCGTGCCGATGCTGGAACTTGAGCAACCTCTGCGCTTTGTCTTCCCGAACGCGCCGGTGCGGCCCATCACCATCAACGGTGGCATGGAGATGCGTGGCTGGTACGACATCGACCCGGGTGCACCACTTAAGGGTACCGAAGACATCGAGGCTTCGGCGGCCAGCATTGCCACTTTGATCGATGCAGAGGTGGAACTCGGTACACCGACCGAACGCATCACCCTGGCCGGTTTTTCCCAGGGCGGCGTGATCGCCATGCACCTGGGCTTGGCCTACCGTCAGAAACTGGCCGGGATCATGGCGCTGTCGACCTACCTCCACGATCACGAACATGCGGCCGAACGGGTGGACTTCGCCAATGTCGACACGCCCATATTTATGGCACACGGCTTGAGCGACCCGATGATCCCGATCACCCGGGCCATCACATCCCGCGAGACGCTGTTGGGGCTGAGCTACGGCGTGGAATGGCATGAGTACGCGATGGGGCACCAGGTCTGCCCGCAGGAAATAGCTGACATCAGCACATGGCTGAACACGATTTATCCCTGATCGCCCCACTCACACCCAGCCCCAGCGCATGGGTGGAGTGTGTGCTCGACGACTTCGATACGTTCCTCTGCGATCACGCGTCGGCGGAAAAAAAGGCCTCCGGGATGGCCATGAACGTCGCTGCGCACTATCCCGATCAGCCCGAACTGCTGGCCGCCATGGTCGATCTGGCGGTCGAAGAACTCGGGCACTATCGCGAAGTGATGCGACTCATCCTGGCACGCAACCTCGTACCCCGCGCCGATACCAAGGATCCTTACGTCAATCGCTTAAACCAACAGGTGCGGCGCGGTACCGCCAACTTCCTGCTCGACCGGCTGCTGGTCGCAGCGGTCGTCGAGCGTCGCGGCGCTGAGCGTTTCGCACTGCTTGCGGCAGCGCTTGAAGACCCCGCTCTGCGGAAGTTCTATCAGGCAATCGCCAGGAGCGAGAATCGACACTGGGAGTTGTTTATCGAACTCGCGGAGACACACTGCGACAAACAAGCCATCACACCAAGATTTGTCGAGCTCAACGAGTTTGAGGGCGAGTTGCTGCTGGGCCTGCCCATCCGCTCATCGCTCCACTGACCCGGATCCGACCATGCAATCGTCGCCTGTCGCAGCCTATCTGCAGCGCTTTGCGGAACCCGGGAGCGCCGAGCTGGCGGAGGCTATCGGTCGCGACTACCAACACATCCTGGTAATACCGGCGTATGCAGAACCCCCCGACTTCCTGCATCAGGTTCTTGCCTCGATCGATCGAGAACTGGTACTGACCATCGTCGTCGCTAACATGCCTACCAACGCGCCCGAGGCGCAACGGGCGCAGACCCAGGCGCTGCTCGATCATTGCCGCGAGCAAGACAACGTTCTCGCTATCGATCGCGTCTGCAAACCGCTGCCGCCGAAGCAGGGCGTAGGTCTGGCGCGCAAACTCGGCTCCGACATCGCAACCCACTTGATCGCGAAAGGTAAGATACGCAGTCCGTGGATCTACCAAACCGACGCCGACGCCCGTTTGCCAAGCACCTACTTCGATCCGCTCAACCAGACCGATGGTGCGCTGGTGTTCGCGCATCATCACGTCAGCGACAACGCAACCTTGCGGCAAGCCGCCAGGTTGTACGAAACCCACATGGCCTGGTATTGGCAGAATCTGGCGGCTCTCGGTTCCCGCTACGCCTATCCGAGCCTGGGCAGCGCGATGGCGGTGCACCACGAAAGCTACAGCGCAGTACGAGGCTTTCCAAAGCGCGACGCAGGCGAGGACTTTTATCTCCTCAATAAAATCGCCAAGGTTGCAGGGGTGGGTGTCGATCTGTCCCGGACAATCACGGTACAGGCGCGGATGTCCAGCCGTGTTCCCTTCGGGACCGGCCCGGCGCTGGCACAGATCTGTGCGCTGCTCGAACAAGATCCCAGCGGTGCGCTGTACCGCAGCTATCACCCGGATGCGTTTGCGCTTCTGGGCGGCGCGCTGGCGACGTTGCGCGCCTTGGCCGCAGGCGAAGAGCCGCCAGCCGACCGCGCGGCAGAGCTCTTGCACGAACTGGGACTAGCTAAGGTGCTGGGCAATATCCTGCGCCAATATTCACAGCCCACCCAGCGGCAGCGCGCGCTCGAAGACTGGTTCGATGGTTTGAAGACGCTGCGTTTCATGCATCTAGCCCGGCGTCACTTTCCCGACATCTCGATCCTGGACTGTGCGCGGCACAATCCGCTGATTGGTCCGATTGTGAACCCGCCTGCAGACCCGGCGTGACGCAAGTCTCACTTTCCCAGGAGTTAACAATCTCCGCGTCAAAAGTCGCATACACTGGCCCCTCACAATTGCGAGCCGACAAGATTTCGATGAGCAGTCAACTACCGGGCAATGCCGACTTAGCGTGGGATCTGGATGACTTCAGCCAAGCCGAACGCGCGATGGATTTTGTACGCCAGTTTGAGGCGACCCTGTGCGTCTACTCGCCTTCCGTCGAACAGATCTACACGAACTACAACATGTACTTCCCGGAAGACTGGGACCGCAAACTGGTGATCCTGCCGGATGCAAGCGCGTTCCACGATACGTTCTTTCATGTCTCCACCAGCGCTGTGACGGCCACCGGCCTGAATATCATCCCTGGCGAATTGATTGGCAAACCGGGCCTGTTTCTGGCCAACGTGAACGCCGACCGCTCACTGGGGGCGCGTCAGGTGCCTTTCGAGCAGGCCATGCGCGCGATCAACAAGAATCGGCCCCACGACGATCCCTTCCTGCCCGTGCTGGCCAAAGGCGACCTGCGAGAGCTGGAACAATCCTGGCCCGTGCTGCACCTGCATCGCGTCAACCCGGCGGCGATCACCAACATGTCCAACCTGGATCGCTCTGCGCTGGCCGGGGTCGTGCAGGAAAAACTCGAATCGTTGTACTACCAGATCAATCGCCAGGCGGTGGCTTGAGGCCTGCTCCGCCCGGGCGGCTATCGCTGCCCGGGTACCTGACATAAACTTGCAACGGCTATGTCGTTGTCCACCCGTTTCCTGATATCGCTGCTGATATTGATCAGCGTCGCCACCGCATGGCACGGCGGCCTGGATGCGTACGCCCGCAGCAGCGCCACCGACGCCTTCCAACGCGCCCTTGCGGTCGCCGCGATAGCCAGGGCCTTCAACGGCGTCATCTCCGTCGCCCAGGGCACCGAGGTTGCTGTGCAACCCGTCGGCGTGGGACTGACCGTCACCGTGGGCGAGATCCTCGACCCGATCAACGATTTGGTCGAACGGTTCTCCTTCCTGGCCCTGGCGGCGAGCGTGGCCCTCGGCGTGCAAATCAGCCTCGGCGAAATCAGTTCCAGCGTGTTCTTCAGCGGCCTGCTGAGCATTCTCGGACTCCTGCTGCTGATCCAACTGTGGTTGCCCAAGGCCTCACCACCATGGCTCGCGTTCACGCTGCGCGCCGCAGCCGCAGTGCTGTTCGCCCGCTTTCTGATCGCGGTGGTACTCGTCACCACCCACTGGCTCGATCAGCAATTTCTCGCCCCGCAGCAGAGCGAAGCGCTGGCAGCGCTGCAACGGACCACCACCGCGATCGAAAACCTCAATGATGAACACACCCGCCTGGGCGAGACCGATCTCGATGCGAGCCTGTTCGACCGCACGCGGCAACAACTGGGCGCCTGGGCGGAAGCGGCCAGCAATCCCCGCCGCGAACTGGAGGCTATCCAGGCGCGGGTCGAAAACAGCGTGGAGGAGATGATCCGTCTGGCGGTGGTATTCGTTTTGCAAACCCTGCTGATCCCGCTCGGTGGCGCCTGGCTTTGCTGGGCACTACTGCGCGCCATCTGGCGGCGGGAGATCGGCACAAAAAGCGGTTAACTTCAGCGCCGCAAAATCGTAAAATCCCGCGGTTATTTTCTGCGCCACAGAATCGCTTCTGGTCCACCGCCTCGATGGGGCCGAGATCACCGCCGGAGCCAACCTCACGGCCGCTCGAAGCGAGTTCTACCGGCACAGACCTTTTTTGGCGGCTTGCGACGAGTTGACGCTGCAATGACCAATATTTTTGTTGATGGCCAGGCGGGCACGACCGGGCTGCAGATCACCGCGCGTCTGCAGGCCGCGCAGCAGTTTGAACTGCTCACCCTGTCAGACGACGAACGCAAAGATCCCGCACACCGTGCTGCCGCGCTGCAAGCGGCGGATGTCGCGATCCTCTGTCTGCCGGACGCCGCAGCCCGGGAGGCCGTCACGTTGGCCGGTGAAGACACGCGCATCATCGACGCCAGCACCGCGCATCGTCTCGCCCCCGAATGGGTCTATGGCCTGCCCGAATTGAATGCGGACCAGCGCGACGCTATCGCCTCCGCCCGCCTGGTCGCCAATCCCGGTTGCTACCCACAGGGCTTTATCCTGTTGACCAAGCCGCTGATCGATGCGGGATTGCTCGCTGCCGACAGCGCGATGCACTGCAATGCCGTCTCAGGCTATTCCGGCGGCGGCCGCTCTATGATCGAAGACCATACCGCCTACGACGCTGAGCAAGCCGAAGCATTGAATACCCAGGCGTACGGGCTCGCGCTGCAGCATAAGCACGTGCCGGAGATGCAGGCCTTCAGCGGTCTGACCCGCGCCCCGGTGTTCGCACCGAGCGTGGCGCACTACTATCAGGGCATGCTGGTGCAGGTGCCGTTGCACGCCAGCCAACTGCAAACCGGGACCAGCGCCGAAGACGTGGTGGCAGCGTTGACCGCGGCGTACGCGGACGCTCAATTTGTCGACGTCGTCAGCGCGGATCCCGAGCGCCATGCCGCGGTGGTCGCGCACGGGTTCTTGAACCCCACCGCCTGCAACGACACCAATCGTATGGAGCTATTCATCTTTCACCACGCGCAGCAGCTCCTGCTGTGCGCACGCTACGACAATCTCGGCAAGGGTGCGGCCGGGGCTGCCATGCAGAATCTCAACATCATGCTCGGTTTGCAGGAAAACCTCGGTTTATGAACAACGCCTACGCGGATCTTGATCCTTCAGCCCTCGCGAAGCTGCTCAAAACGCTACAGGAGCAATACGACCTGTGCAGCGCCAACAAGATGGCGCTGGACCTTACCAGGGGTAAGCCGGCGAGCGAGCAACTCGCGCTCAGCGATGGCCTGGACGACATGATCGATGGTGACTATCTGGCTACGGATGGCACCGACGTGCGCAACTATGGTGGCCTGCGCGGCCTGCCGGAAGCCCGGGAACTCGGCGCGGCAATCATGGGGCTGCCCGCAGAAGCGGTCATCGCGGGTGGGAACTCCAGCCTGACGTTGATGCATTTCGTGGTCGCATGTGCGCTCGAACAGGGTGTGGTCGGTCCCGCGTGGCGACAAGGCGATGAACCGGTCAGGATTCTCACCCCCGTACCGGGCTATGATCGACACTTCGCGCTATCTGAGAACTTTGGCATCGAGATGGTCAATGTCGCGATGACGGACGCCGGCCCAGATATGCAACAAGCCGCCGAGCTCGCAGCCGCCGATCCGCAGATCAAGGGCATCTGGTGTGTACCCAAGTACGCAAACCCCACGGGCTGCGTTTACAGCCCGGGCACGGTCGAGGCCCTGGCCGCTCTGCCTAAGCAGGCCGCGGCGGATAACTTCCTGGTGCTGTACGACAACGCGTACGCGGTCCATGACCTGGAATTCCCCGGGGTAGCGCTGAGCTCGATTTTTGACGCGGCAGCAAAGGCGCACACCGCCGATCACATCGTGCAGTTCGCCTCGACGTCAAAAATCACCTACGCTGGCGGCGGCATCGCGTTCATCGCCAGCAGCGAAACCACGCTGCAAAGCCTGGAAGAGCCGATGAGTTTCATGATGATCGGTCCCGACAAGGTCAACCAACTGCGCCACGCCCGCTTCCTGACCGGGCGGATAGAAGCGCACATGCAGGCTCACGCCGCTATTATCAAGCCCAAATTTGACATCGTGATCGAGGCGCTGCGTGCGGAATTGACCGGCATCGCCACCTGGACCGAACCGACCGGCGGTTACTTTATATCCCTGCAGATGGCCCCGGGCACCGCCAGTGCGATGGTCGAACTGGCCAAGGGGGCGGGCCTCACACTCACGCGGGCGGGTGCGACCTATCCATACGGCTACGACCCGCAGGATGCGAACGTGCGCATCGCGCCTACGTTCGCAAGCCTTGCCGACCTACCATCAGCTATGGCCATCCTAACGCTCTGCGTGCGGCTTGCCACAGCTAAAGCCTTTAAAGAATAACAAGACAGAAATTATGAGCGATTGGAATCCCGAAGAGTTTGATATCCCGGAAGTGGAAGGAAAGGATCGTTTTCACGACTTCGCCCTGCCCAATCCGATCATGCAGGCCATTCACAAGCTCGGCTACGAATACTGCACGCCGATCCAGTCCCAGGCTTTACCGTTTGCTCTATCGGACTACGACGTGACCGGTCAGGCACAGACCGGCACCGGCAAAACCGCCGCGTTTCTGCTGAGTATTTTCGCGCGCTTTTGGGAGCAACCGCTCGAAGAAGATCTGCCGGTGGGATGTCCCCGCGCGCTTGTGCTGGCACCCACTCGGGAGCTGGCGCTGCAGATCGAGGGCGATGCGAAGGGGCTGGCACGCTACATCGATGAGCGCACGGTCTGCGTAGTCGGCGGCATGGACTTCAATAAACAACGTGAGCGTCTCACCCGAGGGCCCGTGGACGTCCTGGTCGCCACGCCGGGGCGTTTGATCGACTTTATCGATCGCAAAGACATATCGCTGAAGCATGTTGAGGTGCTGGTCATCGACGAAGCCGACCGTATGTTGGATATGGGTTTTATCCCGGACGTGCGCCGCATTGTTTATCAGACACCGCACAAGCGTAAGCGCCAGACGTTGTTCTTTTCCGCCACCTTCAACGATGATGTCATGCGTCTGGCAGAATCCTGGACCATCGATCCGGAACACATTGTGATCGAGCCCGAAAGCGTGGCCACCGACACCGTCGAGCAGAAATTCTGGATGATCGGCGAAGGCGACAAAGACCAAGCGCTGACCAGCCTCATCGAGGCCGACACCATGACCCGCGCTATCGTGTTTGCCAACCGCCGTGATCAGACCCACCGGCTGGTCGAGGTGCTGCGC
The DNA here is from genome assembly GCA_039028775.1 of Pseudomonadota bacterium. Classification (GTDB taxonomy): domain Bacteria; phylum Pseudomonadota; class Gammaproteobacteria; order Pseudomonadales; family Azotimanducaceae; genus UBA4421. The sequence goes on along the minus strand of JBCCHL010000017.1, from coordinate 12,435 downwards.
AAGCGCAAGATTGGCTGTGAGGCGCTGGCGGGAGATATCCCACAAAAGAAACGACTGTCGACGCTGAACCGCTTCAAGAGCGGCGACCTTAAGATTCTGGTGGCCACCGATGTCGCTGGCCGCGGCATACACGTAGAAGGCATCAGCCACGTCATCAACTATGAGCTACCGGAAGACCCGGAGGACTACGTTCATCGGATCGGCCGCACGGGGCGGGCAGGCGCCGAAGGTACTGCGATCAGCTTTGTCGCTGAGAACGACGCCTTCAACCTGCCGGAACTGGAAAATTATCTGGGCATGAAAATCGACTGCGAGGTGCCGGACATCACCTGGTAATACGATGGGGATTCACCGCGCTTTGCTGACCACACCCGGGACGCGCTTCCGGGCAAGTCAGATGATGCCCTGGCTGCCGGCTCTTGTGGTCACCCTGTTCGCGCTGTTGACCAATCACTCCGCCCACGCGTTCGCAGCTGCCACCGTCAACGCAGACCTCTACCCGAGCCTCGACGCCGCGATGCGCGCCGACGACTGGCAGCCGCGGGAAAATCTGAGCCGTCAGAGTTTCGTAGGGCAACCGCAGTGGATTAGGCTGCAGCTGCCCGCCGCCCAGCCCTCCGGCACCGTCCTGTGCATCGACAATCCCTGGTTGCGGCGCTTCGACGTATACTTCACTACGGGAGACGACCTGCTCCACCAGGAGGCGAGCGGCAACATGGTGGCGCCAGGGCCTCAGGCCATACGTGCGTCCCAGTTCACGCTGGCCATCCCCGCAGGCACCACCTCGATTTACATCTACGACCATGCGGTAAGCACCAGCAATTTCCCAGTGGAGATCAAGGCTTTCGCCGAATTCCACGAACAGAATGGCCGCCTCGATCTGTTCCACGGCCTTTATTACGGCGTCCTGCTGATCATGATGATCTACAACGCTGCCGTGTTTCTCGGCACCAGAGATCGTGCGTACGGCTTTTACGTCCTCTACAGCGCAAGCCTGATCGTCTTCCTCGCCGCCGCTGACGGTACCGGCGCCATGTTGCTCTGGGGAGACATCCCGGGGGTGCATGCCCCGCTGTCCACACTCTCCTGGGTCGCGGTGTTGATCAGCCTTGGACAGCTGGCGAATCACTTCATGGAACTGGATCGGACGCTGCCAATCGGCGCACGCGCAGTGCGTGCGAGCCAGGCGCTGGGTGTGATCATCGTCGCCCTGATCCAGATTACCGACAGCACTTGGACGTTCGTTCTACAAACGGTGTTTTCCATCGCGTTCATGATCTTGTTGATGGCTATCGCGACCGCGCGCGCCCTCAGCAAGGCCCAGTCAGGACGACTGTTCCTCGTCGCAAACGGGATGTTCACTTTAGGAGGTCTGATCGTTGCGGCCTCATTGCTCGGTTACGTGGATGTGACCATCATGAGCCGACACGCCCTGCACGCCGGCTCGCTGCTCGAACTGAGTATTTTCTCCTTCGCCCTGTTCACCCGGCTGCGGGCCGCAGACCAGGCTCGTTGGCAGGCCTTCGAGCAATCCCTGGAGCTGCGCCGTCGCAACAAGGAACTGCGCACCGCAACCGTACTGGCGGAAGAGCACCGCCAATTGCAGCGCTCCCTACAACAAGCCCACAAGCTGAAATCCATCGGTCAGATGGCCGGTGGATTCGCGCACGATTTCAACAACATCCTGGCCAGCATCCTCGGCTTTACGGAACTCGCACAGGAGCGTATTCACCAACCCGACCGCCACCGGGTTCAGGGCTATTTGGAAGAGATCCAGCGCTCCACCGATCGCGGCGCTCAGCTGGTTAAGCAGTTGTTGCTGTACAGCCGCAACCAGCCTTCCACGGCTGAGCCGGTCGACTTGAACGAAGGGCTGGAAAGCGCCTACGAGCTGCTGCGCGCCAGCCTACCTTCGAGCATACGCTTGGAAAAACAGTTTCCAACCACACCCTTAACCGTCCGCGTGAATCCGGATCAGTTGCAGCAGGTACTGGCAAACCTGTGTATCAATGCCGCGGAAGCCATGTCCAATCGCGGCACCATCAATCTCAACGTCGAAGAATGCCAGCTGACCAACCTCTACTGCACATCGTGCTGCGCGCACGTCAGCGGCGAGTACATCGCGATCAAGGTAGAGGATAACGGTCCGGGCATCATCGGCAACGCAGAGCGCCTCTTCGCGCCATTCAACACGAGCAAAGAGGTGGGCCAGGGTACCGGGCTGGGCCTATCGGTCGTCCACGGCATCGTGCATGAACATGGCGGGCATGTGCACGCCAGCAATCGCATCGACGGCGGTGCCCGCTTCGTTGTTTACCTGCCGCTGTCGATGCCGGAAACCCGACGCAGCGACGGCAACAAGAAGATCCTCCTCATAGAGCACGACCCGTCCGTCGCACGCTATCTGAGCGAACTGTTCAGCGACGAAGAGTGGCAGATCGCGCTGGCCAGCCAATCGACCGACGCGCTCGAGCAGTTTGTCAAAAACCCCGAGAACTTCGATCTGGTGGTGACCAATCAGCAACTACCCCAGGGGACCGGCTTGGAGCTCGCCAGCGATATCCACACGCTGCGCCCCGATCTCCCGATACTTTTGACAAGCGGAAACACGAATGACTTTGCGACCGCGGACCTGAATCTGGCAGGCATATCTGCGGTGTTCGAAAAGCCGCTAAATTCCGACCAACTTGTTGCCAAAATTCGCGCACTGCTGGCGGTTCCGCAAACCCCGACGCACTGAGCTTGCGCCGGGCGCGCTGCTACCGAATACTTGCCTCGCACTGGTTCGTAAACCAGCGCCAACACAATCATTGGAAACCATCATGGGTCTGGCCACACCCGTCGCCGTCGTTCAGCACTGCGCAACGCAAGACGTAACTCAGAATCTTGACACCCTCGAACACCTGAGCACCCAAGCAGCCGCAGACGGTGCAGCGTTTATCACCTGGGCGGAGGCCTTCGCGTAAATCGGTGACCACGACGGTAAGCGCCAAATCCTTGAATCGCTCCCAGCTGGTGGTCCGATTCTCGAGCGCTGTCGTGCCCTCGCACGCAGGCTCCAAGTATTCCTGTTGCTCGGCGGTTTCCACGAGAGCGTGCCAGGCGATGACCGGCGCTGTTTCAACACCAGTGTGGTGTTGGACCCGGAGGGTGAGGTCGTCGCTCTGTACCGCAAGATTCACCTCTTCGATGTCGACATCGATGACGGCCCCAGCCTCCAGGAGTCGAACCACACGAAGGGTGGGGATGCGAGCGTCGCCTGCGAGATGCCATTTGGCGGCCTCGGTTTGACGATCTGTTATGACGTGCGCTTTCCGGCGCTTTACGAGCATCTGAACAGTGACGACATGGTCGCCATGTCGGTGCCTTCTGCCTTCACCGCCACCACGGGAGAATTGCACTGGCACACGTTGTTGCGCGCCAGAGCCATAGAGAATCAGTGTTACATCATCGCCCCAGCCCAACACGGCGCGCACAACGCGCAGCGCTCTTCCTACGGGCATGCCCTGATCGCGGACCCTTGGGGACAGGTCATCGCTGAAGTACCCGCAGGTGATGGCTACGCGATCGCGCTGGTCGAGCCAGAGGTGGTCGCCGCCGCACGCAGACAGATTCCGAGCCTGGCCAATCGCCGACCTTTCACTTAGGCTGCACTTACCATGAGCGAATCTCACATACGCGGCAACGGCATCCTCATCTTTGCGGCGCTGGTCATTATCGCTGCCGGGCTCAAAACCTCGCAGGAGCTGACCGTACCGTTCCTGCTGGCAGCTTTCATCGCGACCATTGCGGCGACCCCCATGCTGTGGATGCAGAGCAAAGGCGTTCCAGCGGGCATCTCACTGCCCGCAGTGATGGTGCTGATGGTTGTGGTGGTGGTCCTGATGGGCGCGATGTTCGCGCAATCGGCGGCGGCGTTCACCGCCAAGTTGCCCTTCTATCAAGAACGCCTGGTCGTCCTGCAAGCAGAGTTCTTCGCCTTTATCGCGCCGTTGACTGGCATGTTCGATATCGAGAATCCGGAATCGCTCCTGAAAAACTTCGATCCCAATGCCGCCCTGGACCTCGCCGGAACCACCTTGGCCCGCCTGGGCGCGGTGCTGAGCAACAGCTTCCTCATCGTCCTGACCGTCATCTTTATCCTCGCCGAGGCGGCGAGCTTCCCGAAAAAACTGGCGGTGGTCCTGAAAGACCCCAGCCGGGACCTTCCGCACTTTGCGAAGTTCGCCGAGAACGTGAATCGTTACATCGCGATAAAAACGTCGGTGAGTGTATTCACCGGCATGATCGTCACAGCATTCCTGTGGATCCTGGGGGTGGATTTCCCGATCCTTTGGGGCCTGCTCGCGTTTCTGCTCAACTACGTCCCGACCATCGGTTCGATCCTTGCCGCGATACCGCCAGTCCTGCTGGCGCTGATCCAGTTGAGTCCTACCACCGCGGGTGTGGTTGCGATCGGCTTTGTCGTGATCAATCTGGTGATGGGCAATGCCGTCGAACCGCGATTTATGGGACGCGGCCTGGGCCTGTCGACCTTGGTCGTGTTTCTTTCGCTGGTCGTGTGGGGGTGGATCCTCGGTCCGGTGGGGATGCTCCTGTCGGTGCCACTCACCATGACTGCCAAGATCGCCCTCGAGGCAAATCCAAATACGGAATGGCTGGCGCAACTGCTCAGCCCCGCCGATGCGTTCGATCATGAACCGATGCCCGAGGTGGCGTCGCCCGGCCTGGATTGAACTGCCCATGAGCAAGTACGCACGTCCGAATGTGCAGAACATGCAGGGCTACAGTTGGGGTGAGCAACCTCTCGACACCGAGACCATCAAGCTCAATACCAACGAAAACCCCTATCCGCCCTCGCCGGCTGTTGATGCGGCGCTCGCCAATCTGGGTGCCGCAGCCTTGCGGGTCTATCCCCAACCGACCGCTGATGGCCTGCGTGACAAGCTGGCAAAACTACACGGCTGTGCACGTAACAACATCGTGGTCACCAACGGCGGGGATGAGGCGCTGCGTCTGGCGCTGACCACTTTCGTCAATCCCGGTGGCCACTTCGGCATGGCCGAACCCAGCTACTCCTTATATCCGGTTCTGGCGGCGATCCACGATGCCCAAGTGGTGCGTGTTGAGCTCGAAGCGGATTGGCAACTGCCCGAGTCCTGCGCGGACATCTGGAACCGTGCCAGCGTGGAGCTTGCGTGTCTGGTCAATCCGCACGCGCCAAGCGGCACCCTAACGGACGCCGAGGATCTGCGGCGCGTGGCCGCGGCCATGAACGGGGTCCTGCTGATCGACGAGGCTTACGTCAACTTCGTCGATCCACAACGCGCATATGATGCTACGCCGCTCATCGAGCAGGACAATGTCCTTATCCTGAGGACGTTCAGCAAGGGCTACGGGCTCGCCGGCCTGCGGCTGGGATACTTGTTAGGCCATGCGGACCTGATCACCACCATCATCGACAAGACCCGCGACAGTTACAATATCGACCACATTTCGCAGGTCCTGGGCACGGCAGCGATCGGTGATCAGGCCTATGCGCGCGAGACCTGGGCTCAGGTGCGCGACGCGCGGCGGCTCCTCGCCGCACAACTCGGGCAGCTCGGGCTCTTCAGCGTTCCGAGCGAGACCAACTTTCTGCTGGTCGACGTGATCGAGCAGCCCGTGACCGCCGAGAGGCTGTTTCAGCGTCTGAAAGGTGCCGGCATTCTGGTGCGTCACTTCTCTGCGCCACGCCTGCAGGACAAGTTGCGCGTCACCGTCGGCACACCGGCGGAGAACCACCGCCTGATCGCCACCCTGACGGATCTGCTGGCTTAGCAAACAGCTGCAAATCGACCAGACGGTGGCGGTGGCGGATCGCGCCGGCAATGCAACCCGAGGAGGCCAACATGCCCTTTTACCTGTCCCGTGCCGACATCAATGCGATGCCAGAGCAACGCACCCAACATCAGTTCAACGCGAACGCCGTGCGCCACACCCGCAACCTAACAACGGCGAGCGGCCTGGAGCGGATCGGCATTCACATCTCACGCATCGAACCGGGACACGACTCCACCACCCACCATTACCATGATGCGGACGAAGAATTTCTCTACATCCTATCCGGGCGCGGCGTGGCACGGATCGGTGACGAGACTTTCGAGGTAGGACCCGGCGATTTTATGGGTTTTCCCGTGCCCTCCCCGGCCCACAGCCTGCACAACCCCTTCGACGAAGATCTGGTGTATCTGATGGGCGGCGAACGCTGGGCGGTCGATGTGGTGCACTACCCGGACATCCATACCACAATGATCAAATCCCACGGCAGGCGTTATTTCACGCAGGATGAAAACCTGGCTGAGGTCGACCGCTGAGCGTCGAGGGAACCTTTTGCCCGCAACGCACGACTAACCTGTATAGATGATCCCGATACGCGACGAAAATCCGACCCTGCACACGCCGCTCATGACCTTCTTGCTGGTCGGCATGAATATCTTCGTCTGGTTTACCGTGCAGGGGATGGGTGAGCATACGGCGATGGCCGAAGCGCTGTGCCGCTACGCCCTGATCCCAGGTGATCTGCTGGCCACCTCCGTCGGAACCATCATCCCGGTCGGGGGTGGTCTGGCCTGTCAGCTGGACGGCAACGGCCAGATGTCGACCATCTTCTCCAGTATGTTCATGCACGGCGGCTGGTTGCACCTGGCCGGCAACATGCTGTTCCTGTGGATCTTCGGCGATAACGTCGAAGACATCATGGGGCCGCTGCGCTTTGCGGTGTTTTTTGCGCTTTGTGGAGCCGCCGCTGCGGTGGCACAGATCGCCACCGATCTCGACAGCACGGTCCCGATGGTCGGCGCTTCCGGCGCGATCGGCGGAGTGTTGGGGGCTTACGCCCTGTCATTCCCTCGCACGCGCGTCCATCTGTTCTTCATCTTCACCACGGTCTCCGTGCCAGCGATCTTCGTGCTCGGCTACTGGTTTGTTCTGCAGTTGCTGTCCGGCTTAGGCAGCCTGGGATACGAAGGAGGGGGGGTTGCCTTCTGGGCTCATATCGGTGGGTTTGTCGCCGGTTCTGTGTTGGTATTCTTGTTCCGAGATCCCGAGCGTATCCGCGCGCGACGCGCTCAGGCGCGACGCCATCAAGCCGGGCATCGCTGGTTGTAAGCACCGCAGACAGCCCTGCCGATTTCGATTAATCTTGCCCCGTCAAATCTGTACATCTGAGAAGGGGAGAACACCATGCCACAGCTACCCGCCATGAGTTTAGCCGCGGTGCCGGGCCGGCGTAACGCGATCATCGAGATCGCCCGACAAGCGGAGGAGCGGGGCATCCCCGGCATCTACGGTCCGAGCCTCGGCGATAGTCTGTCATTGCTCACGGCTATCGCCGCCGTGACCGAGCGGATAGAGCTGGGTACCAGCATCACACCTATCTACACGCGCCACGTCGGCGACTTTGCCAGCGCTGCAGCATTTATCCACGAGATATCCGGCGGGCGTTTTCGCTTCGGTATCGGGGTCAGTCATGCGCCGGCCATGGATCGTCTCGGTATCAAGCCCGGTAAACCCCTCTCGGACATGCGTCAATTTGTCGAAGACATGCAGGCCGTACCGCGCGTGGGCGATCTGCCACCACTGGTGTTGGCCACGCTGCGCAACAAGATGATCCAACTCGCAGAGGAGATTGGCGACGGCATGGTATTCGCCAACGGCGCGCGCTCGCACATGGGCGCGTCCTTGAGCGTGTTGTCCGATGCTGCCCGGACCAACGGGGACTTTTTTATCGGCAACATGATCCCCACCTGTATCAGCGAAGATAAGGCGGCGGCGATGGCGGTCAATCGCAAGACGCTAACCAGCTATGCCTTCCTGCCCAACTATCGCAACTACTGGAAGCAGGCCGGTTACGAAGAAGAAATGGTGGGCATCGAACAGGCGCTGGCCGATAAAGACCTGGATCGCGTGCCGGAATGCCTGTCCGATCGCTGGCTCGCCGACACGACGCTCTTCGGCAGCGCGAGCGAGGTTCGAGACGGGATAGAAGCCTGGTTCGATAGCGGGATCAAAACGCCGATCATCGTCCCTTCGGCCGTGAGCGGCGGCCAATTGCGAGCGATCGAAGAGTTCTTCGCGTTGTGGGACTGACCACCCGCTCGATTGTCTTAACAAGACATTTCACGCAACACTGCGTCAGCTGCGAACGGTCAGGCTCCGGATGATCGACATCTGGTTGACAAGGCACGGCAAGAGCGTCAATCCCGGTTTTAATCAACGTGATCACGAGCGCGAGCTGAACGAGCGCGGACATGCCGATGGCGCGACCATGGCGCAATGGCTGGGTGAGCTTGCAAACCGGCCGAACTGGATCTGGGCGAGCGACGCGGTGCGCGCTCAACAGACCGCAGCTTACGTGAGTCATGCCTGCGGTCAGCCGGTCGTGACCGAAGCTGAACTTTATCTCGCCGGACCGGAAGCCATCATGCAGACCTTACGCACCACCCCAGCGGATGCGACCAGCGCCTGCGTGGTTGCACACAATCCGGGGCTGACCGTTCTGACCAACCTGTTAGCCGGCGAAGGTCTGATGGACAATCTGCCCACTTGGGGGTGTGTACACTTTAGGTATGACGGAGAGTGGCCAGACCTCCCCCTCACCACCCTCACATTGGTCGAGTGGGCCAGTCCAAAGTCGCTGCGGACCGAAAGCTAGCTGGCCGGCTTGGCGATCCGCGCCACATAAAATCCGTCGACCAGCTCCGAGGGCAGCAGATGTCCGGTTTGCGACAGAATCGAGGGTAGCGCTTTGCCTGCGAACACGCTCAACCCGGGTACCATCTCAAACCCATGATCTTGCAGGGGTAGGATCTGCGCTGTGGTTTTACGCAACAGGTGCGCAACCACCAGTTCGTTCTCTTCCGGCGCAAAGCTGCAAGTGGAATAAACCAGCACGCCGCCCGGTTTCAGAGCAGCATAGGCCGAACGCAGCAGGCTCTTTTGTTTGCGCTGCATCTCTTTAACCTTGCCGCGGCGCCAGTGCGCGAAGCTCGCCGGTGCAGACCAGCGCATGCGTGCCTGCGAACTGCAAGGCGCATCGAGCAGCACCCGGTCAAAGCGTTCTGGCGTGGCCTTGCCCACGCCGCGCCCGTCCCTCTGATAGCAGGCGACTTCCACTCCGCAGCGCGCGAAGTTTGCCTGCATCCGATGAAAACGGTTCTTGATCGGCTCGACCGCCGCCAGCCGCCCAGCGCCGCCCATCGCGGCCGCGATCGCCAGGGTTTTGCCTCCAGGAGCAGCCGCAAGGTCGAGAATTTCTTCGTTGGCCTGGACGCCGAGTTGGGTCACCACGAACATACTGGCGAGATTCTGTATCCACACCATGCCGCTGCCCGCCAGCGCCTCGTGGGTAAACTCGCGCGGCGCCGCGAAGACCGCCTGCCCACCCCCCGCATACCACGAGGCGGGCAGCGCCAGCCGTTTCCCAGGCGGTTCGAAGCGCCCATGTTTCGGGTGTAACGGATTCACCCAGAAACACAGTTCCGGCCCCGGTGCACGCATCCCATGCGCCACCTCCGTCGCACGCTCACCATAGACCGCAGTCACCGCTCCCCACAGATCCGCCGCATCAGCGAGTTGAGCCGGTAACACTTCAGGCAGCGATGGAGAACGGGAATCTAGACGACTGGCTCTGCGTTTGGCCACAAGCATCCGGCGATGGTGATTACACGGTTAGTGTATCGGACCAGGGTCGGGTCCGCTAAACCTCCAACGCAGCGGGACTCGCACAAAAACATCCACCACCATGAGGGCGTCAATCCTGCGAAAAGTCTGCACCCGGATGTCCATGCGGGCGCGCACCAAACACCTGTTGCATCAGCTCCAACAGATACGCGCCCGCAAGCCCGAACAGTAAAAGACCATTGGCCGCGATGAAGCCCGACAACAGGCGCCACTCGGGCGACAGCAGCTGGTCGCCGAACCCGAGCGTGGTGGCCGCAACCCCCGCAAAGTAGAGCGCAGCTTCGAACTGCGTAAACTCACCGATCAGGCAGAACGTGAGCGCCCACAGCCAAACGGTCGCGCTTAATGCGGCGACGATCCACAAAGTGGCCAACGCTATGGTAGAGACCTGTCTGAAAACCGAGTTGTTGTGGGTGTCGCCCAGCCGCGGCAACCATCGGTGCCCCCAGACCAAACACAGGCTGGTGAGCACGACACTGACCACCAGCAAGAGCGAACCCAGCGCGATCTGTTGCAGCATGGAATCCTCCATTGACCCAGGTGTCGCAAAGAATATGTCGTCGGGCCTTGAAAAGCAGCGTGCTGACCCAAACTAATTGCTAAACTACGCTCTCCACCGCCAAGGAGCCTCTTATGTCTTTCCTCAGTTTCGTTCTGCTCGCTGCTATCGCTTATCTCCTGTGGCGCATCAGCGATCAAATGCCCGACATTCTGTACCGGCTCAGCGAGATCCAGCGCGACATCGCTGAAATCCGCCGCCAGGGCGAAAACGACAGCTGATCGCCTCCGCATGTCGATGAACTGGCGTATCCAACTCGGATTGGGACTGACCATCGTCTGGATCGGCCTGGGTGTGAGTTACATCGCCAGCAACATCGGTTGGGGGCAATTCGCGATCATGCCGGCCGAAGAGATGGGTAACTTTCTCGAAGGCGCTTTCGCACCCCTCGCATTTCTGTGGCTGGTGATCGGCTACTTCCTGCAACAGAAAGAGCTGGAGCAGAACACCCAGGCCCTGCAGGCCCAGGCCATCGAGATCCGGCGCACCGCCGAACAGGCCGCTATACAGACCGAGAATCTAGCCGCCTCGGAACTGCATGCGCGCCAGGAGGCGTTCCTGCAGGTCGCCCAATCGGTACGCCAACAGCTCGGCTCCATCGCCGGGCTCCTCTACATCTCGAGCCAAAGCCGCGGCAACGGTGGTACCGCCGACAATAACGAAGTGAGTCGCCTGTTCGGTGCGCAGGGCAGCGGCATAGATGTGGAGGCGTTTTCACGCCGCTTGCTGGAACTCAACCTCCAGACCGAGGACCCTCAAGCGTGCTTCGAGCTGTTCTACGGCACCGAGATCCGCGCCCGACATTCCAACAACTTCGCTTTTACGTTCGAACGCATGTTACGGCGGGCGGCCCAGGTCGATTCCGAAAACATGATCCAGGACGCGCTCGGGGCTTCAGGACACGGCTTCCTCTATCGTGTGATCAAACGCCACCAGGCCAACGCGCCGGAGGCCTGGTCGGATCACACCAAGACCGGCACCCACATCAACTTTTAGTTTGCGTCCGATCCGGTGTAGGCTGCCCACGTTGAGACAAGAGGACCCCACATGAAAACTCCCGTGCGCAGAGCGCTCATCCCCATTTTGGCAACCCTGTTATGGGCGACTGCTGCCTGGGGAGGACCCGCCGATCCGTTTGCTGGGGTCGAGATCAAGGCACAACAGGTAGCCGACAACATCTACATGCTGAGCGGCCGCGGAGGCAACATCGGCGCGTCGATCGGCGCGGACGGCACGATGATCATCGACAACCAGTTCGCGCCGCTGGCCGACAAAATCAGCGCCGCTCTGAAAGATCTGGGTGGCGATCAACCGCGTATCATCCTCAATACGCACTACCACGGCGATCACACCGGCGGGAATCCCGCATTCGGCGCCCAAGGCACGATCATCGCCCACCACAATGTCCGCATGCGTCTGTTGAACGCGGAGGATTTTCCCCAGGCAGGCCTGCCGCTGGTGACTTACGGCGAAAACGTCACGATCCACTTTAACGGCGACACCATCGAACTGCTGCACCTGCCGACCGGCCACACGGATGGCGACAGCATCGTATGGTTCAAGAACGCCAACGTGGTCCACATGGGTGATCACTTCTTTAAGAATCGTTTCCCCTACGTCGACGTTCCCGGAGGCGGCTCGGTAGACGGCTTTGTCAAGAATGTGGAGGGCGTCCTGAAGATGCTGCCCGACGACGCCAAGGTGATACCCGGTCACGGCACGCTATCGAGCCCGGCAGATCTGCGTCAAACCATCGATGCGGTGAAAGCCTCGGTGGCTTTCATCCGCGCCGGCCTGAGCGCCGGCAAGGCAGCCGAGGCGATCAGCGCCGAGTTGGGTGAGAAGTTTCCCGGCATGGGTGGCGGCTTCATCAACGAGGCTCGGTGGGTCAGCATCGTCGCCTCGGATACCTGAATGGCGACCGACCCCGAAGCGCGCTTTCACAGCGATCGCGCCGCGGCCTTCGCCGCCGAAGACCCCAACGCTGCGCTATGCACCGTCGCCTCCGTCGACGCTGATGGGGAGCCCCAGGCCCGCACCCTGGTGCTGCGCAACGTCGAAGAACAGCTGGCCTTGTTCATCAACGCGAGCAGCCCTAAGTGGTCCCAATTCGGTCGCCCGTTTGTCGTCCACACGTACTGGCCAAGCACGCA
>JBCCHL010000016.1:0-35956 GCA_039028775.1 Pseudomonadota bacterium | reverse complement strand
GCGAGGGGTGAATTGGCCCGCGATGAAACGTAAATACGAACCTCTGCTGCAGCGGATCGGCTCGCGCGACGAACTCAATGACATCTTCAAACAGATGATGGGCGAACTCAACGCGCTGCATTCTCAAGTGCGCGGCGGGGATATGCCGCGGGACGACAACGCCACCCGGCCTGGCATGTTGGGCGCTGTCCTTACGGATCGCAAGAATGGCGTCGAGATCACCCGCATCTATGCCTACGACACCGAACTGCCAGGTACCGCCCCTGCGCTAGCCCGCGCACAGGTGGATGCCAGAGATGGCGACCTCATCATCGCGGTCAACGGCGCTGAGGTGAAGAATCGTGCCGAGCTCTACGGTGCCCTACAGAACCAGGCCGGCAAACAGGTGCTATTGACCCTGCGCCGCGCTTCCAATACCCACCAGACGGTGGTGGTGCCCGGGACCACGCGTAGCGACGCGCAGCACCGTTATCAAGACTGGGTGGCGAACAATCGAGCGTCGGTGTCGGCGGCCGACCCTCAGATCGGCTACGTCCACTTGCAGTCGATGGTCGGCCGAGACGTGGGTAGCTTCGCCAGTCAGTTCCATGCCGACGGCGACAAACAAGGGATGATCATCGACGTGCGGCGTAACAATGGCGGCAACGTGGACAGCTGGTTGATCATGCACCTGCTGCGCGAAGCATGGGTGTTCTGGGATCCCCGGCGGGTTTCCCCTTACCCGAACATGCAGCGCGCGTTTCGTGGCCATCTCGTCGTTATCGCGGATGAACGTACCTATTCAGACGGGGAGACCTTCACCGCAGCGATCAAAAGCTTCGGCATCGCAGACGTAATCGGCCGCCGCACGGCGGGCGCCGGTGTATGGCTGAACAATCGCAACCGTCAGGCGGACGGCGGTCTGGCGCGGGTAGCGCAATCACCGGTATTCGACATGGAAGGGAACTGGGTTGTGGAAGGCTATGGGGTGTCGCCGACGATCGAGGTCGTGAACTATCCCCACGCCACGTTCAATGGCGAAGATGCACAGTTGAGCGCTGCTATCGAGCACTTGCAGCGCAAGATTGAAGCCGCGCCCGTGCCACCGCTCACACCCAGACCCTTTCCGCAAGATCTAGGCCCTGGGAAGGACGTTCCAGCCCGGGACTGAACGCGCTCGAAGTGCGCACCCACGACGGACGAGAACGCGGTGGCAGCTCAATCGCCCCGCGCTTCTTGTGCGATGCGCTTTTTGGTCGCGGCCCAACCGCAGATCGTACAGGTACTCAAATCGTGGTAGCGCGCCGGACAATACTCGCGGCCGAAGAAGATGATCTGCAGGTGCAACTTGTTCCACAACTCGCGGGGAAAGACCTTCTTCAGATCCGCCTCGGTTTTCTCAACGCTCTTGCCATTGGACAGTCCCCACCGTGCCGCCAGTCGGTGGATATGGGTATCCACGGGAAACGCCGGGACGCCAAACGCCTGAGCCATCACCACGGACGCCGTTTTGTGCCCGACTCCAGGCAGGGCCTCCAGCCCCTCGAATGTATCCGGCACGCGCCCGCCCTGCTCGACCAACATGCTGCTCAACTTGGCAATGTTTTTGGCTTTCTGCGGCGCCAGCCCCAGCGGCCGGATAAAGCTCAAGATCTCCTGCGCCGAGAGCTTGCTCATCGCGAGGGGGGTGGGACCCGCCTCGAACAAGGCCGGCGTGACCTCGTTGACTTTTTTGTCAGTCGTCTGGGCAGAAAGCAGAACCGCGATGACCAGCGTGAACGAATCCGCGTGATCGAGCGGGATAGGCGTCTCAGGATAGAGAGTCTCCAGGATCGTGATAATCCGCTGCGCTTTCTCTGTGCGGGTCATGCGGAACTCCGTCGATGCAAAGCCGCAAGCATAGAGTCTCCTCTCTCCTCAAGCGACCTCAAAACGGATATGCGCCCACAAGCGCGCAGTTACAGGCCGGTCAAGGGCTTTACGTTGGCGGTCAGCCCCAGCCCTAGCCAACGCGCAAGCTCGGGACCCAGCCGAGCTTGATTAGCCTGCGACAAGCCTACGTTAAAGTTCCACTGCGGCCGGATAAACGAACGCGAGTAATAGCCAAACAATAGCGCGCGTTCTTCGTCTTGGGTCTTGTTGACCCCCGAGGTATGCCACAAACGACCATCCATGGCGATGATGCTTCCCGCCGCGGCCTCGAACGGCACCATCGCGTCCAGCGGTTGCGCGGGCAGATCACGACGTCGCTCGAAGTCATGGCTGCCGGGCAGGTAGAGGGTCGCGCCGTTCTCGGCGCGCACGTCATCCAGACACCAGATGATGTTCATGCTCCACGGTGCATGCCACGGTTCCGGTAATACCACCGCGAGGTCCGAATGCACGACCATCGACTCGCTGCCCGGTCCTGCAACGTTGGCCGTAAAGTTGGAGATGATGAAGTCGTCTTCGAGTAACCACCGCACGATGTCGATCGCGAGCGGGTGCGCGATCAGATCGAGAAACACCGGGTCCAGATCCAAGAGATTAAACACGCGCACATTGGCGTCATTCGGATCCAGGTTTTCGATATAGGTCGGAACTCCCCGCCGACGGCTCTCGGCCGCAGCGGTGAGCAGTTTCGCCCGCACGTCACTCGTGCGCGACGCGTCCAACACGTTCGGAAACACACAGAAGCCATCTCTGCGCAGCGTGTTTTTTTCCGCATTGGAGAACATAGCCCCTCCTCAAGTCAGACGCCGTGCCGGCGCGGTTTTTGACCTAACCTGTCGACCATACCAGTGCACCACAGGCTCGACCGGCAAAGCCCCGAGACCACCACTGCCCGCTCTCCCCAAGACAACGCCCAGAGACTAAGATAGTCGGCTACATGATCAGGCAGGACACACCGTGCTCAATCTCAACAAGCCCTGGCCGCGCACGGTCCCTGTCGGCCTCCTCCTGCTCGTCGCCGCGATACTCATGCTGCCGCAGCAGATACGGTTACTTCTCTTCGCAATGCGCAGAAGCCTAGCAGCGCAAAGCTAGTCGGACGACACACACCATCATGCCGGAACTCGACGCATACAAGGAGATCTTCAGCGCACTCGCGTTCGGGCTGACTTTTTTCCTATTCATTCCCTACATTCGCTCCACCTTGAGCGGCGTCACAATTCCTCATGTCTTTTCCTGGACCATCTGGGCGTTCGGTACGTTTGTGGTTTTCTTCGCACAACTCGCTGACGATGCCGGCGTCGGGGCGTGGCCCATCGGTTTTTCTGCCTGCATCACGAGCTACATTGCGTTCCTCGCCTATCGCCAGCGACAGAAAATCTCGATCGCGCCATTCGACTGGGTGCTTTTAATTCTGGCCCTGCTCGCCCTTCCTGCCTGGATCGTCGCATCGGACCCTTTGTGGGCCGTTGTCCTGCTCACGACCGCCGACCTTATCGGTTTTGGCCCAACTTTACGTCGCGCTTACGCACATCCGCATCAGGAACACATGGGATTTTTCTTGTTTGGCGGCGTGCGGAACATTTTTGTCATATTGGCGCTGCAGAACTACTCGTGGACCACCGCCTTGTTTCCAGCTGCGGTAGGTCTCGCGTGCTTTCTCGTCGCTATCTTTCTGCTGGTACGCAGAGCCTCGGTGCACGCTGAACCGGAAGTTTCAAAGTAAGCAAGACAAGCCGCTAAACCCGGTACTCTAAAATTGCTTGATCGCGTGCTGCAGGGTGGGGTTTGGCGTGGAGCGGGTGATGGGAATCGAACCCACGTTATCTGCTTGGGAAGCAGAAGTTCTACCATTGAACTACACCCGCATAGGCTGCCCTTTGTGCGCCTCGCAGGGATGGTAGCGCTACAACGCAACAGATGTCGAGCACCCTCCCTGACCAGGTTCATGCCCCATCCGGCGGCTCGTGAACAGTCACCCGACGCTCCAGCCAACCGAATGCCGCGATCAGACACACAAACATCGCCGCCGCAAACGCATAAGGTAGAACCGGTGTTAACTCGTATAGCGCTCCGCCGAGTAAAGGGCCCAGCGTCGCTCCCAACGGCCCGCAAGAGGCGATCACGCCCGCCACCGCACCCTGCTCCCGTGCGGAAACTGCCAGAGAAGCACCGGCGGTGAACCCTGGAGCAGCCAGGCCCATGCCAAAACCCTGCAACATCATCGCGAACATCAGCCAGCCGCGGCTCTCGAAGACCGCCATCATGACAAAGGCAAAGGCCAGCACCGGTATTGCGATCTTCAGCAGCGTGAGT
The DNA here is from genome assembly GCA_039028775.1 of Pseudomonadota bacterium. Lineage (GTDB taxonomy): Bacteria > Pseudomonadota > Gammaproteobacteria > Pseudomonadales > Azotimanducaceae > UBA4421. Next base: position 31,729 of record JBCCHL010000016.1, on the reverse strand, counting down.
GGCGCAAGCCCCATTCTCTGCACGACAAAATACTGGCCTCCCAGCGCGGCAACGGCGGAAAGGATCATCGCGATCCCAACCGTCTCAGCCGTTGCCTGGGCGGACAGCTGGAGCGTGTCTTGAAATCGGAAGCCAACGGTCTGTTGCACCAGCGCATTTCCGATGAACACCAATACCCCGACGATGATGAACGGCGCAATGCGTGGATCCGTATAGGGCATGCGCTGCGTGTCGCCGCTGGGGGTTGCGCTGCGTGACTCCGGCAACAATGCCCACGCGAGCAGTCCGTTTGCAAAAGCCGCCACCGAGACTATCCACAAAGGTGCAAGCAGCGATAGAAAGGTGAATACCGCCAGCGCCGGTCCGAGAATGGTGCCCACATTCGATGCCGCTCCGACCGCCCCCATGCCTCGGGTACGCTCCTGCGAACTGGTTATGTCGGCCATGTAGGCGGTGGTGGACGGCATCGAGGCCGACATGATGGCAGCCACAAAGACGCGTGCGAGAATCAGCGCCAGATAGAGCTGCACGCCGACCAGCACTCCGTCCAAACCCAGCTGGACCACCTGAATGAACACCAGGGTACCCAGCGAGAAGCCGAAAAAACCGATCATCATCACGCGGCGCCGCCCCCAGATGTCGCTCAGCCTCCCCCAGAACGGGGTCAGAAGAAAGATCGTCAACGAGGACATGCCGATCACGCTGGTGATTTCGAACTCCGAGAGGTCCAGTTCGCGACCCAAAGGGGCAAGGATAGGGAACAAGGACATAAAGCCCATGCTGGAGATTGCGACAGAGGTCAGCAGTAGACCCCGTGCGTGTCGACCCTGTGCCACTCAGGCCTCGCGCGCCTGGGACTGGGCCCAGCCACCGCCCCGTCGAGGCAACGCCGCACTCTGGCTGGCGATGGCGATCAAGCTGCCGTCCTGCGCGAACATGCGTGTTTGGCCGTGCATGAATCCCTGAAGATAGGCGCTCATCTGAGTCTCGCACAGTATCCACTCGGTGCGGGGGCGGTGCATGACTCGCAGGTGATTGTCCAGACTGGCCGCACCACGCGTCCGCGGCAGCGCCCCGGCCAGGTGATCAGCGATCAACGCGATCAGACCGATGCGCAGCGGCGCAGCGGGTAGGTACCGGATCCATTGGATGCCCAGACCCGTTTTGGGATCTTCGACACACAGACGTTTTTCGATGTGGGCACTGAGGTCATCCGCATCGCGATCTTTTGTCACGATCGGACACTCCGCAGGACCTGGCACGCCCGGCATCACCAAAAACTGCCGGGCCTCGTCAGTATCACGTGCTCCCAGCGCAGCGCTGACCCGCAAAATCTCGCGCTCGCCGACGCGATTCACGGCGCTGGCCTGGGTCACGCTCTTACCCTCGCTGAGCAGTGTGGGCGCGATATCCACCACATCATCGAGCCGCGCAAAGGACAGAAATTGGGCGCTCGCATAGAGTACCGGAGCTTGCGTGGCCACCTCCAGCGCCTCCAGGGCGGCAGCAAAATTGACTCCGCCCATCAGAAACTTGTTCCCCTCCGGTCCAACCGTAGCGCCGCGTGTCACGCGCAGGCGATACCCTGCGTCCGTTTTGGTCGGGATATAGAGATCGGTCATGGGGTGCTTTTAACAGCTCTGGACGGATTTGGACAGTTTAATCTAAATATGTACAATTCGTCCACCAAGAGAAACCAACGACTATGCCTCCCGAAGCACAGGCCAAAGATAAGCCCGAACGCCCGACCGCCGCCAGAGAACTGGACAGCCTGGCGGCCCTGCAGGAATTTGCCCGTCGCGGATTCAGAAAAACCACCATCGTCAGCCTCGCTGATGCGATGGGAGTAGCCCGCCAGACGCTGTATAACCACTTTAATAACAAGGAAACAGTACTCGAGTGGGCAATCCGTTCACTGATCGCCGAGCTGCGTGGCGACGCCCTCGAGCGATTTGCAACGGCCAAGCCGGTGGGTGAGGTACTCCTGGGCGTATTTGTTGCCTGGCTGGGGCCGATCGTGGCACTGCTGAGAGCGGGGCCCTACAGCGAAGAAGTTCTGGGGCTCAGTCGCCAGATCAGGCAGCCGACCAACGCCGATCCACTACAGCATATGCGTGGGGCGGTCAGAGACTATCTGTTCGCGCAACGCGTGCGCACACACAAAACCGATGCCGACGATCTGTCGCTGCTGCTCATCTATGCCGCCAAGGGTCTCATGATGCGCTGCGAAACCGAAAGTGAATTCAAGACCAAAATGCGCCAACTTATCCGCGCGGCGATCGACACCCCTCACCACTGACGGAGGACTTTATGGAACGACGACGTATGGGCCGCTATGGCCTCGAAGTACAAGCCTTGTGCCTGGGCACGATGACCTTTGGCCTGCAGGTCGACGAATCCGGTTCCCAGGCAATTCTGGATGAAGCATTCGATCTGGATTTGCGTTTCCTGGATACAGCAGACGCTTACCCGATGGGTGGCAGTCGCGAACAAACCGGAGATACCGAGGCTATTATTGGCCGCTGGATGAAGGCGCGCGGCAATCGGGATGAGATTGTGCTGGCAACCAAGTGTTTTGCGCCCACGCGACGGGGTCCCAATGCCTGGGGACTGTCGCGACAACACATCATGGAATCCATCGACGCCAGCCTCAAACGCCTGGGTACAGATCACATCGATCTCTATCAGGCACACGGCTTCGACCCCAACACCCCGATCGAAGAAACGCTGCGTGCGTTCGAGGACATCGTGCGAGCCGGCAAGGCCCGCTATGTCGGCTGCTCCAACTATCCGGCCTGGCGGCTGGGAGAAGCTCTGCGAGCCGCGGAACGCATCAGCGTGACCGGATATGTCAGCGTGCAGCCCCGCTACAATCTTCTGTATCGCGATATCGAGGTGGAACTGTTGCCGCTGTGTCGCGATCAGGGTGTGGGTGTGATCGTCTTCAACCCTCTGGCCGGAGGCTTTCTGTCCGGCAAATACAAACAGGGCCAGGAAATCGCCCAGGGCTCGCGCTTCTCAGATGATCTGGGCGGGCCGACGTATCAGGGACGCTATTGGCAGGATAGCCAATTTGCAGCGGTAGAAACGCTCAAGGCGGTCGTCGAAGGCAAGGGACTCGACATGGTCTCCGTGGCTGTCGCTTGGGTACTGGCCCAGCCGGGCATCACGTCGGCGATTATCGGGGCATCCCGACCCGACCAGTTGGCCGCAAACGCCGCGGCTTTCGATATCACCTTCGACGATGAGTTGACCGCAGCCTGCGAGGCGGCATGGTGGAGCCTGCCGCGTCGTCCCGTGCAGGAGGGCTATCGTTAAGGCCATTCATCGAGGACGACTGTGAGTTTGGTCGGCCACCGCGGCCTCGCCGAGAATGATCTGTGCAAAGCGATCCGGATCCACGTTGCCCCCGCTGAGGATAATACCGACGCGTTCGTAGCGCGGATCCAGGACGTCAGCTAACAAAGCGGCCAAAGCCACCGCGCCACCCGGCTCCACCACGAGTTTAAGATCCCGATACGCGTAGCGCATCGCGGCCATGACCTGCGCCTCGTCGACCACCAACCCACCGGCCAGGCGGGGACCATTGATGGCGAATGTCAGCTCGCCAGGACGCGGCGCCAACAACGCATCACAAATTGAGTCGTGATCCGTATTCGCGGTCTCGCTCACCCCACTGCTCAGCGAACGCGCATGATCATCGTAATGCGCAGGCTCAACACAGAAGAGGTCGGTGTCGGGGGACAGACCCTCCGCCGCGAGAGCACAGCCCGCGGTCAAACCCCCTCCACCGCAACAGATCAGCAGTGCATCCAGACCCGCATCCAGCGCCGCTACATCCTGGAGCAGTTCAAGCCCCGTGGTCCCCTGCCCGGCAATGATGTGCGGATCGTCAAACGAAGGCACGATCACTCCACCTTCCCGTGCTGCCAGTGCAAAGGCGATCTCTTCGCGGCTTTCGCGTCGCCGATCGTAGGTGATGACCTCGCCCCCCAAGGCTTGAGTATTTTCCAGTTTGATGCGCGGCGCATCTGCTGGCATGACGATTCGAGCTCGCACACCCAGCCTCGCTGCTGCCGCCGCCACACCCTGCGCATGATTGCCCGAGGACCAGGCGATGACCCCCGCGGCTCGCTGCGGAGCGGAGAGTTGCGCGATCCGATTGTAAGCGCCGCGAAACTTGAAGCTGCCGCTGATCTGCAACATCTCTGGCTTCAAAAAGACCTGCCGAGCTACCCGCACATCGAGACCTGCGTGACGGAGCATCGGCGTGCGCACCGCATGCCCTGCCAGGCGCGCCGCCGCCTCGACCACACTGTTAAAGTCGGGTAGTTCCATGCGAGGCTATAATAACGTATCCGGCTGGGCGGTGAGTGACTTCCCTGCGCCATCGTCGCGTTCGGTCTTCCACGGCCACGCCTAGCGGTCGGCGCTGGCTTGCGCGAGACGCACCGTGCCACGACCGACCTACCCGATTTCCTCGCGCTCAGAGTTTGAACGTCAACTTGTTGCGAACGCCCGTCACCACCACCGGCTTGCCGGCCTCTACGCGGGGCTTGTACTTGAACTTCTCCACCGCTGCCAACGCGGCTCGGTCGAATATCTCCGGTGGGTGAGCATCCACCACCCGATGGTCGAGCGTCTCACCTTCGGTGCCCACACTGAATTCGACCACCACATAGCCTTCGATCTTCTGCTGCCTGGCGGCGCGAGGGTACATCGGTTGCACCTTAGCTATCGGATAGTAATCCCCGTCCACGCCGCTGTGTAGCGGCGCGCGCCCTGGATCGGCACCGTCCCGCCGCAGCAGTAGATACTCGTGCAGTTTCTTCCAGTTGGGATTGATCCTCGCGCCCGCAGCCTCGGCCTGAGCCAGGGCCGCTTCGAGTTCCTGCAGCGCTTGTGTGTAATCACCGGATCTATAGTAGGTCTGCGCCAGGAAGACGCGGGGGATGTGGCCCGGATTCTCCGCCAGCGCCATCCAGCGGCGCATGTAGGCAATTGCGTCGTCGTCGGCTTCCTGTAGAAAACTGAGTTGCGCAAGCGTGTAGAGGGTCGTCAAGCGCAGCCCCTGCGGTATGCTCTCAGCCTGCAGTACCCGCTTGTACTCGTCGATTGCAGTCCCATACTCGGTGGCCCTGAAATGCGCGTAGCCACTCATGTTAGCGATCTGCGCACGCTCGTTGTCATTGAGATCGGCAATCTCGCGCGCCTCGCGCAGATTGCGAAAGGCATCGGCATATGCCTCATCGTCGATGTGCACCTGCACCGTCGTCAGCTTGGTCACGAGTGCCGCGCGCACACCGGGCAAATCCGTCTGGGTTTGCGCGCGGGCTTGCGCAGCCAGCCCCACGTTCGCAAGCATGGCCACAAACAAGGCCGTCATACAAAACACAGTTAGGGAACGATATACCGTCATCGGTTGTCTCCTGGTCGATTGATCTAACAGTAGCTTGATGCGGCCACTCAACTGCGAAGGCGCAGATATGGAAGGTGCAAGCTGCGATGCCTGCATTCTGGATATATCGATGAGATGCTGAGCGTAGGTCGTGGTAGCAATCCCGTGATTGATCACCACATCGTCGCACGCCTGCTCGGCGAGAAAGCCCAGCCGTTTGCGCGCGAGCCAGACGAGTGGATGGAACCAAAACAACGCACACAGGACGCCGCTCGCGATTGTACTCAATGGATCAAGGCGCCGCAGATGGGCATGTTCGTGCAGGAGAACCGAACGACGCTTGGCGGGCTCCCAACTCGACCAATCGGCGGGTACTACGACGCAGGCGGATGTCACCCCCCAAGCAAAAGGTGAGAGCGGGTCGGGATTGATCTTCAAGGTCTGAGCGCCGTCTAAGAATTCCAACTCCTCCACCTGCGACGCTACCCGGCGCACGCGGACCAACAAGCGCGCCAACAGCAACAAAGCCACACACCCGTAGGCCAACCACAGCGCACTTGGCAGGCTCAACCCAAGGCCGGAACGCGCATCGGCCTTTGGCGTGGCCTCACCCTCGGGAACAACCTCGACCTGATGTAACACTGTCAGGTCCAACAACTCGGGATTGTTGAATACGAACATCGGCGCTGGCGCGACCCATTCTGCGATCAGCAACACCACCACCCCAACCAGACACAACTGCAGTACCAGATGGCGCAAGGCGGCGCTGCAGACCCGCAGCTTGCTGAACAACAGACCCGCACAGAGCAGCAGTGACGCTTTGATCAGCCACAACAGCAACACTACTCGCGCTCCGCTCTGGCCTTGGCGACAAGCAATTCCAGTTCCGCAAGCTCGTCCTGATCGATGCTCTCTTCTGCGATCAGTGCGCTGAGCGCCCGGGCAGGCGAATCGTCGAAGAAGTTCTTCAACAAATTTTGCAACGCTGCCCTACCAGCCTGAGTTTTCCCCAGCCGAGGCAGATACACATATCTCGCGCCGTCGCGCTCGACGGTCAACTGGGCCTTCTTGTGCAACCGTTGCAGCAGCATGCGCGTGGCGGAATACGTCGGCGCGTCCGGCAGTTCCCGCTGTATGTCTCGAACCGTCGCACGCCCGAGGCGGAAGACCAGGTCGAGTACCTGTTGCTCGCGTTTCGGCAACGGATCCAAATGCACTTTTTTGTTCATAGTGAACAAAAATATTCATATCCAACCAGATTGTCAAGCCCATCGGCGTCCGCCCCGCGAACCCATCGAGCTGTAATGACTTGTAATGGCCGGAATTGATGCGAGGGCGCTAGCCTCTTCCCACGGTATTGGACTGCCGTGCCATTTAACAAGGAGAGCCATCACATGAGCGACAAATACACCCTGACCATCCAGAACGACTCAACCCAGACCGGCGATTTCTGTATCTTCCAGGAAGCGCCCGACATCAACATTCCCAACATCGTGACGTTGGCCTGGTTGTCGAAAACCGCGCACCCGACCACCCGGCTGATCTTCGATTGGACCGTGTCCTACAACTTTGTGTGGGCGACCAACACCGACCTGGCACCGGGCACCCAGGTGAATACCAGTCAATCCTGGGACGCAAATCTGCAGACCCTGAACCGGGTGGATTTTGACTATCTGGACGGCGCTTACACCTTCTCGAATCCACGCCAGGGTGATTACGCCGGCAATCTGTACATCGACCAGCAGCAGCGCGTGCAATCCAACGGCGCATCGGTCGGTATCGGCATGTCCGGCAAAGGCGCGTTCATGGTGCCCTCACAGCCCAACATGAACATCGTCATGACCCCGAAACCAACCTACTGGGTGGTTTTCGGCAGCTTCTCCGAAGGCGAGGTGCTGGACATCGGCAAAGTCTCCGAATCCGCCTACAAGGTGGTGTTCAGAGGCACCAACAACATGCAACTCACCTACACCGCCAACAATACCTGGCAGTTGGGCTGAAACTCGAGCATGGACCACAGCCCTTCCCTGCGGAAGGGCCAACAAGGAGGTAAACAACAATGGCCAGAGCGAGGTTGATCGGGCGTGGAGCGACGGCCCAGGGCGAGACCTATGAAGGCTGTGAGATTCTCTGTGAGCTTCCTGACAGCAGCAGCCTGGAGAGTGGACTCATGCCTTCGGTCCTGCATTCATACGTAGCGTATGCCAAAGATATAGGATTACAGATACAGCATATTGTCCATGTCGGGAATTCACCGTATGAGTTTGCAGACCACTTCGTCTATAGCTTATGGGCGCTGCTGTATGTCAACAATTCGGAGATGTTCGTCGGTGCGTCACCTCCCGGCCTGGGCGTGTGGCAACAAGCTGAAGAAAACACTCCGCTCGTAGCCGCGGGCTCCATACAGCTGAATGAGAAAGCGGGTTACTTTCATCGGGGTGTGGACACCCCAGCGCCGGAAATACCCGAGGAAAGAAAAGAGGCGGACGGGCCCGATCCCGCACCGGGCGCTCGGGTCAAGGCCGACAAGGCCTGGGTGATCGGTTTCGAAAACCCCAGCGAGCCCAAACCCAAGCTGGTGGTTACACACTACTCAGAGCTTTTGGTCCACGACATCGTGAGGTTGCTCGTGGAACCGGATAGGCCGACGGTGGTCGGTCTTAAAGCCGCCACAGCCGCGCTGTTAGAAGACGTCGCCGGACGGGCTGCCGCCAACCTCCCCTTGTTGCCGGACTGGCTGGGGGCGGGCGAGGCGCCGAAACCCTATACATCCTTTGCCCGGGCAGCCAACGATTACAATATTGGTGCATCGCTCCTGTATTTTGACAAAGATCAACACGCAGATCCGAGCAACCCGCACACACAGTTCCGCATTCTGGGCACCTCACTCAATATCAAAGGCAAGATCAAGATAGCGCACGCCGAGACCCGTGTGCTGTTGGCTTTAGACGCTCTCACCAAAGCCAAGGAGACTGAGAAGTGGTGGTCACAGGTCAATGAATATCTGCAGCTCGACGAGCTCCATATCGGCCCGCTGATGGCACTGCTGGGCAAGGGCGCGCTGGTGCTGATCTCCAGCCTGAAACCCTGCTACATGTGCGCTGGCGAAATCGATGCCAGCGAGGAAGGCCGGATCCGCTCCATCGACCGGGTGCCCGTCGAGGCCTACGCGGCCTTTCCCGGAGTCCCCTTCCAACCCAACATCAGCGAAGTGATCTACTTCGATATCGATGCACAGATCGAATACTACAGCCGTATCACCTCTCTCTGGTCGATCGGTGGGGATCAACACGAAGTGCACCTCTACCGCATTCCCTGGCACGAGTGGGCGGCCCACCTCCCTGACCTGCCATGCCTTGGCGAAATGGGCCCCAGAATCACCTTCGATGCAGGCCCGGATCTGAAGAGCCCAAGCGCCATGCAGCGTTACCGCAACAGCATTGCGTACCTCAAAGACCCTGCCGGGTTTGTCACTAGCATCGAACGCCAGACCAAACGCCGGTCCGATCTCGACATCGCAGGTGACCCTGATGAATAGTCACGATAACGACCTGTTGTTTGCCATGCGACAGCGCAATCTGGTGTACAACGCAGATCTACGCCAGCGCAGCAACCCAGCGGTAGACGGCAACTCGATCGGCATCCCCGATGGCTATGTTTACCAAAACGCAGGCGCCGGCGCTGTCATCGATGCCGCCGCGGGCCAGGGCATTGCGATTACCATCGGGGGAGACGGCGCTCTGGTGCTGTCCCAGAACCTGCATGAGTTTCCCGGTTGGCGGCAAGTATTGCCGGGGCACCTGGTCACCGCCACGATCAACGTCGATATTCCCGTCGAGACGACCGTCGATATCAGCCTTGCGCTGACAGACGGCATCAGGACACACACCAACACCTGGAGCAACCCCGACAGCGGCTTGTTTAGCATCGATATCGATTTGACCGTTGCCGAGGACGCAACCCGTCTGTCGCTGACGGTGACCAGCGATTCCGCCGGCGCTTCGTTCTCGCTGCTAGGCCTTGCCGCCAATCGCGGGTCCATCGCTCTGCCGGAGCTCGCCTGTCAGGTCAGCGGCGTGATCGGCGGCGTCCATCAATACGTGGGTACACAGGCCACACCGATCACACAGTTGAATCTCTGCGAGGTTGCGCGCGAGCTCAGCGAGGATGAAACCAGACTGGATACGGTATTGAATGGCCGCTTCGGGCGCGGCAACAACAGCCGTTCTCTCCTGCCAGATCTGCGCGGTTATTTTCTGCGCGCCTGGGACAACGGCGCGCCCGTCGACCCCGACGCGGGCAGCCGAACGCCCCTCGGTAAGGACCCCGCCATCAAAGGCGATATGGTCGGCACGAAACAGGAAGATGAGATACGCGAACATCGCCACGACATCGCCTACGCACCCGATGCGTTGGCACCCAGCGGTAACACCAAACCCATCACGCCTATCACCCAACTGAAAACAGGCAGCACCGAACCGTTCGGGGGCAACGAAACCCGCGGCAAAAACGTCGCCGTTATGTACACCATCAGCTGGGCGTGATCGGCCAAGAGGAGATGGTCCCTCTGAACGGCGCGATCGCGCGGGTATAACGACCTACCGGACCGCTACAGACCGCAATCCCCACTGGCATCAACGAATCATCCAACAGGAGTTGCAAGCCGGTGGCATGCGCCCCGAGCCCTACTCGTAGGTTTAAGCCCACCATGTTACCCGTAAGACCATCACAAGCGGACAGGTACGCGCCAGCGTGCAGGTGATAGCGCCTTAGATCGGTGAACAGATATTTGTCCAGCTCCGTATCCACACGCACGTGTGTTCGGACGCCTGCTAAATCGATACCAACACCGACCACGCCATAACGACCGTCTGTCGGCGCCTCCGGAATCACGCCGATGGAACCGCTGGCAAAGCCCGCCTCTTGCAAAATCTGCTCGAGCGTCGTCCCCAGCGGCTCCGGTAGACCATCGCGCCTGATCAAGGCACCCAAGCCATTGCGCTCGCGCCATAGGAAACGATAAGAGCGCTGCAGGTGTGGATCAAAACGCAGGAGCGCGATCGCCCCCGTCAAACCGGCAATAGCAGTGCGGTTTTTGTGATAGAGCCCCAAGGCGGCTGCGTGTATCGCGGATACGTCCGGTGCACCGTCCTGATCTTCAAGACCCGGCAGCGTTTGGGCATCGACATTGCGCAGAGCGCGGTCGAACAGGGAGATCATAACAACAACCGAGTGTATACGATGAGCCTATGGTTCGGCCTGAGGCAGCGCTTTACCATTACATGTCATTACGCAATCATGGGTGTTCGCCGCACAGCGATAGGAAGGGGATGCGCAGACGATGGCCTGGTTGTTCGACGCCCAGTCGGGGCAGCGCTGTTTTTTGCATGGCTACCACACCATCGGTCGCCTGCACGGCAGCGTCGACACCGTTGCAGACTTGCCGATCGTCTCCAAGCTGCACATGGCCATCGAGTGGCGCTCCGGCAGTGGCTGGTTTGCGCGCGACCTCAGCAGCAACGGTACGTGGCTGAACAACACCAAGCTGGCCACCCAGGAAGCACAACTGCTGACACTGGGCCGAAGCCTGTTTCTCGGCGCGCCGGATGGCTATGAGCTTCAAGTGGCAGATCTGGATCCACCCGCCGACTTGTTGATTCCCGACAACGCGGCACTTGCGCCGATCATTCTCGATCCTCACCAACTCTTACCCAACGCCGACCACCCGACCCTGGCGCTCTTTTTCGATCGCAGCTCCGGCACCTGGCATAGCGATGAGTTTGGTGTTGCGGGGACGCAGCGTCTGTTCGCCGGTAGCAAACTGAATATCGCCGGTGAAGATTGGGTACTGCACCTTGCCCGCACGGAAGCAGCTACGGAACAACTGGCGCAGCACACAATCGCAAGTCGCGACATCGCCATGCTGTTTAACGTCAGTCTGGATGAAGAAAAAACCCGCCTCACAGTGTTGTTGGGCGCCGACTCTTACAACCTTGGATATCGAGCCCATCACTACCTACTGCTGCACCTCGCCAGGCATCGCCAGCAACAGCAGCTGGACGGAGTGGATGCGTGCGAGAGTGGGTGGATCGATGCCGAACTCTGTGCTGCTGAACTCGGCATCAGCGTGGAACACCTCAACATACAAATCCACCGCTTCAGAAAACAAATCAGCGGACACACGATACTGGCCGGGGCCGACAACCTCTTTGTGGAGCGACGGCCAGGAGAGATAAGACTTGCGCCCCAGCTGAGCGAAGTCAGCAAGGGAGGCATCGTTGAGTTCTCCACACGCAAGCCTTGAGACCCTCGACCGCGAGTTGCGTTCGCGTCTGGAAGAGGCTTACGATTTTCGTGCGCTGCTGTCCCAAGGCATCCCTGCCCGCGTCTACCGCGCGTGGGACAAAAAACTCGGGCGCGACGTGGTCATCAAAGTTCTAGACCAGCCTACCGACGAAGCTTGGATTCAAGCAAAACTGAATCACCCCAACGTCGCCCAGATCTACCAAGTGATGCAGCACGGCGAGCAACTGGCATTGGTGCTGGAGCACATCGAAGGCAAGTCGTTCGCGCCCACATCCCCCGGCGAGATCATGGCATTCGAAGACTGGCTACCCAAGGCGCAAGCCTTGATGGAAGCGCTGCATGTAATCCACGAGGCAGGTATTGTGCACGGCGATATCGCGCCGCAGAACGTCATGCTGACGCACGACGGCACGGTGAAGCTCATCGATTTTGGCCTCGCGAGCCACCTCGAAGACAAGGTCCTCGACAGCGCCACCCGAATCTACGCCTCGCCCGAACGCCACCGCGGCGAAGCAGCGCTATCCGCCGGCGACCTGTTTGCATTCGGCATCGTCGTCTATCGTGTACTGTCCGGCCAGCATCCATTTGCTGGTCCTGTGGGAACGGACAGCACTGAGCAAATCACCGCCAACATTCTGAAAAATCGTTGGACACCAATAGTCGAACATCTGGGTGCACGCTTCGCGCCGTTCGACACACTGTTCGCTAAATTGCTGGCACCCCGACCACAGCGCCGCCCGAGTGCCGCGCAAGCCCTGCACGAACTGAGGGCACTCGGCAGGTCTCTCGTCAGCGAGACAGGCGACCGGACGGAGCTTATCCACACAGTGCAAGCGCCGTTTCGCCTTTGGCCCTGGGTGGTGGGAGCGGTCGTTCTAATCTCGCTCGCCGCAGGGTATGCCTATCACGCTCTCCGCCAGCCGTTGACACCCGAGCTGGTGCTGGTGATTCCGGACGACCCACCGGAAGAATCCAGAGCCCTGCTCGCCACGGCAGGCGCAATCCATGGCCTGCACGAGACGATCATTGCGCATCCTGCGGTAAATTTGCTCCCGACCTATACAGATGACAGTGCAGATGCCGGACGACGCGGTGTTCGCGCCGGTGCCGACCTTGTCATCACCCTGGAGCAATCGTGCACCGTAGAGCTATGTGACCTCACCCTGCAATTGCTGCGCCCGCCTGGGTGGGCGGTGGAGAAGACCGGTTCGCTGCGCGTACCCTTGGATGCCACCATATCCGTGCGCACGCTCGCGACGCGCGCCGCACAGGAATTGTTGGGGCTGTCACCGACCACGCCTTCATCGGTGGGTATATCTGAGGCAGATTACCAGACCTTCCTCAACGCCTATCAACACAACCTCTACCACCAGGGTCTGTCACTGGAGAATTGGCAACATATGGCCGAACTCCTGCGTCGCGAACCCTACTTCCAGGCGTCCTACAGCTTGTTTAGAGAATTGTCTTTGAACCTGCACCACGATCAGAACGACCCGGTGTATCTCGAAACGCTAGCCGCAGTCCTCGCCAGCGCCCCGGCGGCCTACCAGGAAAGCGAGGCGTTCAACATCGATCAGTTCTGGCTGGCGCTCGCGAGGAACGACCTCGATGCTGCGCAGCAGCGGTTGGTAGACAGCGAGGCTCGCGGGCTTACCCGCAGCAATGCGCTCGATATGCGGGCAGAGTTGGCTCTTGAAGCAGGCGACATCGAAGCGGCGATCACCGCCTACGAGTTGGCACTTTCTATCCATCCCTCTATCAATCTGCGCTACAACCTCGCCCGCGCCCACTGGTTCGCCGGCGCCAACCCCAAAGCCGTTGAGTTGCTGAATACCAACCTGCGGGTCGCACCGGACGATGCGGACAGCGCGGAGCTCCTCGGCAACATCCACCTCTTGGGCGGCGACCTGCCCCGGGCGATCGAGGTGTACAACGCGCAATTGGCTTACACCCGGCCAGCGATGATCGTCATGAATCTTGCTGTGGCGCACATGTTGGCTGGCAATTTCGAAGACGCGCTCGCGTTTGCCAAGGAAGCCGTCGAGCAGTCGGCACAGGGCCCCGCGCAGTTGCTCAACCTTGCAGACGCGCTGTACCTGAATGGTGACGAGGAAAGTGCCTTCGCGCGCTATGCACAGGTATTGCAGAGCACCGCAAACGAGACCGGGCTTGAGAACTTATTGCTACACGCGCAAGCCTATGCCCACCTCGGTAACTCCGGCGCAGCTCTGGACGCCTTGCAGGCGGCGCTCAACACCGCTCCGGATAATCCGCAAGCCCAACTTGTCGGCGCTCTGGTCCACACCGAGCTGGGCAACGTTAGCGCCGGCAACTTCCATATTGACCGGGCGCTGACGTTGGGCGCCGGCACGGTTTGGCTTAACCTCCCCTGGTTCACCACCCTGTGCCACACTCGCGAGTTTGTCGACCTGACCCGGCGCTACGACCGGGGTGATCGATGTCTTGTCCTCCCCGCCGGGAATTCTTAGTGCTTGCTGCGCCCGACCCCGATCAACGGATCCTGGGACACATAGACCTTGGCGCGCGACGGTTTCTTGGATTTGAAGCGGTAACGAATCGCTACCAGACGAAACTCCACCGACGGGAAGCTGGGGCTCGGCTCCCCTGACACCTGATCGATAGTCACGCGCAGCTGACTGCCGTCTTTCGAGGCGACGTGAGTCATGCGATATTGTTCATGCGCGACGTCCTGCTCCATCAAAATGCCGGGGTTGGCAAAGCGCCAGGTTACACCGTCGTCTTCGAGCGCTCGCGGCGGCATGGTGTAGATCACAATCGCCCGCTGACAAGCCACCAGCACCGGGTCTGAGGTTTCGCTTTCGACGAAATCGAAGTGGATGTTTGCGGAGACTTCGCTCCCACCTTCCCGTCCGTTCTGCACCTCAAAAAGCCATGGTTGCGATTGCGACGGGATTACGTTCACTTCTACCACGACCGTCGGCGCATCTTTGGAGATACCATTGTCAGCAGGTGCAGGCACCTCAACAACCGTACCGCCCGGTGCTGCGTTCAGTTGGCCGACTTCAACTTCGGAAATGTAACTGCGGTTCTTTTTCATCTTGGGACTCCCTGGTCCTTGGAGAATGTGCGAAGCAGTGTGGCATAGCCCTCAAGAGGCTGTACATTTCAAGTTATTACAGATGGTCAGGTGCAACGCGGCGATGACGACGAGGACGATTGCTGGCATGCTTTACGTCGACAAACCGGCATGGGGGGCTGGTAGTGAGCACGACACCGGAAAGAGCGAGCGACACCACGGCCGACATAGACATCCGTTTGCGGCGGGTGGAGGCGGCCGAACAAATCCGCCTGCTGAAGGCACGCTATTGCGATCTATGCGACGAAGGCTATCCTGCCGACGAGTTGTGCGCCCTGTTCACCGAGGACGGCACCTGGGATGGTGGCGAGATGGGCGTCTTTGAGGGGCATGCCGCCCGGCATAAATTTTTTACCAACATGCCCAGTGTGATGTCGTTTGCCATTCACCATGTCACGAATAGCGCGGTCGATGTGTAAGCGGATGCGAAAAGCTCCTGGGGGCGGTGGTATCTGCTGCAAACGGCAACACTTAAACAGACCGAAGAAGCGGTCTGGCTGGCGGCGCGCTATGACGATCACTTGGTCTGGACGGGCGAAGCATGGAAGTTCTCCCACATCCAATTGCGCAGCCGCTTCTACACCTCATACGCCGAAGGCTGGGCACAGCGTCCACATTTATTGCGGTAGAGAAGTTATGCAAGCAGATCACACAGCAATCAACCGTGACACCGTTGCAGAGCTGCAATTTATCGCCCCGGATGCGACGGGCGGAACGACCCAGCGGTTTGACCTGCGCGAACCGAGGATACCGACCCCGGCGCCACCGCCGGAGATCGTCAACGTCGCCGACGCTGGTCAATCGGAAAACATCGGGCTGCACCACAGCGGTTTCGAGTTACGCCATGCACCCAGTGCCATCGATGACTTTTATGCGCACGAAGAAGTGATGCGCAAGTATTACGCCGAATGTAAGGCTCTCGCCGCCGAACTGACAAATGCCCACACTACATTTACTTTCGATCACATCATTCGCGAGACCGATGCCCAACTGTCGGCAGGCGGGATAGACGGCGCGCAATATCGCAGCGGACCAGAGGCCGGTGGCGGCTATATCAACGGCGTGCATATGGACTACACCGACAACACCACATGGGAACGATATCTGGCGCTGCACGGCCGGACCGTGCCGTCGGCGCAACACGTGTACGCATTGAATTTCTGGCGGCCCCTGAGCACCAGCGTCGACGATCATCCGTTGGCGGTATGTGATGCCCGGACAGTGCGCGCGCAGGACCTGCAGGAGGTCAATGTCTATGGCTACGGTGCGCACAATTACAGCTGGCACAACATCGGCATAGAGACCTTCAGCGTAGCCGCCAGCCCGCGCCACCGTTGGTACTACTATCCCGGCATGACGCCCAACGACGTGCTGATCATCAAATCGTTCGACTCCGCGGGCGTCGTGGGCCGAGCCTGCCCGCACGCCTCTTTCCGGCACCCAAACCCTGTCGGCATCGCCCGCCGCAGCATCGAGTTGCGCGTCCTGTGCTTCTGCTGAAGCGGGGCAAGATCGAGTAACAGGCACGATAGACGAGCCGACAGATCGACGCTGACGGCGCCGATGCGAGCGGATATAGTTAGCACGGTGCACAGTTGGGAGAACACAATGCCGTATATCGAAGACCGTCATGTCCACGACGCCGACAGCCACTTGATGGAACTGTCGGACTGCCTGAACCCCTACTTCGAGAGCAAGCTGCTCAAACGTTTCCTCGAGCACCCCAATCTGGGGGTGCGGGTCGGTAATCGCCTGGCGATTGATGACGCCGCTAAACGACAGCAGGACGAGGTATTCAGGGCGAGTGCGGGTGAGAACATCATGCTGCGCAAGAACTACGACGCCCAGGGCGCCTTCCTGCAGGACGATCGCCCCGCGGCTGTCGACCACATCGGAGTGGCCAGCCAATTGGTCTTTACCACATTTTGTCTGGGTAACTTCGGCTTCGATCAGTCTGACGATATGGAGCTGTGCTACGGTGCCGCGACCGCACACAACCGGATGATGACCGACTTCTGCAACATTGATAAACGACTGCTCGCCACCGCCTACGTACCCCTGGAAGACTTCGACCGCGCCCGCGAAACCGCACACGCTGCAATCGAGATGGGCGCCAAAGCACTGATGATCCCATCATGGTGTCCACAGAATCACAGTCCCAGCCATATCGGGTTGTTTCCGGTTTGGGCGATGGCGCAGGAAGCCGGCCTGCCGATCCTCTTCCACGTCGGTGGCGAGGACAAGGTCAACCTCACGTACAAGAACAACGGCTTGCCCGCGGTTCCTGATTTTCATGGCGGCGATGCCAATTTCACCTCGGTGACCTACCTGCCGATCTCGACCTCGGTACAGCAGACGCTGGCCACGCTGATCATCGATGGCATCTTCGACCAGTTCCCTGACTTGAAGTGGGGCGCCATCGAACTGGGCGCCTCCTGGTTACCCGGTTGGCTGCGCAATCTCGACTCGGCAGCACATGCATTCATCAAGAACGAAGAGCGATTGCAGAAGCTGTCCGCAAAACCTTCCGAGATCGCCCGGCGGCAGTTGCGGATCACTCCTTACCCGCACGAGGACAGCGGTTGGATCATCCGCAACTCGTTTGAGGAGATGTGTCTATTCTCTACCGACTACCCGCACGTGGAAGGTGGACGTAATCCTCTGAAACGCTTCGGCGAAACCCTGGATGGCCTCAGCGAGTCCGCCAAGGATGCGTTCTATGCAAATAATTTTGTGGATCTGATGGGTGACGGCCTGGCCCCGGAATTGCGCTACGCGTAGTTTGAGATCTGTCAGGCAAGGCCAACCGAAGGTAAGAGCCCGAGCGCATGACCATGATCACCCTCTAAACCAGGCCATCGACCCGTGCATGCCCCGCTGAAAATTTATGGTGTACCGAACTCGCAACCCGTGCGTGCGATTGTCTGGGTCTGTCTGATGCAACGCCTGCCGTTCGAATTCATCATGACCAGCCAGAACAAGGCCGCCAAGACGGACGCCTTCCTGAGCGAAGTGAACCCCCGCGGTACGATCCCGGCGATCGATGACAATGGCCTCATCCTCTGGGAGAGCCATGCGATCCTGATCTATCTCGCGGAGAAGCACGGCTGGCACGATCTCTGGCCGGAAGATCTTCAGGAGCGCGCCCGGATCAATCAGTATCTGCATTTCCATCATCGCAATACCAGAGAGGTGGTGGTGCAATGGTCGCGAACCTTGTGGCCCGCGGTGTTTAAGGTCGAGAAACCCGAGCAAGGCTGGTTGCGGCGCAACACCTTCCCGGGGTTGGAGAACAACAACCACGTTGTTGACAACGCCCTGCAGATCATCGATGTGATGCTGAGCGCCTATCCGTACCTCGCCGGTCCGAGCGCCACCCTGGCTGACATAGCCGCCTATGAAGAACTGGGTCAGAACCAAGAGAGATACGCCAATTGCACCGATTTCAGCGATCACCCGAACATACTGGAATGGTTAGAGCGAATGGCGGAACTGCCATATCACGAAGAAGCACACGCAATCTGGCGACTGATCGGTGACGCCAATCACATCGAAGGCGGGATGCAGACCATCGCCCGCGCTAACAAGGAAGCCGCACGCATTCTGTCCGCGGCCTCTGCTTAGTATCGGTCACTCCACTTGACTTAGATCGCCCCGACCAACGAAAGTCCCACCCAAACCCAGGCTAAGGTGACCAAACACATCATCACAACCACGCCGTCTTTGCGCGCGAGCAATTGTTGGGTCAGGAGTATCGCCCCAACCGGAGCGACAAAGAGATAGATGTACACCACCGTCTGAGCCAACTCGGCGAGGGTCAGCCCGAAGCTCGCCCAGAAGCCATAATCGCGCAGCTCGTAGAGGTCGAGCGCGACAAACAAGATTGCGAAAGCCACGCCAATTTGAAGATACAGCCGCACCTCTACCCTCGAAGGCTTGTGCCAGGGCGCAACAAATATACCCACGAAGGGACGGGCGGCTTGCCACCAGATGCTGCCCGGGTCGGTGCTGAAGTAGTAGAGGCGCAGACGATGATGCCAGCGGCTGAGCTGTCCCAGTACGGGAAGCCGACGCATCGCAGGCCATCGGGCCACCACGAGGGCCGTCACCATAAATACCGCCATGGTAATCAACGGTTCCAGAACACCGGTCGCGCCGCTGACCACACCCATGGTAAACCCGATCACGCCGAGCAGCAGCGTCGCGCCCACCAACGCCATGCGTGTGGCCCGCTTTGCCGCCCATGCGGGTCGCGCGTCCAGGTCGAGGTGCGCGGCTGGTGGCAGAAATTCGACCGACTGGGGCGGCAGTCCCGCCTGCTGTCGCGCAGCCTCGCGCTCGTTATGCTCACTCACCAGTTGCCTGAGTTGGAAAGCATCCCACAGCCATAGAAAGAGACCACCACCGGCTGTGAACAGAAAAGCCACGCCCCATAGAAAGTCGCCGAGATAGAAGCGATGGCCGCCAAATATGCCGGTCAGGCTCCATAAGAGCCAAGCGACCTTGGTCCGTTTCTGTCGGTAGCGATAGAGATCGTCGACCACCTCGATGGCAAAATCCGGATCCGCTGAGCTCGCCTTCAAGCTAGACGCTCCAAAGCACGAGTCGTCCTATCGACGCGAGCCCGAACTTGTGCATGGGTTTGTTATGCACCGCTCGAAGCGGCAGCGGGCTGCGCCGCCAGGCGCTCAAACAGGTCGGCGGGAAAGCTGCCTTGAAAAGGCTGAATGCCATGGCGCGTGCGAATGGTGTCGATGCTGTCCTGCCATTCCTCTTCAAACTCCACCGCCATAAACGGCGGGTTCTCGCGCCCATGGTGCCAGGCCTCAGCAATCGTACGCATCAACAGCTCATAGCCCAACCCACCGCCGAGATGACTGCGCAACACAATAAAGGCGAGGAACATGCCCGAGTAGTTATGGCCGAACTGGGCCAGTTGAAAGCTGGAGATAGCTATCTCGTGCAACGCCGTCGTTTCATATCCCGCGACAAGATGCCATACGTCGTGCATCTGTAGAATCCGGGTGTTCAGATAGCGCAGCGCGGGTGTGAGATCCGATAGACCCAGCGATTCTCTGTCGAGCACTTCAGGGTCAAAGCCATTGTCCACCAGCATTCTGTGCAGGGTGCGCGCGAGGCTGTCCGGCGGACACACGGAGAGCGTCTGTAGCGAAATGAGTGCGGGCATCGGTTTGCGCGCCGGATCGTCGGCACCGGGATGACTAGCAGCGGCCGCCTCCGCCAGCGGCGCAAAATCCTCTCCGACACTCGCCCCCAATGATGCCACCGCCGCCGTGATCGAACCCGCATCATAACCACCGGCCGGACCTGCTAAAACGTTTGCGAAGGCATCCCAAAAGGCGTCCGGCAGCGCAGCTTCTTCCACATCGGCAACGGCTAATTCGCCTGGCCGCGATAAGACCCCCGCCGCAACAATATCGAACACGGATGTGCTCGCGGCCGGCGCCATAAAGGCGGACCATACCAGAGCGCCGGCGACCGCGGCCCGCTGCTCTGCGGCTGAGAAATTCCCAGAAGCTGTGTGCAACGCCGCAGCATCGGGTTTACAAACCCGGGTGGCAAACTCACGCTGCAAGGACGCGCCGTCCATCTGCGTTAAATTGGCGGAGTCGTTCATCCAAGCCCTCCGGGGCTGATTCCCTTCCATTCATTTTGATCATCAGCTCCGCGAAAGACAACACACCGCGCCTTGCGACTCGAGCTATGCGTCTCCGGTGATGCTGCGTTGGAGCCGCAGAGCGTGTAGCCTGTTAGCATAGATGGTTCTGATCGGCGGAGAAGCGATAAACACCAATGCACGTTGAAGTATATGGCGGTAAACACTCGCCCTGGGTACACGCCGTGTTGCTGGCCCTGCATGAGCAGCACATCGAGTACACCTTGCGCTCCACACCACCGCTTGCGGTGATTAAACAATGGGGAGTCTACATGCCCGCCGTCTCCATCGACGGGGGACCTTGGGCGATTGAGAGCGCAGACATCGTGGAAAGACTGGGTTTTGCCGCCCTGCCCGAGCGCGACAAAGATGCCCTGCGAGGCGCATGGCGCGGGGTCCATCACCGTCCGGCGAATCCGCTGCGCTTCTTTGCGGCGTTTAGCCGCGCAGGAGATCGCTCTGATTCCCTATGGCGCCGCGCCAGGAACAACTTCCTGCGCAGTTTCATCCCGTTCTATATGTTCACGATGATCACGTTCTTCAAGTGGAAGATGCAACCCACAGACCCCGAGGACTATGGCGCGCAGTTTCTTTATTGGGAAGCGGCTGTGGGCGAAAACCCAGGACCTTTCCTCGACGGCGACACGCCGGGTACCCGGGATTTCATGCTGTTCGGCATGATCCAGTGCCACTCGAGCATTCCGGTGCCGCCACTGGTGCCTTTGCGTGAGGATGCACGTTTAGACGGGTTACGCGGTTGGATCAGGGCTATGCACACGCGTTTTGGTGACTATCCGCTACTCTACTCATCGACCTACTTCGCGCCTGAACTGCCACGCCCGCAGACAGCTACACTCGGGCAGCGTCTGATATTTTGCGCTGGCCTTGCGACCATGATCCTCAGCTTCCCAATCACGCTGCCCCTGGTATTCGTCCTCATGACCAAAGCGCCGCGCTGACCTTGGCGCATGGGGTAAAAGCCTACAGCAATACGCGCTAGTGGCTATAATGCGCGGCCACGTAAACCAAAGCAGTACCATGCCCAAAGTCAACGATTTAAAACGGGGTAGCGTCATCGACGTGGACGGTGAACCCCACCTGGTCCGCGATGTCGATGTGCGCAGCCCCACCGCACGTGGCGCCGCGACGCTGTATAAAATGAAGCTCTATGGCGTCACCAGCAAACGCAACTTGGAACGGACGTTTAAGGGTGATGAATTTCTGCGGGAGGCGGATTTCGCCAGACGACCGGTGCAATTCCTGTTTGCCAGCGACGATCTCTACACCTTCATGGACACCGAAAACTATACCCAGTACGAGCTGAACGCCGAGGCGATGGAAGGTCAGCTCGCCTACCTGATCGACGGCATGGAAGGATTGTCAGCGCTGATCGTTGAGCAACGCGCCGTGAGCATCGAACTGCCCCAATCCGTCACGCTGGAGATTGTGGAGACCACACCCGGCATCAAGGGTGCGTCTGCCAACGCACGAACCAAGCCCGCCACGCTGGCGACGGGCTTGGAGGTCCAGGTCCCCGAATATCTGGAGCCTGGAGAATACGTGAAGGTGAACACCGAGAGCGGTAAGTTCATGTCCCGCGCCTGAACAGATACGACTGGACGCGCCGCGCATTCGCAGTCCGCCCAGCTGTCAACCTCAAATCCAAGCCATCGCCGCAATCGGTGAGCGTAAACCGCGCTTACGTGGGTAAGCAATTGCTGTGACAAACCAAGCGACGTTGGTGTGTGTCCTCTGCAGAGGAAAAACTCTAGACACTGCTCTTAGCAGGCGCGCCGCTCACCAGCCACCTCTTCCAGCCGGCGAAGAGACTCGACGCAGATCCTCGCTCGGACCGCCGAACCGCTCCGGTTTGCGAACCGAATGCCTACTGAGCACGCCAGAGGCTTCCCCCCAACGCGCCCTTAGAGTCGGTCAGGCAGAAGAGTTCTCATCCGAATGAATGCCAGCGTCTGCAGGCAGCGTTCTTATCATCTTTGGCCTGCGCAGCGACAAATTTGCAGGGACAGTGACCCTACCCATCAAGCCGACCTTCAAACAATGACTGCGACTGACGAAAGGCCTCCGTCAGAAACTCCGAAAACACCCGCATGCGCACGGTGGACCGCGTATCGCGGTGCCGCAGCAGCCAGAAATCATGCCGTTTGACCACCGTATGTGGGGGGACACGTGCAAGATCACGGTCACGATCGCTGACAAAACACGGCAAATACCCAATCCCCAGATGATGTCGGGCGGCTTCAATCTGCAGCGGGACATCATCGAACACTCCCCAGGCCGGGAGGTCCGGATTTGGACTGTTCTGCAACCACGGCGGGTTTGCAGACCGGGTGCCAAAGCCGATCCAGCGCGCGTTTCCGCCGGGACCAAAGTCGTGTTGCTCGATGTATTGGGGTGTCGCGTAGCCTGCCCAGGCGACTCCGGTCAAGCGATGACCGATCAGATGCTCGGGCGGCTTGTTTATGCCACGCAGTGCAATGTCTGCCTCGCGCTTGCGCAAATCCAAGGCGCGATAACCGATGCCGACTTCAAACTCAATTTCGGGGTACTGCTGCGAGAACTCCGACAGGATCGGCATCAGAAAAGACGTGGCGACCACGTCGATGGTCGTGATCCGTATCAGCCCGGCGAGACGTTTGTCCCGCCCGGTGAGTTTGAGTTGGGCGGCATTGAGTTCATTTTCGACCCTCTGGGCAGCCTTGACCAGTTCTTCGCCATCCTGAGTGAGGGCATACCCCGAGGGTAGACGATCGAAGATCTTGACGCTCAGTCGGGTCTCCAGCGCATCGATACGCCGCGCGATGGTGGCGTGGCTCATGCCTACCAGATCGCTGGCGGCGCGCGTGCTGCCACCCCGCCAGACCCCCAGGACCACCCGCAAATCATCCCAATCTGCCCGCATTAACGTTCACCTAAGTTGAGCTCACCCGGATGCCGGTTCGCGCAGTCTACGTCACGCCCTCGAGCTATTGGCTCGAGCCATTCGCGACGGATGAGACCTGCTATCGCCACGGCGTATCTCATGTCGCGCACTTCAAGCGTGTGCTAAGCGCTTAAACAGCCGTATCAATATAGAGACACCTTGTCTCAAAACAAGAATAACCGTATCGCTAGCGATACACCTAGGATAACTGGGACGTTTGACGAATACCAAGCAAAACTTGAGGACAAACACATGGAATCAGGCCCGAATTGCATCGCCATAGCTTTGTTGTTAACCGCCACCGCCGCCCACGCAGGTCCAACCAAGAGCCAGATGTACACCCAGTGCAAGCAGCAGACTCAAGCGGAGCTGGGCGCGGACACCCGGGTCAGACTCAAGCGCATACGCGGGAGCAAGGTGCATCTGCGAGTCTTTCCGAAAGATGGCGACACCACCACGATTGTTTGCAGCCACGAGGGCAAAGGCGTCCGACTCGCCTACCGCGACGGTCGTGAGTTGCGCTATCTGTCGAAGATCGACTGAAGGATCAGACCCCTCCAGCCTTGCCGGTTGAGCTGGCTTCCCGATCAACCGGCACCCTCACAACAAGGAGTCGAAAATGGAGTTCCCAATCGCAACCGCCCTGCTGGCGGCCTTCCTGATCATCCTGCAACAAGGCCTGATGTTTACGGCGGGTATGCACCGCGCCAAGACCGGTATCGGTGTGGGCGTGGCCGACGATCAACATCTCGAGCGCAAGGTCC
Source organism: Pseudomonadota bacterium (assembly GCA_039028775.1). Lineage (GTDB taxonomy): Bacteria > Pseudomonadota > Gammaproteobacteria > Pseudomonadales > Azotimanducaceae > UBA4421. Next base: position 7,525 of record JBCCHL010000016.1, on the reverse strand, counting down.
GTAGGCACGGGAATCTCGCAGAAAATGCCGCAATCCTGATCCTGGTATTAGCCATCGTGGAACTGGGCGGCGCCCCCACCGCCGTGGTCGCGAGCTTCGCCATCGCCTTTGCCGCCGCACGGGTAATGCATGCGGTCGGCTTCGGGCATCTCGATGGTTCTCACAATCCAGGCGGTGGGAAATTCTGGATCGCGATGCGCGCCAGTGGCGCTACCGTTACCGGCGTCGGGGGCATTGGGCTAGGTCTTTACTTGGTGTATTTCCTGCTCACAAATATGTAGACGAAACACCAAGCGGACCGCCACCGACGATTTGAGTATGGTTCGTCGGCGTGCTCTCCTGACCAATAAAATCCGTACTATGCGCAAATTTGGCAACCAAATTACCCAGTACGTGGTCGACCCCCGAACCCTGGCCCTACCCGCTTCCGGCAGCACCGCCATCGATGCACAAATCGAGCCGGTTGTTGCGCCGCAGGTAAACCAGCTCCAAGCGTACGTGCACACGGAAAAAGCCGAAGATGCCATCTCACACGCGTCGTGTGATGCAGCCCGAGCGCTGGTGCGCGCGCATACCGACGCGCAGTGACCCGTTCAGTGCCACATCTATCATTCGCAAAACGGATTCGGTAGTCCGGTGGTACTACACAGCTGGGCTAAGGCGATCGGCACCGATCAATTTTGAGGCGGAAGCAGAAACCGGGCTTACCCTCGGCGTGGTCGAACCGCTGCACATCGTGGTAGAGACTGAACAAGGACAGCGGCAACAAACCGCGATCGAGACCGTTGAGCTGGTTTGCCCGACCCCGCTCGATCTTAACCAGCAGCGCTAACCGCGAAACATGGCGCCGCGGAGGGCTATCGAGGACAATCGGGATAGCCCTCAACCTTTCTGCTTACGCGCTTCGAGCGAGCGTTGACCTGTTACAAGCGCAGCGCTGCAATGCGATGTTAACAGATATATCCACACAATCTCGGTTTGGGAAAGTAAGAGTAGGCGACGCCGAGCTGCACGAGGTCGCACAGGCTGACGTGCAACACAGACTGGTGATGATCTTCACCGGAACCAGCGTTGCGCATCATGCTCAAAGCTGGGCCGTCGACTCACCATCCAACTTCACACCCGCAGCCATTCGTAGCACCTCGCGACTAACCATCCGATGCTGGGTAGCGGCATGTATGTCCCTGAACTGTTTCTGCAACCGGCAGTGTCCCTGCAGAGAGGTGCCCCCTCCGGCGTTATACAATCGATCGACTGCCTCACTGCACAGGGCGGTCGCCTGAGATGCCGCCAGGCGCAAACGTCGCTTTTCCTCCAACTCAACTTTCTCACCCTTCACTATGCGCTCCCATACGTCGGTGACCGTGCCGCGTATCAGGTATTGAGCCGCTTGCACCAGCGCCTCGGCTTGTCCGAATTCGACCTGGATCAGCGATGCAGTTCTACCCCCGGACCCTTTTGCCCGCGACATCGCCTCGAATTCGTGCACCGCCCGTCGAGCAATACCCAGGGGCACGCTTGCAACAGCGGTGGCGAAGAACCCAAAAAAGGGAAAGCGGTACAGCGGTGCATCAATCTGCCTGCGCGAAGCGCCAAGGACGGTCCAACGGCCGTCGGGTACAAAGTAATCTTTGACCTCGAAGTCACCGCTACCAGTGCCGCGCAGTCCGGAGGGATCCCAGTTCTCATGCAGAAGCACGTGATCCTTTTCAAAGAACATGACGTGTACGGCAGGAGCACCGTTTTCAAAGCTGCGCACCTCTCCATTGTCGGAGACGATGGTACCGCCCGCGACCCAGTCAGCATTGTGGGTGCCTGAACCCCATGCCCATCGACCGGACACAACAATGCCACCTTCCACTACTTCACCTTTGCCACTCGGCGCCGCAGCACCGGCCGCGATGGGGCAATCGAACCCATCACCCTCTCGATTGACGCCAAAGATCTCACGCGCCCATCGCTCCGGCAAAAAGGATCCGAGCAGTGCGGTGGTGTGGTAGATCATACCCGTCCAACCCACGGCGCTGTCGGCGTACGAAAGTTCCTCGATGAGGTCGAGCGTATCCATCGGCGGACGTTGCGTGCCGCCATAGGCTTCGGCAATCATGGTGGCAAACAGACCTTGCCTGCTGAGTTTCTGGATCATGTCGCCCGATACGTGACAATCCAAGTCCGCCTGTTGGCCCGCGGCCTCTATTTCTTCACGCAGTCCACGCGCGATCTCCAGTTCTTTCATTGCCATAACTCTCGTTGCCATAACTCCTGCCCTTACTACTCCTGCAATTTGTAGGTCCAACGACCATAGACGTAAAGCCCTGCTGAAGAGAGGATCCCAACCGCCCCCATAAGATACCAGGCCATACCCACGTCATTGGCCATGTACAGATTGGCGGTAAGGGTCTCCGCACTCTGTCCGGTCACTTCGACCAAGCGCGCAAACGCCTCACCGATGGGGATCGCATCGACGTCAGCGGCTGGCACTCCGTCCTGCACTAAGGCCTCACGCGCGATCGTGTCCTTGGCGCCATATTTGCCATAGAGGTACTGACCAACAAAACCCTCGAGCGTCCAACCGATACCTAGCGGCAGTTGACTGAAGCCTAGATACATGGCCTTCTTCTGCGACGGGGCAATGTTGCCCAGATATTCGGAGCTTTTGGGACTGGAGAGCATCTCACCGATCGAGAAACAGATGATGCCAACCACAATAATCCAGCCATAGTTGAAGCCACCGAGCAGCATGAGTGTGGTCGCCGCCAGGAACGAACCCAGTGCCATCGAGTTGGTCGCCCGCATCAGCGCACTCCAGCCAGCCACCACAAAACAGAAAATCATGATCAGCATGGCGTTCAGGTTCACCAGGCCTTCTGGCAGGATCCGCTGACCATCCTGGCTCATGCCGAGAATAAAGATGAAAAACTGATTCGAGGTTCCGTCCGGGCCGAACAGGTGACGCACCATCACCGTGGTATCCACCCAATCACGAAAGTACAGGGGCGCTACATCCCAGAACGCCATCAACATGAACCAGAATCCTGAGAAGAGCACGATGTACCAGAGCATGATCGGCTTCATCAATTCGCTGAGACTATCGGCAAACAGGTTCGTCTGCTCGATCTCCCCAGCCTTGACCTTCGCTCGATGTGCCAATCGTTCTTCTTTGTCTACTTCCTTGTAGGTCAGCAGCAGCAGAAAATTTAGCGAGATGATCGCCGCGCAGGCATAGAACACATAAGCCCATTCCAATTGCCGAAGCTGTGCGGCCAGGAGTGGACCAATAAAACCGCCGATGTTCACGGTCTGATAGAACACCCCCCAGGCCATCGAACTGTTGCTACGATCCGTGGCCTTGACGATCGTCGCCTGGATACCCGGTTTGAAAATACCGGTACCAAACGCCAGCACCACCGCCCCGATCAGGAATCCCCAGAAACTCGGAAACCAGGCCATAATCAAATAGCCGAGTATCTTGAATACGGTAGAGGCGAAAATTGTCTCTTTGTAGCCGATACGGTCGGAAATGCCGCCTGTGAACACCGGCACAAAAGACTGTACGAACGCCCATACCGTGAAGATGATACCCACCGCCGTGCCGGTGAGGCCAAGCCCGCCCGCTGACTGGGCATCCGTGGCATACAAACTCGACACTTGCCGCACGCCGTAATACGCCAGCCGCTCGACCATTTCCATACCGCCGCAAATCCAGAATACGTAGGACAGGCTGCCGATCGCAGCCCAGGTGCCCAATTGCTTCACGTCTCGTACGGTGTTGTTGTCCGCTGCTGCAGAGTTGGGTTCGCTCACACTACTTCGCTCGTTTTTGTTGTTGTTGTCGGCCGCATTAGAGCATCTTTACAAGGCAATTACTGCCGGTTTGGCCACAGCACATCAAGGTGGCGCAGGCTATTTGGCTATGTGAAGGCGCACTGAGGACTTTCCCTCATACCCGCTCGGTTTGAGTTATTCCGTCTTGAACTCGAGCTGACGAAAGACACTCTGCTCACGAACGACAAGCACACACAAACGCTGCTACAGCTTTGATTTTTTCGGCTTCTAGAATCTGCATAGTTTTCCGTCGGCTGTTAGGAGAGTTTGCTATTCGGAGGCGGGATTCGGCCGGTCGCTGCTTGGCTGTGGCTTAAACAATTGACGAGTGATCAAGCCGTCAAACACTTGTGCTTTGAAGATGAACAGACGATTGGCGATCCAATTAGTCAGCCGCGCCCTTAGCTCTAACCACCGCTGCCGATCTTTGCGTCCCCCAACCTCCTTGAGGTGGAATGGTTGTTGGGCCACAGGGACACACCGCGGGGATTCCTTGAAGTATGGAATCCCTTGTTCGTAGTCCAGGCACCCTCCTCCGTCGTCTTGCCGAAATCGATAGTGTAGTAAGTACTAATGTAGTCAATTCTATATTAGAGACGGCCATGCATTCGGTCGACGCGCAACGGTTCACAGACTCGATTCGATTTCCCACCCGCGCCAACGCCAAGGCGACGTTCGAGAAGATCATCACCGCCGGCCAGATTATTTTGGAAGAAGCGGGCCTGGAAGCGGTCAATTCCAATATCGTCGCCGAGCGTGCAGGCGTTACCGCGCCGGTTTTTTACCACTACTTCAAGAACAAGCATGCCCTGCTGAATGTTATGGCCGATCGCTTGCTGCTTAGGCAGAATGAGGCCTATCAGCGTTGGGAAACAGAGTCGGTCGAAACCCGCGACGATTTGCGCGCGCATGCCTTGTTGGTGTTGCAGGAAACCTACCGCGTGACCGCGAGCTTCACCGGGTCCCGGGCCCTGATCGTGTCATTGCGCGCCGTGCCCGAACTTGCGGGAATTCGCATTGCGGCCAATCAGCACGCGGCAGAGTTTTATGCGGACCGCTGCACCGGGTGCGCCTGAAGATATCGCGCAAAGAGGCGATTGAGAGAGCGCGATTGGGTCTGGAGATTGGCTATTGCGCCATAGAGCTGTTGTTGGGAAGCGAGCGACTGCAGGTGACGCGAACGTTGTCACTCACATCCCACGCGATCGTCGCCACCTGTTTTGAGTAGATGAGAGGCCAGTGCACCTGGCGCGGAGGTATCCATGAGATCCATAGTCACGCTGCCGCCGGACGCGGACTCGGAGCTGATCAATCAGCACATCGCACAGGACGGCGCCGTCATTCTGCGCGACGTATTGTCGCCGGTAGATCTTCAACAAATCGAATCTGAACTGAGCCCCTACTGGAGGGCCACCCCGAACGGTTCGGACGAGTTCAGCGGACAAAGCACCACGCGCACCGGAGCGCTGCTCGCCCGCTCGCAAAAATGTCGTGAAATAGCGATCCATCCCAGCGTACTAGGCGTGTGTGATAGCTTGTTGCTAGAGAATTGTGAGCGATACCAAATCCACGTCACCCAGGCGATCCGCATACGCCCAGGCGAAACCGAGCAGCTTCTGCACAAAGACAAGTGGGCGTGGAATTCGGTGCTCAAGGACATCGAACCACAGGTCAACTGCATGTGGGCGGTGACGGACTTCACCCGCGAGAACGGCGCCACTCAGGTGGTACCCGGCTCTTCGTCCTGGTCGAATGAGCAGCGCGCCGAGCCGCACGAAATTGTGCAGGCCGAAATGCAACGCGGTTCGGTGATGATTTTCACCGGCTCCGTGCTGCACGGCGGCGGCGCAAATCTTTCCAACGGCGACCGCATCGGATTGCTTATCGATTACACGCTGGGCTGGCTGCGCCAGGAAGAGAATCAGTATCTGTGCTGCCCTCCGGAGGTGGCAGAGTCGTTTGATCCAGAACTACGGCGCCTACTGGGTTACGCCATGGCCACCTACACGATTGGATACTATTCACCGCCGCTGCCTGCAGGTAGCGGCATCGAGGCGGTCAGTCCGGAGTATGCCGTGGACCAGAGTGTCAGCACGGAGGTGTTTGGCGGCGCCGAACTGGCTGGCGCTATGGCTGACGACATCAACGGCTGAGCGCCAGAAAAGACAGAAACCCGCCATCAGGAGACCTAGCATGACCGAACATCAATCCGAGCCAAACGCCAAGCGCGGTATCCTCATTGAAGCCGAGGCGTTTGACGATTTTGGCGGCTGGGTACTCGACTCTCAGTTCGAAACACTCATGGGGTCGCCATACCTGCTTGCGCACGGCCTGGGTGAGCCCGTTGCTGACGCCACGTCCACCATCGATCTACCAAGCGCGGGTGAATATGAGGTTTGGGTGCGAGCGAAAGACTGGGTGCCCGGACATCACCCCGGCCGGTTCGAGCTCTCCATCAACGATGAGCCGCTGTCGACGGTGTTCGGTGCGAACGACCAGGACTGGTCATGGGAGTCTGGCGGCAAGGTCACCCTGGAAGCGGGCCCACTACACCTGCGACTGCACGATCTCACCGGCTTTTGCGGGCGCTGCGATGCAATTTACCTCAGCGCCGATGGTATCGCTCCACCCGACGCCGTTGATGAAGAGAGTCGAGCTTGGCGCAAGGTCATGCGCGGTCTGCCCGCAGCACCCGATGACGCAGGCGCTTATGATGTTGTGGTGGTCGGCGGCGGCATATCCGGCTGCGCCGCAGCGCTGGCGGCGGCGCGGCTGGGCCAAACGGTGGCCTTAATCCACGATCGTCCCGTTTTGGGCGGCAATGCGAGTAAAGAGATCGGGCTGATGCCGCGCGGCGCTCAGGGCGCCCTGCTGCAGGAATTGTCGCAACGTACGCCTGACGGGGACCTGGTCGCCGTCCAACTTCTGGAAGCAGAAGCAACGGCGAGCGTCTTCCTGGAGCACCGCGTGATCGCGACACAAGTGGCCAACAACAAGATCGTCGCCGTGGACGCCATCGAAGCGCGCAGCGGTCGCGAGTATCGGCTCACGGGTAAGATGTTCATCGATACGAGCGGTGTGGCCCGACTCGGACTCCTCGCAGGGGCGCAGACCATGTACGGCCGGGAAGCCCGAGCCGAGTACAACGAGTCTTATGCGCCGGAGGAGGCGGACGACATGCATCACGGCAACACGCTCTTTTTCCGCACGGGCATGCTGGATACGCCAAAACCCTTCCCGGATGTGCCCTGGGCCAGCGAGATCGCCAAAGACTACGCAAACCTCAGCGGGCAACTGATCGAGCCGGGTCTCGAGAACGGGCCCGGACCGAAGGCTGGCAACAACCCCAACACCCCGGCCTTTAAGTTCAAGAATATCCAGGATCTGGAAGGCGACGACGACCTGCCCGCCACGCACTTTTGGGAATACGGCCAGTGGCTCGAGAAAATGTACGGTCCGATACCCTGGTTGGATCCGGAAGCCGAGCGTGAGGACGACCTGCCTCCCAATCGGCTCACCATGCTCTGAACGGTGTCCGGTTCCTCGTTGTGATCGGGACGCCCAGCCGCAACCGCTTCCGGTGGCGGCCCGTCCCGCCGTCCTGAAACGCCAACCATTCGAGGGTCGGTCCCTATGTTGAAGAAACTACTGCTGGCCCTTGCGATTGTCATCGTGCTGGTCGCGGCGATTGTGGGCTGGG
>JBCCHL010000015.1:0-37806 GCA_039028775.1 Pseudomonadota bacterium | reverse complement strand
GGCAGAAAATCGACCACATACTCCGCGCCGCGATACAGCTCGGTGTGGCCTTTCTGACGGCCGAAGCCCTTTACCTCCGTCACGGTCATGCCTTGCACACCGACTTCGGAGAGTGCCTCGCGCACATCATCCAATTTGAATGGTTTAATTATTGCTGTAACTAGTTTCATGATTTCTCCTGTGATGGGATGTGCGTCAAATCGGGTTTGTGGAAGAACACATTTAACTCACACCCATCGATTGTCGCTTAAAGTCAATCTCGGTGGTACCTACCCGCTCCAACTTCCAAAGCTACCGAGCGACGTTCTTGTTATACGGTTACGACAATGCTGGCTTAGAACGATTTACCGATGGTGAACACCAGAGTCTCGTCTTCGTCGCCGCCGGCGAGTTCATCGCTGGCCAGGATCAGGGATACACCGATGTCCAGTTCTGCGACAGAGGTGCCGTAGCCGATCTCGATGTAGTCACCATCGAAGTCATCACCGAAGGTGCCATAGGTCAGAGCGAAGCCGGTGTCGGATATATCGACCGTCGCTGAGAGGAAGTCGTAGTCGGCACCGCCGCCGCCATCGTACTCACCGATCGCATAGTCGATGCTGACCAGGCCGTAGCCGAACCCCAGGTTGACTTCTTCATAGGTGTCGTCGAAATCACCGGTGTAGTAGTAACCGGTAAAGCCGATGCTGGCAGAGAAGCCTGCCTCGGTTTCAATGCCGTATCCGAGGTAGCCATCGATTTCCATGCCGTCACCCACATCGGCCATCCAGCTGCCGATGTAGAAACCACCTTCTTCAAAGTCGATACCCGCACTCGCAGAAGAGGTCTTCTGGAAGATACCGCGGTAGTGGTATTCCGATGCCCAGCCGATGTTGTAAGAAACATCTGCGTTAGCAGCGACGGTGAACAGTGACCCGCTGACGAGGACCGCCACGGCAAGTGTTTTAGAGAATGCGTATCGCAACGCTTTATTCATTTGTCTAACCCCTTAATGATCAATCAGTGCCATCAGGCCAGAGCCGCAGAAATTTCCGCGGCACCCCAATCGCCTTGGCGGTGACTTAAAAGCAGAATGCGTGCCAATATATAAATCTACTTAAATCAATGGGTTATGCGCAGGCATGGAAAGCGCGCACCAAAACAGCGCACTGTTTACGGGCAGTTTACGCACCATTTCGGTGCGCATAATCTGGAAAAATCGCACCCCTTAGCGGGCGATCTGCCCCTTTCTGGTTCATGCCGGTGCGTCAAACTTTGTCCAACAGAGCCATCGAGCATCGCATCCGCCGGGTTCGGCTCGCACCGGCGACCCGTCGGGTCCGTCGCCGCGCGTCGGACCGTTCGCTTGAATTCCTAACCCGAGGCCGCTGAGACCTATGCTAGAGTTTCGCTTCCCAATGACGACGAGCCACACGTGGACCCGATCACGCAAATCATCAGCGCGCTGCGCGCCGCGACGCCGGACGGCTTGCACGGCGGCCTGGAAACAGCGGAAGCCGGCCTTCGTACCCGCCTGGCCGGGTTGCTCGCAGGCTTCGAGTGGGTGCCAAAACACGAGTACGCAGCGCATATCGAGCTGCTCAAAACCCTGCAGGCGCAAGTCGACGAACTGGAAAGTCGCCTGAATGAACTCGAGGGCGACACGCGAAAATAGTCCCGCGCTGGTGCGCGCCCGGTCGATCATCGGCATGACCGCCCGTCGCATCACGGTCGAATGCCACTGCGGGCCGGGTTTGCCGAGCTTCAATATCGTCGGGCTCGCGGACAGCGCGTTGAAGGAATCCCGCGATCGTATCAAGTCGGCTCTCACCAACAGCGGCTGGGCTTTTCCGGAAGGGCGGGTGATCGTCAATCTGGCGCCTGGGCACGTGCCGAAACAAGGCACCACGCTGGAGCTGGCCATCGCCCTGTCGATCCTGGCGGCGGATCACAAGTTACCTAACGCGAAGCTCGAGCACGCGGAATTCATCGGCGAACTGTCACTGTACGGTGGCCTACGACCGGTCAACGGTGCCATTCTCGCGGCGTTGGCCTGCGCACGGGAAGAGACCACCTTGATCGCCCCGCAGGACAATCAGGCCGAATTGAGCCTCGCCGCGCAACAGGGGGATGTCCGGCTCGCGCAGAATCTACGCCAGGTGGTCGATCATCTACTGCATCAACAAACGCTGACCACGCCGGTTCGGGCAGCACCCCAGAGAGTGACAAGACAACGTCACCCGCTCGGTCCAATCCTCGGTCAACAAATGGCCAAACGGGCATTGATCATCGCCGCTGCCGGAGGACACCACCTACTAATGGTCGGCCCACCGGGCAGCGGGAAAACGATGCTGGCGCGCGCGTTGCGTGATCTGCTACCTGATCTCACCGCCGCCGAAGCGCTGGAAACCGCAGCGGTTTTCTCGATCGCGGGTCAGACACGCAGCGACCACTTGCGACCGCCGTTTCGCGATCCGCATCACTCGGCGAGCGCTGCGGCAATGCTCGGAGGGGGCAGCCAGCCAACGCCTGGGGAGGCGACCCTCGCCCACCGTGGGGTGCTGTTTCTCGATGAACTGCCACACTTTAAACCCGGCGTGCTCAACCTATTGCGCGAGCCCTTGGAAGAAGGCGAAGCGGTTATTTCACGCGCGCGCTACAAGGTCCGTTACCCGTGCCAATTTCAACTGGTGGCGGCTATGAATCCTTGTCCGGCCGGCCGGCACTGTCGCGAGGCCCAATGTCGCTGCGCGCCCGGCGAGCGTTTGCGCTACCAGGGACGCATTTCCGGTCCGCTGCTCGACCGCATCGACCTGCAGATCTGGGTACCGGAATTGCCTCGTGATCTGCTGACCAGGGCTGAGCCACAAGCAGAGCAGGCAGACCCCAGCGACAGCATTATCGCCGCACGACGGCGCGCCTTAAACCGCCAGGGTCACGCCAACTGCGCGCTGCAGCGCGACGCCATCGAAGCCCACGCGCAACAGGCGGCTATCGAGCCGGCCTATCTGAAACGCGCCATCGAAACCTACCGTCTATCCGCGCGCAGCTACCACAAGGTCTGGCGCGTCGCGCGCACCATCGCCGACCTCGCGGAACATACGAACGTCGAGATGGAAGATTTCAGCGAGGCGCTATCGTATCGGGCGCTGGATTGGGAGGGCGGCGTGTCCTAGAGCGCACGAGCCATCCGCGACGAGGGCCGCGGACGTGTCAACCGTTTCGGAAGCGCTACGAACGTTCCGACGCTGCGGTCATTTCGATAGGTAGGGCCCTTCCAAGGTCCGCCTGACGACTACTGTCAGGCGGCGGGGCAAGAGGGCTTATTGCAACTCAGCCAACATATAGTCGACGGCGGCACCCAACTCATCGTCAGAACAGTTCATGCATGTGCCTTTGGCGGGCATGGCATTAATACCATTGATGGTGCTGCTCATCAGGGTATCCATACCCTTGTCGATCCGCTCTGCCCAAACGGCGCTGTCGCCGAATTTAGGCGCGCCACCAACCCCGGTGGAGTGGCAGGCGAAACAAAACTGGTCATACACCTGCTGTCCGGTCAACGGGCCGGTGGCGGCCACTGCGGACGCACTCCCACAATCGTCACCAGCACGACAAACCGCGCCAAACGGCGCGATGCGGGCCTCGATTTCGCTACCGGTGCCCGGCGGAATGGCCAGCGCCGCTGCAGAGAGAAGCAGAGCCAGCAACATCAGGTAAAACGCTTTCAAGATTCATCTCCTAAACTCAGGTGTGCTCGTCATGCCACACCGGTCGCCCACCCGCGCACCATCTGAGCGTTCAGGCCTTACAAGCTGGGCGCGGATTATAGCCAACTTCCCCGCCAACACGTATAGCTGAAAGTGCTTAATGTGACGCCACGGCTACCTTTTCACCTTCTCAAAGCATAGCAAACGGGAGCGCTGCCGTTTGCGCATCGTCGCGCGGAATGCGAAATCGTCCACGCGTGCGCATTGAGACGTTCCCGCGCTTGTGGGAGGCTTAACGCTTCACTAGCGAAAGTTCCGATGTGGCCGCTTTAAGGTCACGTGACTGATGCGGGAGGAGAGCATGGCGAGGACCGATCCACTACACAACGAGTTTCCCGCGGGTTCGCTCGAGGCGAAAGATCTCGAGCACCTGCTACACCCCACCACCAATCTGCGATTGCACGCCCAGCAGGGGCCGGTGGTGCACGAGCGGGCGCAGGGGGTCTATCTGTGGGACAACAAGGGTAAACAATACATCGAAGGCATGGCGGGGTTGTGGTGTACCGCGCTGGGTTACGGGGTAGAGGAGCTGGCCGAAGTGGCCGCCGAGCAGATGCGCAAGTTGTCCTACTCGCAATTGTTCGCCGGCAAGACCAACGAGCCTTCGATTCTGTTGGCGGAAAAACTGAAAGCCACGGCGCCGTTCGAAGCGGGCCGGGTCTTCTACGGCCTGTCTGGGAGTGACGCCAACGACACCCAGCTCAAGCTGATGTGGTACTACAACAACGCGCTGGGACGACCGGAAAAGAAGAAGATCATCTCCCGCAAACGCGGCTACCACGGGGTCACCATCGCCAGCGGTTCGTTGACCGGATTGCCGCCGTTTCATAACGCGTTCGATCTGCCGATCGCGGGTATCCTCCACACCACCTGTCCTCACTTCTATAGCGAGGGCAGCAGCGGCGAGAGCGAACCACAGTTCGTCAATCGGATTGTGGCTGAGCTGGAAGACCTGATCCTGCGCGAAGGCCCCGAGACGATCGCCGCCTTCATCGCCGAGCCGATTATGGGCGCCGGGGGTGTAATCGTGCCCCCGCCAGGCTATTACGAAAAGGTATCGGCCCTGCTTGCCAAACATGACATCTGCTTTATCGACGATGAGGTGATCTGTGGGTTCGGACGGACCGGGAATGCGTTCGGCGCCCAGACCCTGAACTTCACGCCGACGACCATGAGCGTCGCCAAAGCGGTGTCTTCTGCCTATCTGCCCTTAAGCGCCGTCCTGATCCCCGAGGAGATGTACGCCGCATTTGAGTCGGTCGCGGAACAACTCGGGGTATTCGGCCATGGATTTACCTACTCTGGGCATCCGGTCTGTGCTGCCGTTGCACTGCGCAATCTCGAGATCATGGAAGAACGTGACTTGTTCGCGCACGCAGCGAGGGTGGGCGACATCATGCAGGAACGCCTGCGTGGTTTCGCTGATCATCCGCTCGTGGGCGAGGCGCGCGGCGCCGGTCTGATCGGCGCGCTGGAACTGGTGGCGGGCAAAGAACCCCGCCAGGCTTTCCGTGCCAGCGACGGTGTGGGGGCCGTGTGCTCAGCGGCTTGTCAGGAAGAAGGCTTGATCGTGCGCAACATGGGCGATTCGATCGCTTTCTGCCCCCCGCTGATCATCGATGACAAGCAGATCGACGAAGTGTTCGCCAAGTTCAGTCGCGGGCTGGACAAGACACTGCACCAGGTCCGGCACCTGCTGGCCTGAATCGGGGTCGGCAGATCTCGAATAGAGAAGCCGCCGCGCTATAAACAGCGGCGGATGTTCGTTCCGGTGCCCGCTTCAGGCAGCAACGCCGACCGACAAAGCGTCCGCAACCGCTGGGTGAACCACCCGACCTTCCGCCACATTCAGCCCAGCAGCAAAGCCAGGGTCCAAGTCCAAGGCGTGACGCCAGCCGTGATTGGCCAGCGCGTGCACGTAGGGCAGCGTGACGTTGTTCAGGCCGATCGTCGCGGTACGCGCAACCGCGCCAGGCATATTCGCCACGCAGTAGTGCACGATGCCTTCCTCCACGTAGGTCGGATCATCGTGTGTGGTCGGGCGACTGGTGGCAAAACAACCGCCCTGATCTATGGATATATCGACCAGCACCGCGCCGGGTAACATCTGTCGCAACAGGGCGCGATCGACCAGCTTGGGCGCGTTCGCGCCCGGAACCAATACTGCGCCGATCACCAGATCGGCGTCGCGCACGGTGTTCGCTATATTCTCTTCTGAGGCCATCAACACCTGTGCGCGGACACCGAACCGCTCATTCAGCGCGCGTAACTGCGAGATCGACCGGTCGAGGATGGTCACCCGAGCCTGCAGGCCTATGGCCATCTCCGCCGCATTGGTTCCAGCCATGCCGCCGCCGAGGATCACCACGTAAGCTGGGGCAACCCCCGGGATGCCACCGAGCAGCGTGCCTCGACCACCGTTCGCTTTCTGCAGTGCATTGGCACCCACCTGCACACTCATGCGCCCTGCCACTTCGCTCATCGGTGCCAGCAGGGGCAGATGTCCCGCCGCGTCTGCGACCGTTTCGTAGGCGATGGCGACCACACCGCGCGCCACCAGAGCTGCCGCGATAGCCGGTGCCGCGGCCAGATGCAGATAAGTGAACAAGACTTGTCCGCTCTGCAAGCACTCGCATTCCGCAAGATTTGGCTCTTTGACCTTGATCACCAGCTCGCCGGCAAAGGCGTCATCGAGATCGACAATCCGCGCACCGGCACGTCGGTAATCTTCGTCGTCGAACCCAACGCCCTGCCCGGCGCTGTTCTGCACCCACACGTTATGCCCGGCGGTGGTCAGGCTGGCTACGCTATCCGGGGTCAAACCGACCCGGTATTCATGAACTTTGGTCTCTCGCGGCACGCTGATCAGCACTGGCTTCACCTTCGGTAGTACATGTGTGGAGCTTCAGCATAGCGGTAGCCTGAGCGAATTAGATTGCCTAAACTTGCTCCTAATCGTACCAAATTAGAATTATCTGCCCAATAAGAGTATATCTATGCAAGAAATTAGTGATTTGGATCGCCTGGACCGCGCCATTCTTCACGAGCTTCAGCTCGACGGACGGCTAACCAACGCCAATCTCGCCGAGCGGGTCAATCTCTCCGAGTCCGCCTGCCTACGCCGGGTACGGCGTCTGGAAGCGCGCGGCCTGCTCCGGGGCTATGTGGCGTTGGTCGATCAAACCCTGGCGGGCTACCCCGATAACGTGTTTGTCCGCATCACCCTGCATAGCCAGCAGGAAGAAGATCTGCGGGCCTTCGAACGCGCGGTCAGCCATATCGAGCAGGTGATGGAGTGCTATCTGATGAGTGGTGACGCGGACTATCAATTGCGGGTGGTGGTGGCGGACGCACGCGACTACGAGGTGATCCACAGTCAGCATCTGACCCGCCTACCCGGGGTCGCTCGCGTGCATTCCAGCTTTGGTCTGCGTCAGGTGATCAAGCGTACCGAATTGCCGATTCGTTGATGGGAACGCGGCTCGCAGGGCAAAGCTTGCGGGGCGGGCAACGCTGGAAATTGCGCCGCGACCACAACCTTGGAGGGCTAATCCACCTCGATGCTGAAGTCCATATCCAGATCTACCGGCTGCAGTGAGAACTCCGCCATGACCTCGTCCGCGTAGTCGATGCGTCCGGTAAGTTGTTGGGGATCCCCATGACAAAGTCGTAAACAGGCCTCGGCCATGTGCTCGATCGGTGTGACCCGATCCTTGCTCTCTTCGGTGATCAATTTGTGATGCAGCACACCCGGGGTGGCTACCAGCCCGGGCGAGATGACATTGACCCCAATGCCCTCGTCGTAGACCTCCTGCGCAAGACCGGTCGTGAAACGCTCGAGCGCAGCCTTACACATGCCGTAGACCGTGCCGCCACGTCCAGGCATCGTTTTGTCCGGGTGGATCGCGGCGTGGGAGGAGATATTGAGAATCCAACCGCTGCCGCGTTCACGCATGCCGGGCAAGACGAGTTGCGCGAGCTCAAACGGCGTCCACACCTGCACATCCATCATCAGGCGAAAGCGTCGCTCCGGAAAGTCGCTGACCGGAATGAAGTAGGTGATGGCCGCGTTGTTCACAAGAATGTCCACCGCTCCATAAGCGTCGAGCGTTTGTTCGACCAGTGCCTGGCGATCATCCGCCTGGGACAGATCGGCGCGCACCGCCAGGGCGTCACCCCCCGCCGCTTTGATGTCCTCGGCCGTTTTGGTGATGGTACCTGGCAGATAGTGATCGTCGGCGTTCACGGTGCGGGCGCTGACCACCACCTTGGCACCCTCCATCGCGTACCGCCGGGCGATGGCCTCGCCGATGCCCCGACTGGCGCCCGTGACAATGGCGACACGTCCCGCCAAACGTCCGCTCGAATTGATGTCTAAACCCATGCTCCCCTCCTCTTTTGCGACGATGTGATTGTTACCATCTGCTATCGACTGTCGCCGATCACCGCCCGGCTCATCGGCTAGCCAGCTAGCTCACCGCCTAGATAGTCGCGCCCGCCCTGGTGGATTTCAAGTCAACAATTGCTCAACGTAGCGCCGCTCTGAACGCGTTGATAGTCTTGTTAATATTTCGTAACCGATGGTGCCCGCGATCCGAGCCATGTCGTCGAGGCCAACGTTAGGCCCGAGCAGCTCAACCCAATCTCCCTCCACAGGCACAACGCTGCGAAAGTGCACGTGCACGCTGTCCATACTCACGCGTCCGACAACGCACCCCTCCTGGCCGGCAAAGTAAGCGCGCCCCCCGTTGCTCAGGCGCCATGGGATACCATCAGCGTATCCAGCGCCTACCACCGCAACGGTGGTGGGGGCGGAAAATTCTGCGGTTCCACCGTATCCGATCGGAGTTGCTGGCGGGACCTCACGCACCCGCAATACCCGGGCCTCCACCTGCACCACCGGCACCATCGGGTTGAGGCGATCGACATAAGGATTGCCGCCATAGAGCCCAATCCCGGCACGCGACAGTTGGTCGTTCGGCATAGTTTTTGTCAGCGTGCCCGCCGAATTACTCATACACAGGCGCGCGTCCGGAAAGCGTTGCAGGTCGTGCGCCGCTAGCAGGCGGGCAACCTGCTCGGCGTTAGCGCCATGCTCTGGCTCGTCCGCGCGCGCCAGGTGACTGACGATCAGCTCACAACGCAGGCCACGATCCAGTTGCGCAAATTCGGCCGCCGTCAGGCCCAGGCGCTGCATGCCGGTATCGACGTGCACCGCACAGGGCTGGGCAGTCGGCAGCCAGCGCTCACACTGGGCGGGGCTGTTGAGCACCGGCACCAGGCGGTGGTGCAAGCAGGCATCCACGTCATCAGCGCCCAGGCCGTTCAAGACATAGATGATCGCCGTCGCGGACGCGGCGCGCAGGGCGACACCCTCTGCGATGGTCGCCACAAAAAACTCCTCACAACCTGCCCGCTGCAACGCCGGCAGCACCTGCACGGCGCCAAGCCCGTAGGCGTCGGCCTTGACGACAGCGGCCACGCCACCCGGCGCAGCAGCGGCCAGACGTGCGTAATTCTCCTGCAATGCCGCGAGCGATATGGTGAGGCGAGCGGACACGCTCTATGGATCCAGCGTATTGATGTAGGCCACGACATCGTTGATGCCAGCATCGGTCGCCAGCATGCTCACCATTGGGACCATCTGGCGCCCGCCGTGATCACTCGCATGGTAACCGCGTTGTTTGGCTTGGAACTTCTTGATCTGATTGACCAGGTACCAATCGTTCTGGCCGGCCAGGCGCGGACCGGCCATCGCCTCGAGGCCTTCACCTTGTGCGCCATGGCAAGCCGCGCAGGCCACGTAAAGCTGTTTTCCGGCCTCGGTGTCGCCGACGACTGTCGGCGCGGGGCGGACGTTTTCGAAGGTTGCGATGTAGGCCGCCAAATCGGCCAGCGCTTGCGGACTGCGGAGTTGCGGGCCTTTGGACATCATCGCCATCTGCATGCCGCTAAAGTCACCCGGGGCGCCACCGCGAGCATCCGTCTGAAACAACTGCATCTGCTTGATCACATACCAGGCTTCCTGGCCGGCCAGTTTGGGGGCATTCATGGCCTGGTTACCCAGCCCGGTTGGCCCATGACATGACGTACACACGGGAAACAACGCCTTGCCGGCAGCGGCATCACCGGCGCTCAAGGACGAGCTTGAAAACAAAGTTACCAACACCACCAGGATTCTGGTCAGGGGCAGGTAGCCGCTGCACATGTACATTGTTTACTCCAGGCCTCTTTCTCTTGGCTCTTTCTATCGGCTCTCTGGACTCTCGCTCTTGGCTTTCGCCTTTGGCTATAGCTGTCGGCTCGTAGCGCACGCTAGCCTATCTGTGGATAGCGCTGTGGATAACTTGCCAAGCGGCGCATATTTTACACTTAGCCGCCGTGGACGTTACCGCGATATTCCCACTTCTAGGCACCGACATTGTACGCCCTCAAGTCTACCGAAAATTACCCCTCCACCCGTGTAAAAACCTTGGTAAATCAAGGGCTAAGAGAACATCGCCGGAAGCGGCCGTCGTCTGCGACGGCTGGCCACAAGACGCACCCGTGAGGTCGCACGACTGTGATCAGTCCGCTGAAGAAAGAATTTCAGAGGGAACTTTAGCATCGCAGGCGTAAACCTGCGGGAGGGGTGCGTTTTAGAGCCGGAACAAGCGCGCACCGGTGCTGACAATGCTTGCTCTCTAGTCTAGCGCGAGAGCCCCTTGAGGCTTGAGCGATCAACGCTAGCGCGCGATACAAAAGGCCTTAAGCGCGCTCGCGGGCTCGCGGGCTCAACGCCGCCAGAATAGCCATCGCGCGGCACCGACCCGACGTTCGGTCTGGCGCCGATCTTGCTCAACGCGTTCGCGTCGCGCTCTGATTTCAAACAATCCCTGTGCGCTACGACGTCTGTCGTTGCCACGTCGGTCACTTCCCTTGCGGTTATCAGCTTCGTCCGGACTAGGTACAGAAAGGTTGCTCATAATCGAAAGTTCTCGCTAAAGCTCATTTGATAATAACCATGTTCCACAAGAATGTAAAAACGCACGGTTTTACAATCCACCCACAAAACTGGGGGACGCGCTGCCCAACTCTGGTTATTCTGAACCGCGAAAAGACAGGGTTTAACGACGAGCAGTAACGAAGAGCCATGAACAATCGCGCTGACATTCCCCGCGAACCGCCCACAGATCTGGTAGAGAAACTGCTGGGTTACGCGATGGACACGCTGACGTTTGACGATCTCGTCGGGGCGATCTCGGAATATAGTGACTACCTCCAACATGGCGTCAACCAGACGACGTTCCTGACGATACTCTCCTCCGCGGAAGCTCTGGCCTGGCAATTGCGCGCAGACCAACCCGCGCCGCTCGACACCAACAACTGCATATTTTTCCTGCTCAACAAACAGGGCGAAGTCATCGGTCAGAGCGCGTCGACCGCCAGCCTGACCGAGTACTGCACGGCGCAAAACAGGATACTCCACTTCGCTGATCCAGACTCGGCGCAGAAGTTCGCAAACGCGTTGCGGGAAGTGCGTGAACAAAACACCCAACACGTGTTGGTCGAGCTCAACTGCGAACAGCAGCAGGTGCGCTACGCCTATCTGACGCGCGCCGAAGATTTACCCAAAGCGTTGCAATCCAGTGCCGAAGCGGTTGCTTATGGACTCTTGATATCCGGCGCAGAGGCAGACGAGCACGCGCGCCTGGCGCTGCAATCGTCGTTCGGACTGACCACCGCAGAGTCGAATATCTGCATGCATCTGGCGCATGGCGAACAGATCAAGGAAGTGGCAGCGGCGTTAGGGGTGAGCGTCAACACCGTGCGCAATCATCTGCAATCCGTTTTTGACAAAACGGGGATCAACCGCCAGAGCGATCTGCTGCTGATGGTCACGCAGTTGAGCTTCATCTTAAATGTGATCAAACAAGCGCCTCCAAGCTCAACACCGCAGATCGCGCAGGACACTCCACCCTATCAATTTGTGATCATACCCGAACCGTTCTCGCGCAAAGTCGCTTATCGCACCTACGGGAGCGGTAGCAAGAAAGTCGTGTACTTTCATGAGAGCGTAGCGACGTCCCGTCTACCCTCCGGCATGAGCGCCAAAGCCGATGCAATGGACGCCACGATCGTGGCGATCGAACGCCCTGGCAACGGATTCTCAGACGCCATTCCCAACTTCGATTTCGCAACCGTGGCATACGACGTCGAGCAAGTACTCGAACACAATGACATAGATCGGGTCCGTCTGCTGGGGCATATGTCTGGTGCGGTCCACGCGCTGTTTGCAGCCATGCGCATGCAGGATCGGGTCGACAAAATTATGCTGGTCAACGGCCGTAGCCCCGGTCGGATCGCTTCTCGCGAAGACACAGCCCTCGATATGTTGCGCAACAAATTGACCACTTTCCCGTGGTTGATGAATTCGTTCTTCAACATCCTGCGCAACCGCTCTAACCCGGACAACAATCGTCGCATGTTGTTACGCATCTACGGCGAGCAAACCCATGACCGTCTGTTCCTCGAAGAGAATCCACAGGTTCTGGAACACCTGGTTGTGATGTCGGAAGAAGCCTTGACGGTCACGGCGAGCGGGGTTGCCGATGAGATCCTCTGCTACAACGAGAACAATCCGATCGACCTGTCACCACTCAAACTGCCCATCACCGTCTGGCATGGACAGCTCAGTGCGGTCACGCCGTACAAGGATCTGCGCGACGCCCTTACCCACAACAGCACGATGATGTCCCTCTACCCGGACAAAGGTGCCATGCTGATGTATGAGTTGTGGGACGAGGTGTGGGACGAGATTCTGGCGTAACACTCAATAGCCTGGCGGCTGCTTGCGCTACGCCGCGGCGCACTGCGCGCATGCAATCAGTTGATTGGAGCGGTCCGCTAGTGCAATAGATCCTGTGCCTGGCTGACCCATTCGTCACGGGCGATACGACTGCGCAACGAGTGCAGCGGATGCGAGTCATCCTCGAGCTCCTGCATGCGCAACTGCGCGATCTGTTCCACCGACTCAAACCCCAGGTCACGGAGCTGATCGACCAACTTCGCACCGACTCCTTTGATGTCGGTCAAGCGCGCCGCGTGGACTTCCACTTTTTCGGGCCCGCCGGCTGCGAGCTTGTCCGCCAGTCGCTTGGACTCAGCACGAGCGTCTTTGAGCTGCTGATGTAAGATCATCATCATGTTCTGGTCGCCACTATCCCGCTGCTGCTCGAGTTGCCAACGCAACTCATCCGCCTCTTCCGTTCGCTGACGGATCAACTCGCGCAGCTCCTGTACTTCAGCGCGCAGTTCGGCGTCTGCCTGATCATTCTCGGGAGTGGGCTCGCTGGCATCGGACTGTGTCGCGAGCTGAGCGCGCAGTTCTTCCTCCCGCGCTTCCAGCGTACGTACCTTGGCGCGGCTGCGCGTGTTTTCTTCTTCCAGCTGCGCAAAGCGTTCTTTGCTCTGGCGTTCGGCTACCGACTCCTTCTTCTGCAGCTCATTCACTGCCTGTGTGGCTTGCGATAGCTCTTCTTCGAGCTGGCTCATCAGTTGCTGATTAGACTGCAATTTGTCTTCCAGACTCTTGGCGTGATCTTTGAAAGTCTGCGCGGTGTGGGTCTGTTCTTTGAGGTTGCGGCGTAGCTCATCGAGTTCTTGAGAATCATGCCCGGCCAGGTTCTGGTGATGACTCTGCGTGCGCTCTTCCTCCAATTCCCGCACCAGAGCGGAACGCTCTTCTAGATGGGTGGTCAAGCGTGCGTTGCTCTCTTCGAGCTCCAGCACCTGGACGGCGAGCTGGCGCCTCTCCTGCTCGCTGCGCTGCGTGCTTTCCTGAGCAGCGTGTATGCAGTCGTTGAGTCGCACGATCTCGTCGACCATGTCGTCGGCGTGTTTGATCTGCTCGCGGTATTCTTCTTCCTGCACCGCCAGCGCCGCCTTCTGCGCGTCGACGAGTTCTTTGTTCTGTGCCTCCACGGCGCTGAGTTGTTCCGCGAGACGCACGATCTCCTCGCCCGGCTCCTCATCCTGTTGCCGCTCGCGGGTCGCTTCGAGCTCTCGCGTCAGCTCGGCGACTTTTGCGGTCTGCTCGTCGGCGAGGGACCGATAACGCGCCAGTTCGGCGGCATTCTCGGCCAAACGCTCGTCTTTGTCGCGCAGCGCGGTGTGGCCATCATCGCGCTGCTGCTGCGCCGCGACCTCAAGCTCAGCCAATTTTTCCCGTGCGGTTTGCGCTTCTTCCCTCGCGGTCCCGAGGTCCTGCTTATGGCGTTTGAGCGCCACCTCCATATCACCGATCGTGGCACTCAGACTTTCGACCTTCTCCTGCCCCTGCAGCGCGCTGTGCTGCGCCGCCTCCAGGTCGGTAACATAGGTAATGGCCCGACCCTGCGCCGCTTCGATCTCGCCTTCCATCACGGCAACAAAGTCTTCCAGTTCGGCCACCCGCGTTTGTGCTGCCCGGCATTCGTCATCACGGCTCGAGGCAGCGTCGGCGGCCTCATCGGCCTGGGTCAGCAGCGCATCGCGCTCGCTCTTCAGCCCCGTGATCTCTTTCTGCAGCGCCTGATCGGTCTGTTGCAGTAGATCGATCTGCGCCTGGAGCTGAGCGCTGTATTCGTGTGCCTGGGTCAGACGCCCTTCGGCGGTCTCCAGCACATCCTTGAACTCCTGCATCTCTGCGGCTTGGGTCGCCAGCGCAGCTTCGTGTTCAGCCGCGTTCGCCGCCAGTTCCTCGCCCAGCGTTATCTTGTCAGCTTGCAGGCGCGAGCGTTCATCCACCAGGCTTTTCAGCTCGTCACCCAGCGCCTCGATCTGTTTGTTGGCAAGCTCGGTGGTTTCCAGCAGATTTTGATTGCGCTCTTTCAGCGATTGATAGCGCTCGTCCGCCTGGGCGCGCTCCGCCGCAAGCTCCTCCTGAGCCTCGGTACGTTGCGCGCTCAATTCCGCGCGTAGCTGATCCACCTCGACATTGCGTTTGCTACTGGAGGCCACAGCATCGTCGAGTTGCGCGGTCAGGGATTGGCGTTTGGTTTTCCAGTCGCGTAGCTGTTCCTGCGCGGCGTCCAGCTGCTCGGCCAGGGCGGCACTTTTCGCCTGTTCAGCGTGCAAGGTCTGAGACGCGGTGCGGGCTTGCGCACCGAGTTTTTCGACCTGATCTTCCAGCTCGGTGATCATGTCGTCGCGCGCGCGGATCCGGGCATCGATGTCATCTGCTTTACCGACACCACCGGCCTGCGACTGCAACGCCGAAAGCTCGGATCGCGCGGTACCCAATTCCTCGGTGCGCTCGCGCAGGGCTGCGGCGAGTTTAGGCACCCGCGCGCGCCACTTCTGCAGTTCCGCTTGCAAACTTTCTCGGTCTTGAGGCTGATCGTCAGTCACTATCGCATCCATTCAAAGTGCTTCACCCCCGGGGGCACAGATGTCTCCGTCCGCGACGCATCGCAGCATCCTCCAACGTAACCGATTGCCGCGCGTGAGTATGTGACTGATCACAAATTCTGCAGATACTCGAGCTGTATTTGGCATTTCGGGAGAGCTTTGTGACACTAGGCGCCTGTTGAAAAACTATTTAGGACTCAGTCAAACTCTCCAATTCTTGGGCAAGGCGCCTCTCGCGCCACAGGTCGGGTACCTTTGCAAGAGGCCAACGCGGGGCAAGAGGCGCAACGCGGGCCAAGGATCGGAGCGTTTGACCCGCAAGGGCGCGTCAGAGCTGCGTTTCAAAATCGTTTTTCAACAGGCTCCTAGCCGGTGCCCACTTCCAAACGAGCAGAGATCATCACCATCATGCCAAATGAGGCCACGCACAACGGCACTGTGATCGAATTGAGATTTACATCACGGGTTTTGCGCAACAACGCCCTTTGCGATCCGCACGATCGCGCAGTACCCGTGTACTTGCCGCCTGGCTACGACGCGGTTGAGCGTCGCTATCCGGTGCTCTTCGACCTCGCAGCGTATACGAGCAGCGGCCCGGCACACTTGAACTGGCAGAACTTTGGCGAGAACCTGCCCACCCGCCTGGACCGTCTGATCGGCAGTGGCAAAATGAGCCCATGCATCGTTGTCCTACCGGATTGTTACACGCGTTTAGGCGGTAATCAGTACGTCAACAGTAGCGCGATGGGGCGCTATGGTGACTATGTGAGCCTGGAGTTGGTGCCGTTTATCGATGGCAGTTTGCGGACCAAGGCGGCACGCGAACATCGCGGGCTATTCGGCAAGTCATCCGGTGGCTTCGGCGCGCTACACCTGGCGATGGCCTACCCAGACGTCTGGGGGGCCGCGGCCAGCCACGCCGGGGATGCGTACTTCGACTTCGTTTACAGGAGCGAGTGGCCGGCCGCGCTAACCCACCTACAGCGCTTCGCCCCGCGGCGCAACAAGCGAGTGCCCGCAGGACATGACGATGGACGCGTCGCGGCGTTTCTGCGGCATTGCCAGGAGACGGAGAGCCCATCGGGTACCGACATCATGACCCTGATGCTCGTTTGTATGGCCGCATCCTACGATCCTTCGCCGCGGGCACCATTGGGGTTTGCGCTGCCTTTTGACCTGAACGATGGACGCTTGCTAAACCAGCGGTGGAATCGTTGGTTGGCGTTTGACCCGGTGACCCAGGCCCGCTCAAACCGCAAAGCGCTGCAACGGCTGCGCGCCCTGTTCATCGATTGCGGACGCTGGGACCAGTTCCATATCCACTATGGTGCTCGCCAGCTGCACGCCGAGTTACAGCGCCTGGGTATCACGCATCGATACGAAGAATTTGACGGCACCCACAGCAACATCAACCATCGCCTGGATATCAGCCTGCCCTACCTGGCGCGCAATCTGCGCTGACCGACTCAACGCTCTGGGGTAGTTGCGACGCGGGCCTTAAACGAGCACAGCCTTGAGCATGTCATTCAAAGGCGTCAGTCCATCCATCTCCAGCGCATCGAGCGCGGGTTGAATATCCACGTTATCGTCGTGATCGAGCACGTCCAACATCGCGGCCGTAACCGGTGGATTCGCGCTCAGCCGCTCGAGGCAGCGGGCAACCAAGGCGCCCAGCGCAAAGGGCAGGCCGATGGTGGTATGAGTGGTGCCAAGAATCGCAGCCGCGCGCAGCGCGAGATCGCGACGGGTCACAACCTCCGGACCACCCAGGTCGAAGGCGCCTTGGACACCTCCAGCCGCCGCCTGGATCGCCTGCACCACATCGCCTGCGTAGATCGGCTGTTCCAGACTGGCAGGTCTGAAGTTAAACGCGAATCTGCTGCTCGCACGCTTACGCAAAGCGAAGCTGGCATAGTCACCCTCGCCTAACACCATTGGGACCCGCAGCACGCAGGCGCCAGTGCTATGCTCCAGGCAAATCTGTTCAGCGCGACCTTTCGATGCCAGGCAGGCATTTTCGGCCTGGGGTGTCGAGCCGACAATCGAAAGGTAGATCACCTGCTGACCCGGCCGAGCACCAAGCGCGGTGGTCAATGCGGTGCTGCTGTTCTCATGCGCGGCGACGTAGCTTGCGTTCGGCGTTTCCTTAAGAATCCCGACCAGATGCACCACGGCGAGGGTATCACCCTGCAGGGTATCAGCCGCGTCGAGCGCGGCGCGCAGCGAAGCTGCGTCTTCGTAGTCGACCACGCTGACCTGCAGTTGCCCGCTTCCGGGGGCGAGCGCCTGCACGATGTTTTGCGCTGCTGCGCTGCGCACCAGCGCGTGGACCGCAGCACCCCGCGCCAACAAATCCGTGATCAAACGCCGTCCCAGATTGCCGTTCGCTCCCGTCACTAACCAGTTTTTTGACATACCGCTCTCTTCTCTAAATCGTGCAAAAGTGTTTCTTTTGGTAGCACATCGAGTAGCATACGACACATAAGGGATAGATTTGAAATCGGGGGCTCCAATATGCAAAAGACGGCCGTGAGCGTGCTGTGTATCGCCACTTTATGCGGTTGCGGCGTGCCCATGGGGCCGATCGCAGGCGGCAAGCTCGACGGTGAGATCAAACCCTGGCCCGAATCCTGGGCGTTTACCGACAACATCGAGAACATCCTGCTGGAGACCCGCCCGGACGATCCATACTCCGTCACACTCTGGTGCGTGCAGGACGAGAACGCTTTATACATCGGCAGCAATGACAGCTCCAGCAATTGGATCCGTTTTATCGATGCGGACTCAGACGTGGTCTTGAGCGTCGAAGGCCACATCTATCCCGCTCGGGCCGAGCGCGTGGAAGATCCAGTATTGGTCGACGCATTACAACAAGCCTTCACAAGCAAATACGAAATTGAAGACCCGACCAACTTTTTCCAGTCGGACGGCGTGTTGTTCGCCCTGTCACCACGCTGAAATGCGTATGCTGACCTGGGCCAACGCTCTCACCCTGGCGCGGGTACTTTGTATACTTCCTCTAATGTTCGCGATGCAACACGGCGCGTGGTTGTGGGCAGCGCTCGTTTTTACCACAGCCGTCGTCAGCGACGTCTTCGACGGCCGCTTGGCCCGTCGTCACAATCAGGCTACAGCGTTCGGCGGCTTGTTCGATCATGCGACAGATGCCACCTTCGTCGGCACCGCCTGCTTTGTCATGGCTGAACTGGGTTACCTGCCGAACCTGCTCAGCGTGCTTATCATCACTGCGTTTATCCAGTATGTGCTCGACTCTCGGGCATTGAGTGGCGAGCATCTGCGCACCAGCATGCTCGGCAAGAATAATGGCGTGGCCTACTTTGTTGTCGTTGGGGTTGTAATCGGGGCCAATCTGCTACGGTGGGGTTGGCTGCTCGACATGGCGATGATCTTCGCCTGGATCCTCATCGGCACCACCCTGATCTCGATGGCCGAACGCTTCTACACTCTGATCCGCCTGGGTTACCGCGATTCATGACCCCCGCCGTCGAAACCTTGCAGAACCTGAAGCTACCCTTTGTTCTGCATCAATTCGACAACCAGGTTGAGCACGACTACGCGCGTCACGCTGCTGACTACCTCGGCATTGCCCACGAACGGGTCTTCAAGACCTTGATCTGTCAGGGTGCAGACAAAGCGCTGCTGGTCGCAATCGTACCGGCCACCCACAACCTCAATATGAAACTGCTCGCCAGGAGCGCAGATCAGAAGAAGGTCGAGATGGCGGAGCAGAAGGTGGCCCAGGCCCGCACCGGATACTTGAAAGGGGCGATCAGTCCGATCGGCCAGAAATTACAGCTGCCGACCTATCTGGACCGCCGCGCGACGGCGCACCCACAGATTTTTGTTAGCGGCGGACGTCGCGGCCTGGAGATAGAGATCACCCCAACAGCGCTGGTGGCAGCCACCAACGCGACCATCGCTGCGCTCACGCCGGACTGATCAGCGCGCCACCAGGTCCTGGAAATGAGGGTTCACCCAATGTTGGTGGACCTCGATCGGTCGACCGTCTTCGAAGCGCGCCCAGGTCATGCCGCTGAACGGCGGCTGCTTCTGCGACGTCGCCTCCCAGCGAAATGCGACCTCATCGCCTTGCGCGAGGCTCGCGACGATGTGCTGGGCAAATCTCGGATCATCCGCGCGCAAGGTTTTTATCCGCAGGGTCAACTCATCCAGGCCGGCGACGGTCAGTACCCCGTTGTCGTACAGACGATAGTCGGGGTGAAACAGTTGCAGCACCTCCTTACCCCGCTCGCTCTCCGCAGCGCCATCCCAGACGTTCAAGTAATCCTGCTAGCGTTGAACTCCTTCTGCGCTCATCCTTAGCCTCCTCGTCAGAGTTAACCTCCAGTCTCGCGCAAAGGTCCGCGCCAACGCAAGCGGGTGTATCCTGATCAGCCGAGGGTGTTGTAGACCATCGCTTTGAAGTCATGGCTGAACGGGTGCCAGAAGCCGGGCATGCGCTGGGTCGAGCACATCCCGGTGATCCCCGCGTGCGGCGCCATCCAGGTGTGCGTACCCGCCATCCCACCCCAGTGATACTCATCCTGCATGCCCGCGGGATCATCGGCCCCGAGCGTTTGTTTTAGCGCGAATCCCAGGCCAAACACGGTGCCGCGCATCGCCCACATGGGAAACGCAACCTCTACACCTTCCGCCAGCTGGTTGGTGCGCATCAGCTCAAGTGTCTCGCGCTGCAGGATGCGCACGCCACCGATTTCTCCACCATTGATGATCATGCGGATAAAACTCATATAGTCAGCAAGCGTCGATACGAGCCCGCCGCCGCCGCTGAGCAGCTTGCGTTTACTGCTGTAAACGCCTGTTGCTGGGTCATCCGCCTTGACCAATCCGGGTTTCATCGGGTCGAGTAAATCGGTGGGGGCGTACATGCTGATAAACCGCTCGGTCTTCTCAGGTGGCACCCAGAAGTCCGTATCTACCATACCGAGCGGCGCAAAGATATGGTCCTTGAGGAAGGCATCGAAGGTCTGGCCGGACAGGACCTCTACCAAGCGAGCGCACACATCGGTCGCGACCGAATAGCGCCAACCGGTGCCCGGCTGGTAGGCCAGCGGTAATTTGGCTACGCGACTGCAGAATTCTTCGAGGTTGAGGGAGGAATCACCCAGCACGTTCAAGCCACCGGCGAGGTAGGCCTGATCGACCACCGATTCCGGCTCGATGAAGCCGTAGCTGAAGCCCGCACTGTGGCTGAGGATGTGCTTGATCAGCACCGGCCCGGCGGCAGGTTCGGTCTCCTCCGCGCTACTCGCCCCCACCTTGAGCACCTGCAGGTCGGTAAACTCCGGTAGATAGTTGGCCAGCGGATCATCCAGCCCGAAGCGTCCCTGCTCATGGAGCATCATCAACGCCACCGAGGTCACAATCTTGGTGTTGGAGTACATGCGGTAGATGGCGTCTTCGCGCAGCGGTTCACGCGTTTCCAGGTCCATATAGCCGAACGTCTGGTAGTCGAGAATGTCGGTCCCGCGCATCACAATGCTGCTGCAGCAGGGCAGGATATCGCGCTCCACATAGCTGTTGAGCTGCGCATGCAGCGCAGAGAAATTGAGGTCATGATCGATGGTTTGCATACTGGTGGGTTACCTTCCTGCTGAGTGTTGACGCGGGCATGACATGGCTATGGCAGGCGCCGGACGAAAACCCTAGAGTAGCATCTTTACCAACCGATCTTGACGTCTATGTGGTATCGCTGTGCGATCCTGAGCGCAACCGCCTGGCTGCTGACGGCTTGCCAACAAGATGCCCAACCGCAGCCCGAAAGCGCTGCACAGCGGCCCGCATCACAGCTGGTTGCGAGCATCGCGGCGGCGCCGAGCGCGGCAGACTTTGTCGGTTCCCAAGCCTGCGCCGATTGTCATCAGGCGGCGTATGACGAATGGCGCACTTCCCACCATGCACTGGCCATGCAGCCGGCAGACCCGGAGACCATCGAAGCGGACTTTGCGGCGCGTATGCCGGGTTACGATCTGCGCCGCGAAAAGGACACGTTCACCATCCGCGACCTCAACCACGACGGCGACCCAATGCGAATCCGTTATGCGTTCGGGGTCGCGCCGTTGCAGCAGTATCTGGCCGACACTGGCGACGGCAAGTTACAAGCCACCCGCCTGAGCTGGGATACCCGGCCGCAGAACCAGGGTGGTCAGCGCTGGTTTCACCTCTATGGGGGGGAGCACATCGACCGCGACGACATCCTGCACTGGATGGGTCCCGCGCAGAATTGGAATAGCATGTGTGCGGACTGCCACTCGACCTACGTGGCGCGAAACTTCAACCTGGAGCAGGGAACATACGAAACCACGTTTACCGAATTGTCAGTCGGTTGTGAAGCTTGTCATGGTCCCGGAGCAGCCCATACCAAAAATCCGGAGCTACCCCTCCCCGCAAATGCAACGCTGAGGTCCGCTGCTACCCAGCCCGATGTCTGCGCGCAGTGCCACTCCCGACGCTCGCAGATCGCGGAAGGATATGTGGCCGGTGCCGCTCTGCTGGATCACTACCTGCCCGAGTTCCTGAACCCGCCGCTCTACCATGCCGACGGCCAGATTCGCGATGAGGTTTACGTGTATGGCTCGTTTGTCACCAGCAAGATGCACCAGGCTGGGGTGACCTGCAGCGACTGTCATAAACCGCATAGCGCCACCCTGAAGCTGCCCGGAGATCAGACCTGTACCCAATGTCATTCCAAGGCCGGGAACCCACGCTTCGCGACCCTCGCGCGCAAAGACTACACCAGCCCGGCGCATCAGCAGCATCCGATCGGCACGCTGCCGTGCACCGCTTGTCATATGCCCACCACAACCTACATGGAAGTCGACGCGCGTCACGACCATGGCTTCAAGCGACCGGCACCGGGTTTGAGCGCCTCCGTGGGCGCACCCGACCCCTGTCGCAGCTGCCACGATGCACAAACCGACACATGGGTGGCCGCGCAGCTGCAAGGCCGAGCGCCGTCGCCCTCGCCGTTTGTCGCCGCATTGGCGACACCCCTCGATACCGAAGCGCACATCCGTGACGTTACGCGGACGGCCGCTCGAAAAGACCTGCCCGCATTGGCGCGAGCGACCCTGCTGGCACGGCTGGTGGATCAGCCCACCGCGCGCCAGGTACTGGCCGCAGCGGCTCAGGACACCCAGGCGCTGGTGCGCTTCAGCGTCATCGAGGCTTTACCGCAGTTCTCTCCGACCCAGCAGTTGCAATTCAGCCGTGCGTGGCTGAGCGATCCGACCTTGGCCGTTCGCACCCAGGCGGCCCGCGCCGCGGCGCTGTATTTGACCGAAG
This sequence comes from Pseudomonadota bacterium, assembly GCA_039028775.1. Taxonomy (GTDB): domain Bacteria; phylum Pseudomonadota; class Gammaproteobacteria; order Pseudomonadales; family Azotimanducaceae; genus UBA4421. Next base: position 15,361 of record JBCCHL010000015.1, on the reverse strand, counting down.
CCCAACAACGGAGATTGCAGCCACAGCTGGAAACGGCGCTCGTCGAATATCGCAGCAGCCAGAGCGTGAACGCAGAGCGGCCCGAGGCCCATGTCAACCTGGCGACCCTTGCCGCACAGCGCGGGGAGATGACCAGCGCGCGCACCAGCCTACAACGCGCGCTCGATCTACAACCGCGCTTCGTGCCGGCCTGGTTACATCTTGCTGAGCTCGAGCGTCAACTCGGCGACGATGCACAGGCAGGCGTGTATCTGCGGCAGGCCGCAGCCATCACACCACAGAGTGCCCAAGCGCTGTACGCGTTTGCTTTGTGGCAGGTCAGACAGCGCGCCTATGATCGCGCCGTCACGTTGCTCGGCGAGGCATTGCGGCTCGCGCCCGCAGACGAAAATCTGCGCTACAGCTACGCGGTGGCGTTGAACAGCACGGGCAGGAGCCCGGAGGCGCTGGCCTTGATCGATACGTCCAACAGCGCCCAGGCGTTGCTGCTCAACACCACCATCAATCGCGATGTAGGTGATTTAGCTGCGGCCCGCGCTGCCCTGGCCCGGCTGCGTGAGCATCATCCATCACATCCCGCGCTGGCACCACTGCTGCGCCAGCTGCAAGGGCAGGGTTGATGTGAAGGTGCGTTAACCCGCCTGGATCGCGCGCGCGGATTGGATAAAGCAGGGCGATGGGCAGCGCCGAGGACCTGGCTGGTTGGAGCGGATCAGCTATCGCTCGATGACAAATTTATCGAGCAGGCTGTAATAGACCTTCACGCCGTTCACCATGTTGAAGACGCTCAGGCGCTCATCGTTACCGTGCACCCCAGCAAACTCGGCGGTGGTAAAGCGGAACGGCGAATAACCATAGCTGGTGATGCCAAGGTCGCGAAAGAAGTGACTATCCGTGAAGCCACCGGCAACGGTCGGCACCACCTGCGCATCAAACGCGGCCGCCGAGACCTCACCGATCGCCTTGTACAAGGGCGTGGCGGTTTTGCTCACCGCCGGGGTAAAGCCCATGATCTTCTCGATGCTGATCTGGGGGTCGTTGATGATGGTGCCCAGCTCGACGAGAAACGCTTCCGGGTCCTGATCCGGCAATAGTCGGCAGTCCAGTTCGGCGTGCACCTCTGCTGGGATCACGTTGATCTTGCTGCTCCCCTGCAGGCGTGTGATGGAACAGGTATTGCGCAGCAACGCATGTGCCCCGGGATTGCGCAACTTCAAGCCATGCAGGTAGGCTGCGTCGGGCTGCACACTGCCGATGTTGGCAAAGGTCCGTGCGTCCTCTCCTTGCTGGAATGGCGCAATCCCCTCGAACATGTCCGCCACAGGCTGCAACACCCGCACCGGAAACTCTGTCTCGGCAATACGTTTTAGCGCCCGCACCATCCGGGTAACCGAGGTTTCGACCAGCGGCGCGGAACCGTGGCCAGGGCGCCCCAGGGCAGTCAGCTTGAGCCACAGCGGAACTTTCTGGGTGACTTCGACCATGACCGCGGTCGTGTCGCCGAACACCCGTCCGGAACCGCCCTCGTTCAACACATACCCGACATCCCTGAAGATCTCCGGGTGATTTTCGATCAGCCAACCCGCACCGTAGAAACCGCCTGCTTCTTCGTCGGCGGTCGCAATCAAGATGACGTCGCGATTGCGCTTGGCGTCGGTCGCAGCCAGCGCCAGAAATGCCTGCAACTGCGCGATCCCAAGCCCCTTGGTGTCGATGGCGCCCCGGCCATAGATGAAGCCGTCCTTCACATCACCCGATAAGGGCTCGAAACTCCAGTAGCTACGATTGGCGGGCACCACATCGATATGGTGCAGTAGCACCAGGGCAGGTTGCGGTTTGCGCACCGTCGCCGGCAGGCGCGCCCACAGGTTGCCGCGTCCCGGTGCCGACTCGGCAGTCTCATACTCAATGCCGGCTGACTCGAGAATCCCGACCAGAAACGCCACCCCACGGCTCTCATTCCCGGGTGGATTGATGGTGTCGATCTGCAGATAAGCCGAAAGCCGTTCGATACCTTGTTGAGCAAACCGCTCGACGTCAACTTTCGCCGCGGCAGGCATCGGCACAGAATTTAACAAAGCAACGAACACGATACGTCTGTACCACGGTAACGCTCGGGCTCTAAGGGACATGGTCACTCCAATCGGTTCTCATTCTGCGCGTTATGCGCGCACCCTGATCAGGCCTTCCTGCACGGTCGATGCGACCAGCCTGCCTTGCAGATCAAAGATGTGGCCGCGACACAGCCCACGTCCAGCACCGGAACTCGGCGAATCCTGGGTGTAGAGCGTCCACTGCGAGACATCGACGGGCGCGTGGAACCACATCGCATGATCAAGGCTGGCAACTTGCATCTTGTCGCGATCGAACTTACCACGATGCGGCAGGCGCGTGGAGCTCAACAGTGTGTTGTCCGATTCGTACACCAACAGCGCGGCCTGTAGCGCCGAATCGTTCGGGACCTTGCCGTTGCTTTTGAACCAGACGTGCTGCTCGGGTGGTTGCGATTCGTTGGATTGCAGGCGACGGAAATCGTGGCGCCAGGTGATGAACGGTGCATCGTGCAGATATTCCGGGATCTTATCTGGCGCCGGCGGTTGCAGGCCTTCCGGCATGGCGACCTGATGGCTGCGTCCAGCCTCCACGATGTGGAAGGATGCGTCCATGTTGAAGATGGCCTCACCCTTCTGCTGCACCACAATACGACGGCTGGAAAAGGACCCGCCATCGCGCAAGCGCTCGATTTTGATCACCGCAGGTACCTTGGGGTCGCCGGGGCGGAGGAAATAGCCGTGCAGAGAATGAGGCGGCCGCTCCGCTGTGACAGTACGGATGCCGGCCATCAGCGCCTGGGCCATAATTTGGCCGCCATATAACCGTTTCGTTCGGTCCGGTGGATGAAACGCACGGAACAGGTTTTCTTCCACCTGCTCCAGATCGAGCAACTCCAACAGCTCGCTCAGTTTCTTGTGCAACGCGTCCTCTCTATCACCCTCTCACCCTCTCACCCTCTCGCCCGCGAGCTTGCTATACCTTCGCAGGGTCTGTTCTTAGTTCTTGGTCGATCTGGTGGTTATCGCGGCGTTCGCTTATCTGGTTGATTCACCCGTTGCAATCGTAGCCATGCTCCGCTCGGCTGCCCACAGAAATCTCGCCACCCAACACGGCCATTCTACCCTACCTCGGACGGCAAATGCCTGTGGCGAGCCACCGAGAGGCGGTTACACTAGGAGCCTGTTGAAAAACTATTTTGCGGCTCAGCGCGCCAGAGCTGCGTTTCCGCAAGGCGCGTCTCGCCTTAGAATCGGAGCGTTTGACTGAGTCCTAAAATAGTTTTTCAACAGGCTCCTAGCCGACTTAGGGAGGGAATCAGATGACACAGTTAGACGCAGCCCAACTCGCCCACTACGAACGCGAGGGGTATTTAATCCTGCGCGGCGCCATCGGCGAGGGCGATCTCGCCCGCCTCGAACGCGGCGTGGCCAACAATCCACCATTGGACGGCACTCTCGATCCTAACGCGCCGGTCTTTCCAGCACCCGGGCGCTATACCCTCGCGACCCAGTGTGCGCGGGATCCGGACCTGGCCTTTATCATCGAACATCCGCAGATCGTCGATCCGGTGCGCCAGATCCTCGAGGATGACCCGAAGCTGACGGCCTATGTGATCTATGACCGCACACCGGGCGGTAACGGCCTGCCCGCCCATCACGACTACAAACGCTGGCGGCCGGTCGGCTCATCCATGGATTGGTTATTCACCATCGTCCCGTTCTGCGACTACAACGCCGAGGCCGGGCCCTTGTACCTCGCGCCGCGCTCGCATCATCTGGGCCGCATTCGTGACGGTGAATTCTGCAAGGAGGTGGCCCCGGCGATCAAACCAGCCGCTGACGACTTTATCGATCCCGAGCTTAAGCGCGGCGATCTCCTGCTGATGAACATGCACCTGTGGCATAAGGCGGACGCCAACAACTCCGCGTCGCATCGCGTGGGTTTGTTCAACAAATACGCGGCCGCGTCCGCGCCCCCCGCCACCGGTTACTATCTGTTCCACAGCGATGTGCACGACGCCCTGTCGGCCGACGGTCGATCGCTTATCGCGGTGCACAGCACCCGCGACATCATGACAACGCGCGCTCTGCTCACCCGCGAGCGCGACGGCAGCACCGAGATATTCCTGCGCGAGACGGGCCAGGGCTTGCATCTGCCCGGCGGACTCATCAAACAAGAGCGCGCGATCCCGGACTGGGATCTGGGCAATATGATTGCCGCCTTGCAACAGCACCTGCGCGAGCAGGTACTCATCGAAGTGCCCTGGCTGTCTTACATCGGCGATTACGAAGAGGGGGACGGTCTGTGTCGCCTGTATGGCTATCGGCTTAACGACAACGGCTTTCCGGTGCCCTACGATGGCGTCTGGCTTTCGTCTGACAAATTATCGGACGCCCGAATCTCGCATCCCTTCGCCGCGCAAGCCCTGACCCAGTGGCTGGACCCTACCATCGTACGCGGCAAGGGGCTTTCCCAGGCCCAGTGCCGGGTGGACCAATTTGCGTACTAGCAGTCCTCGAACCACGCCCTTGGAGTGACCATGCCAATCGCCACGCCTGGATCATCCAACGCACAACCGCACGCGGTGGCGCCTGCAACGCCACAAAACGCTCTCCACCAATGGGCCAAAGTTGGCCCAAGTTGGCAAAATGAGACTCTGATGGACTGGCCTGCGAACGCACCAGACCCACCACAACAAGCCAGAACAGAAAGAACCAATAACAAGCCACAACAATATAGAGGACAGAGAAAATGACGATCCCCCTATGGTGTTTACTGCTCGGCGTGCTGCTGCCCTACGTATGGGCCGGCGCGTCCGTCCCGTTTCGCAACCGACAACTCGGCGGCCTGGATCTGGGCCAGCCACGCCAACAAGCCGGCAACCTGATCGAAGGCGGCGCGGGCGCCTGGGGCGCACAGATGAATGGCTGGGAAGCGTTGTCGGTGTACATGGCGGCGACCCTGGTCGCCTATGTCCAGGGTCTCGACCCCGCGGGCAGCTGGGCTACGGCCAGCATCATTTGGGCCGCAGCGCGGGTACTGCATGGGGTGTTCTACATCATGGGCCAGGCGACGTTGCGCGTGGCGGCCTTTGTCATCGGTATGTTGATGTGCATCTGGATATTCGTGATGGCAGCTACCGCCTGAACCCCAGAGTGGAGGCGGTTCATGACGTCTCGTCGTCCGCCTCTGCTTCAATCACCCGGTCGAACACGCGGTTGTAGATACGCTTACGGTCGCCTTTGGGTTTGATCACCACCGACACGAACAGGCGGCCGTCCTTGCGCAACGACCAGCGCTTGGTCACTGTGCGTTCTGTGGTCTTGTACTTCTGCTCAATCTTATTCCGACCCCACTTGGAGTCGCGCCCGCGATAATCCCCCCGCACCAGGGTCTCTTTCCCACCCTGATCGTATTGGATGGTCAGCTTCTTACCTTGCGGGGCTTCGATCTGTATGGAAGCGCTGCGCAGTACTTTGGGGTCCTGGGCCGACATGGATGACATCGCTCGCTGGCCGCCACCAGCGCCGGGGATTGGGATTGGCACGCCGCCGACGTATACGCTGCCCCGCACATTGTTGGACAGCACGTTGCCGCGATCTTTGATGGGCACCCGGACTTTGTCGGTTTCGTCCTGGTTGATCATCCAGGTTCCGGTCAGGGCATTGATGTCAGCCTGCGCGCCCGACGCCAGCAACAAGAGTGCGGCGCAGAGCGCATAGGGCAGAAGGGCATACTTTTGCGGTGACATAAGGACTTTGACCTCCGCTTGCGGTCGCAAGTTTCCTGCGGCGGGCAGGAATTGTTTGCATTCAACCACGATTGCGTGATTTTTGCAGGTTTAGGCAAAAGCCTCTGGCCAACGCCTCGAGCTTCCAGGCGATCGCCGGCCTCCGGTAATATTAGGATTCTCTTTTGTCAGCCGTAATTCGGCATGACTTTGCGGGCAAAGAGATCCAGCGAATCCAGTACCTGCTCCGGGGCGTGCAAGCCCTGAGGGAACAGTAGAAATGCTTCTTTGATCGGCACGGCACGGCTCACCGCTTCGATTTGCTTGTTCAACGTATCCGGCGAGCCCACCAGCACGCTGGGCATGCCCTGACCGAAAGGTGTCGCCCACGCGTTCCAGAACCAGGCCCAATCCTCGAACAGCTTCTGCGCCTTGGCATCCGTTTCTGCACACACCATCACCCCGCCCCAGCAAGCCTGATCGCCGGGTGCGACATCGTGACCATGCCGCTTGGCTTCCTCGGTCCACTCACGCCAGAGCAGCTCCAGGAACTCGGTGTTGTCAGAGAGAATGATGGGACGGCCTTTGTACTTCGCCCAGAACTTGGCCGTGGTGAGACTCTGAGAAAAGCCGCCGTAGAGCGGAATCTCCTCCTGCAACGGACGCGGTGCTATGCCCACCTCTTCGATTCGCATGTCGGCGGCCACGCCCTTGCCGTAGTTGAGATACACCTCGTGTTCATGCGGGTTTACAAAATCCTGGGGTGGGAAATTCCAGAACTTCCCCCGATGTTGCAACGTCTCCTGGTTCAGGGCGTTGACCACCACATCGACAAACTCCGCAAAGTACTCGCGGTTAAGATCGTCCGCGGGCGTCTTCGAATTCCAGGGACCGACGGCATTCAGCTCCGGGCGGACCTTGTAGTTTTCCACCCAGCGCGCCTGGTAGCCACGCACCAGACCGACGCCAAAACGACCGCCTAACATGTGATCCAACGTCGCGATCTTCTCCGCCGTCTGCAGCGGATTATTGGCGGTGGAAACAAAACCACAGGTGATCACCTTCATCCGCTGGCTGTGTGCGCCCAGCCACATGGCCATCAGGCAAGGATCGTTGGAGATCTCAAAACCTTCGATCTGCAGGTGGTGTTCCGGATGCCCGTAGCCAAAGTAACCGTTCTCATCCGCAAAACGGGCGTACTGGGCAATCTCGTCGAGCATGCGCTGATAGAGCGTGTTGTTACGCCCCGCCATGCCCTGCTCGAGTTCGCCACGCCGCCCGACGGTACAGTACATAAACAAACCGAATTTCATCGCTGCCTCCCTTTCAAGCCCATCTTCGCCCGCAAACCACCGCGTTAGTCGTCGTCGCTGATCGCGCGGGTCAACTCCGCCATCGGATCGTCCGCGGTGCCGTCTTTTTCCGCAGCCAGTTTTACTTCCGCGTTGGCGACAAACGTGGCGAGATCTTGCGCAAATCCAGCCTCGTCAACGAAAGGGTGCGGCTCCCCCTCGCCGCGCGCCCGCAGCCGCTCACCACGCTCAAACACCCGCCCCATAGCGGCGTGGTTGGGCAAGCTCACGCTCACCCCTTGCTGCAGTTGGGCGATGCGCGCATAGCTCGCCAGATAGGTTTCGGTACGCGCCACGCCACTGAAATTCAGTCCCACGCCGCCGAGGGTGATGGCGGTATGCTCATCATCCCCGTCGCGCACGGTGTAACGCAGGGTCAGCACGCCCTCGGTATGGCCCGGGGTTTTGAACAGTTCTACCCGTGTATCCCCCAACTCGATCACATCCCCATCCTGCGCCACGATGTCCCGTCGCGGCACGGGCGCGTAAAACGCGCTCAGTTGGGGTTTCGCCTCCGCGATCTGCCAGTCCTCTTCCGCCATGACGATCTGCGCGCCGTGTACGCGCTGGAAGTACTTCGAGCCGCCAGCATGATCGAAGTGCCCGTGGGTATTGATGACATATTTGATGTCCCCTGGGTCGAGTCCCAGCCGACGGATGTTGGCTTCCAGCGGCCGTATCCAACTGCCGTAGAGGGAGTCGATCAGGATCAAACCTTCGCTGGTCTGCAGGACGTAAGCAGCGACCCAATCGATGCCGACATAGTAGAGGTTGTCGAAGACCTGGAACGGCTCGACGTACTGCGCTGGCGATTCCCAGGCATCCCACATGGTGCGCATCGGCGCCGGTATCTCGGCACCCGCGTAGGATACCTTGTCACATGATTGGCAACTCACATCATTGACCGATCTGAAGGCGGCAAGATCCGCTACCCAGTCGCGGATCGACACCCCATCCGCGGCATAGGTATAGAACTCCGGCCGACCGAGAATAGTGTGGCTGTCGCCGCCGGCGATGAAGGCGCGGAAATTGTCCACTTCACCGCGTATGTCCGCATGATTCGCGCGCAGCGCATCCAGCAAATTGGGGGTCGCACTGCCGCCCAACGCCAGGAAGCGTTTCTGCACCGCGTCTTCAGCGGCATCATATTCGGCGAACAGAATATCCGGGTGTGCTTTCGCCGCGGCGATGTAGAGCCGTTCGTAGTTAAAGGTCTCGGCGGCTACGTCGGCGAAGCCGGGTTCCTGATTAAGATAGCGGAACGTCCCCCATTGCTGGTCCGGGCGCGTGTTGCCGTTGATGCGTCGATAGCCACCCGCGCCATCACCCAGTTGGGCGATACGCGCCTCGGGATAGAGCGCCGCGAGTCGGGTTGCGTAGAAGGGTGAGGGGATAGCGCCGGCCGAGGAGCCGGTCACGAACACCGACTCGGGTGCGCGGTGACGTGCCACGGTCCAGTCGAGAACCGCCTGCACATTAGCGCGTCCACGATGCAGGATGGTCAGATCTTCTTGGCCCTCCTGCACCGGTGGATAGACCGTATCCTTCGCACCCAGATGGACGTCACCGGTACAGTATGGCGCCACCACCACGCTGTGGTCTTTGAACGGATTGTCGGGGTTATCGAAGTTGAAGATGCCAAACGGCCAGGGAAAGAAGCTCTCTGGAATGTCACGGCTGTAGGTCGGCTGCATCTCGGGGTCACAGTTGTCGCGGAACCAGCACGCGCCACCACCGCGCAGATAGACCAGCAGATGCGGCGAGGTGCTCTGACGGGCAAAAAATCGATAAGGGGTCCCGTCGGAGCAGCGCGTCTCACCGCCAGGAACAATCTCTTCCCATTCGCCATCGATTTTGGCGGCGACGGACTGCGCGGGTACAACCGCATCTTCTGACCCGGCCACGGTCTCCGGCTGCCCAACACACCCCGACAAGACAAAGGCGGTGCCGAGCAGCAGCCACAAAACACTAGCCTGTTGAAAAACGATTTTGAGGCTCAGCGCGACAGAGCTGCGTTTCCGCAAGGCGCTCGCTGCCGCGCAGGCCGGGTACCTTCCCAAAGCGGGCAACGCAGCTGAAACGCAGCTATGACGCACCCTCCGGGTCAAATGCTCCGATCCTTGGCCAGCCTTGCGCCTCTTGCCCCGCGTTGGCCTCTTGCAAAGGTACCCGAACTGTGTTGCGAGACGCGCCTTGCCCAAGAATCGGAGAGTTTGACTGAGTCCTAAATAGTTTTTCAACAGGCTCCTAGCGTAACGCAACCTTTCTTCCCCCTGCAGGCTTGGCCTAGAATGCGATCTCTTGATTCTACATGGCTGGGACCGGGGATAAACGGGTGATTACACGAGACCAATTGAGCAAAATCCTGCAGGACTGGGTGGATGGCAGCAGTAGCGAAGCCCAGGTGTGGGAATGGGCAACCTCCGTCAAGGGTGTCGAAGCCCCCAGCGATCCCTTTGTGCGCGACGTGGTGGACGTGCTCGAAAGCCTGCCCTATGACCTCATCACCACCGAAGATGCCGAACTGATGCTCGACGCGCTTAGCAACCCCGAAGATGAGGCGGATCTCTCCCAGAACCTACTGTGGAACCACATGGATTTCATCGATACCGAAGCGCGCCGCAGGGATCTACGGGATCATCCTTTCTATGGCCCCTACACCGCCGGTATCTCCTGACCCACACACGTTGCGGCTGAGTCCGAGCTTTCGCACGGACCACGACAAAGCGATGGACACAACTTCTTAGACACCTGGCGGAACCTGCGAGACGAACCGTCGCGACCACGGGCGGAGGTCCTCAGCCCGAGCGATACAGAGCGGCCTTGCCGTACTTGATCTGCATGGCGGTACGCGTGGTTTTGGGCAGCTTGCGCACCACCAGCTCAAAAGACAGCTCGATCATGCGTTCGATTTCCCCTGCAGGGACCGAACCGTCCAGCAGCACGGTATTCCAGTGGAGTTTGTTCATATGGTAGCCGGGCAACACCGAAGGGAAGATATCGCGCAGCGCCACCGCCTGGTCGGGGTCGCACTTCAAATTGATGCGGGCGAGGTCATCCTCCCAACCGAGGGTGCCGAACATCTTCGTATGCACCTTAAAAACATGCACGTCGACGCCAAACGGAAAGTCCAGCCAGGCATCGGGCAGGCCCAGGAAATATGCTTTGGCAGCGTCGCCATCCACCTCTCAGCCGGCCTGTCGGGCGACCGGTGGCGGCGCTTGCGCAACGTCCGGGTAGAGTTCGTCGAGCGGTATCGATTGACCATCAGACTGCACGATCCGGCAGTGGAATCGCTGTAGCCGGCGCGGCTCGGGCACACCACAGGAATGTGCGATGATCCCCACCTCTTTACGTAAATTTTTCGCATAGTGATAGACCCGCTCGGTTTTATCCGTCACATCCAACCCGCGCTGCAGCCCCTTGTCGTGGGTGGTGATGCCCGTTGGGCAGGTGTTCTTGTTGCACTGCAACGCCTGGATACAACCCAGCGCAAACATAAAGCCCCGCGCTGAAACACAGACATCTGCGCCGACACACATGGCCCACGCGACCTGTCCCGGGGTCATGAGTTTGCCACTGGCAATCACGCGGATGCGTTTCTTCATGCCGTGCTTGCGCAGAATATCGACGACCAGCGGCAGGCTTTCTCGCAGCGGCAGACCCATATAGTCGATGAGGCTGGCAGGTGCCGCACCGGTACCCCCTTCGGCACTATCCACCGCGATGAAGTCCGGCGCACTCTCGATGCCCCGCCGCTCGATCGCCTGACACAATTCTTCCAGCCAACCATAGGCTCCGATCACCGCCTTAAAACCGGTGGGTTTACCGGTGACCTCGCGAATACGGCCCACCATGTCGAGCAGATCATCCGCGCTCTCGATGTCCGGATGGCGGTTGGGGCTGATCGAATCCTCGCCGACGTTAATCGCGCGGATACGGGCGATCTCCTCGGTGACCTTATCACCGGGCAGAATCCCACCTTTGCCAGGCTTGGCACCCTGGCTCAGTTTGATCTCAAACATGCGCACTTGTTCATGCGAGGCCAACTCCCGCAAGCGGTCATCGCACAGATCACCCTGTGCATCCCGCGCGCCATATTTGGCGGTGCCGATCTGCATGACAATATCGGCCCCACCTTCGAGATGATACGGCGCCAGCCCACCTTCACCGGTGTTCATCCAAATACCCGCCTTGCTGGCCCCCGCCGAAAGCGCCCGCACCGCGGGTTTGGACAACGCGCCATAGCTCATCGCCGAGATATGAAAAACCGAATCCGTCCGATAAGGCCGGGCGCTATAGGGACCGAACTCGACACTGCTGGTGTCGAGCGCGTCTTCTTCCAGGGTCGGATAGGGGCAGTTGACGAACAGGACCGAGCCGACCGGGCGCAGATCGCGGGTAGAGCCGAAGGCCACGGTGGTGTCCTCGTTCTTCGCGGCCTGGTAGGCCCAGGAGCGCTCGGCCCGATTGAACGGCATCTCTTCCCGATCCATCGCAAAAAAGTACTGGCGAAAAAACTCGCCCAGGTGTTCGAACCAGTAGCGGAAGCGCCCGATCACAGGATAGTTGCGGCGCACGGTATGCTGGGTCTGGGTGCGGTCTACTATGTAGAGCACCGCGATCACAATGATACCTATGCCCAATAGCCACACCAGTAGCTGGGCCATGACCGTAAACACCGTCATCGCAAATTCCATCGCTCTATCGCTCCCAGATTAGCTCTACGTCTCGTTGTCCGACCGCCCAACGCGCGGGCAGTGCTTCCTTCGATGGCACCTTCCGCGATTGGTTCCAGACTCGGGACAAACCAGCGCTATCCATTGCGCCTTGGCCGCCTGCGCAGCCCCGGTTCTGCGCCGTCAGTCCGGGAGCCCGAGTACGCGCTTGGCGATGATATTGCGCTGCACTTCGTTGCTGCCGGAATAAATCGATGCCGCTCGCAGGTACAGCCAACGACGGGTTGAGGTCAACTCGTCCTCAGCGAAGCCATTGCCCTCACCGGCGATGGTATCGCCGAAGCCGCGTACACCGCGCATCTTCAATAACAAGTCAAAGTACGCTTGCTGCAGTTCGCTGCCATAGACTTTGAAGATCGAGGTGGCCGCCCCGGGGGTGCCCCCCTCGCTCTCCTCCACCGCACGGCGCTGGGTCAACTTGAAGACTTTGTTATTCATCTCGTATTGCAGCACTTCGTTGCGATAGAAAGGGTCTGCGATCTGACCCGCCGTCGCGCCCATGAACTGCCGGGCCTGCTCGACCAGGCTCATCTCATCATCGCTCGCGCCGCCGCTGACCAGGCTCTCCATACCCGAACGTTCGTGCTGCAACAGGCGTTTACCGACGGTCCAGCCTTTGTTGAGCTCGCCGACGAGGTCTTCCTTACGGGCCACAGCATCGGTAAAGAACGTCTCATTGAACGGTGCATCACCATTGATCATGCGGATCGGGCGCACCTCCACACCGCTCTGATCCATGGGCAGGAGGACAAAACTGATACCTTCGTGCTTGGGTGCATCGGGATCGGTGCGCACCAGGCAGAACATCCAATCCGCGTTGTGCGCACCCGAAGTCCAGATTTTTTGGCCATTGATAAGAAAGTGGTCGCCAGCATCCTCGGCGCGGGTCGAAAGGCTCGCCAGGTCAGAACCGGAGCCCGGCTCCGAATAGCCTTGGCACCATTCCACCTCGGCGCGGGCGATGCGGGGCAGATGACGTGCTTTTTGTTCGTCGTCCCCAAACTCCAGCAGGGTGGGGCCGATCATGCTGGTGCCAAAACTCGACAACGCCGGGCGGGCGCCGATGGCAGCCATCTCCTGCAGCAGCACCAGAAACTCCTCATCCGACAGACCGCCGCCACCATACTCCACCGGCCAGTTCGGCACCGTCCAACCTTTTTCGGTCATCCGTTCGAGCCACAGCCTGGTATCCTTGTCCTCGATCTTGATCTTGCTGCTGCCATTGGAGATCGGGCCCGGTCCACGAGCACCCGGCGGGCAATTCGCCGCCAGCCAGGCACGGGTGTCCGCGCGAAATTCTTCCAGTGTGTTCATGCGCCTCCCCAGCTTACATACGTGTGTTTAACAGACAGTAAATCAGCAATTAAGGGGCATCTCAATACGGCGCACGTTGATGAGAAATTCACATGCTTTAACCTAGAGTCAGGCAAGATTAACCAACGCACCAGTACATGTATCAACGCATCGGCATTATCGGAGATGTCCACGCCCAGGATGACGCCTTGGAGGCCGCGCTCGGATTCCTGCAGGCTGAAGGCGTCGATGTGATCATCTGCACCGGCGATGTCGCCGATGGCGACGGCGATATCTATCGCTGCATCGACCTGTTGCGCACCCATAACGTGCGGACGGTTCGCGGCAATCACGACCGCTGGGTGCTGCAGGGTAAAGCACGTCACGTCCCTAATGCCCACCTGCGTGAGGAGTTGACCCACGACTGCCTCGACTACCTCGCGGGTCTGCCCCAGGAGATCACCCTCCCGACGCCCCAGGGTGACCTGCTGCTCTGCCACGGTATGGCCTGCAACGATCTGCAGAAGATCTGGCCCGGCACCGCGCGCATGCCGCCGGAGCGCTCCGGTACCCTAGACCGCCTGCTCGACGAAGGCGGCCTGCGCTTCATCGTCAACGGTCACGTGCACTACCGCACGCTGATCTACTTTACCGCCCTGACGCTGATCAACGCCGGCACTCTAAAGCCCAACCATCATGCGGGTTTCAGCCTGCTGGCGATCGACACCGAGATGGTCCACGGCTATGAACTGGAAGGCGGTATCCACCACGTGCGCAGCCATCCGCTGCGGGCACCGGCGGACACCCAGGTATTCACCAACACCCAGCAATTCTCAGGCAACTGGCAACCCGTTACACTCTACGCCTGAACCATCACCAACGTTCCGCCCGTGTCGTACGATATTCCCGAACATGCCTTGGAAGAACGTTTTGTCCACGCGTCGGGTCCCGGTGGGCAACACGTCAACAAGACCGCGACCGCAGTGGAGCTGCGCGTGGACATCGACGCGCTCGGCCTGCTGCCGGGGCACCGCCGGCGCTTGCTCGACAACCATCGCAAGCGCATCAGCAAGGACGGCGTCCTGATCATCCAGGCGAGCGAAAACCGCTCCCAGCTGAAGAACCGCGAAGCGGCTTTGCAGCGGCTGCAGGAAATGTTGACCGCCACCGCTCACCCACCGAAGCGGCGGATCGCTACGCGCCCGTCGAGTGCGGCCCGGCGCCGCCGTATGGACAACAAGCGACAACGCGGTCAGGTCAAAGCCACACGCCGCAAGCCGCGCCTGGACTGACAAGACGATGAACCGATTCGAACGCCTGCTCAAGCGCCTGGACCTGCAACAAGCAAGCGACAACGTTTTTGTCGGCGGCGCGGGCGAAGGTGGCGTGGGTGCCGAAGCCCGGCTATTCGGCGGTCTCGTCGCCGCACAAGCGGCAATGGCCGCCCAGCGCGCCTGCCCCCGATTTCCGATGCACTCCTTGCACAGCTACTTCTTGCACCCGGGGCGGCCGGAACGCGACATCGAATACCACGCTACCCGCACCAAGGCGGGGCGCAACTTCGAAGTGGTCGAGGTGCATGCGCGGCAGGGGGAGAGTGTGATCTTCCAGTTGCTGGCGAGTTTTCAGCAACCGGCGCCGAACGTGCGCCACCAGGACCCGACGCCCGCCCTCAATGACCCGACTTCCTACCCCAATCGCGATCAACTCAAGGGTCGCGCGCATTGGGCTGATATGCCCATCGACGTGCGCATGGTCACCCCGATCACGGCCGACGAAGCCCTGCCACCGGACCAGCAGGTATGGCTGAAGACCAACGGCATCCTGCCGGAAGACGCTCATCTGCAGCTTGCCATGGTGGTTTATGCCAGCGATCGCTCGCTGCTGGATACCGCCTGGCGCCCCCACGCCGACCGGGGCGAGATGGTCGGCGCCAGCCTCGATCACAGCATGTGGTTTCATCATCCGCCGCGGTTTGACGACTGGTTACTCTACGACATCCACAGCCCGGCGGCGGCCGACTCCCGCGGCCTGGCCCTGGGAGCGATCTACGACCGTGCGGGGGTGCGGGTGGTCACCGTTGCTCAGGAAGGGGTCATGCGCACCCGTTGATGACCGGTCAGGACTGATTGAAGACCGTTTTGCGCTTCTCCAGAAATTCCTGCATGCCTTCTCTGGGATCTGCACTGCCG
>JBCCHL010000014.1:0-38899 GCA_039028775.1 Pseudomonadota bacterium | reverse complement strand
GCCGCGCTCATAGTCCTGCAAGATGGTCGGGTACGCCTGGAGCGCTATGGCCTCGATTTTCGTCCGGACGGCCGTTGGACCAGCTTTTCGGTGGCGAAGTCGTTTACCTCCACCCTGGTCGGCATGGCGATTGTGGATGGCTACATAGAGAGCCTCTATGTTTCGGTGGCGGACTACATTCCCGGTTTGCGTGGCTCGGCGTATGAAGACGTCACGGTGGCGCAACTCCTCACTATGAGTTCCGGAATCGCATGGAACGAGGACTACGGCGATCCGAATTCCGATGTCGCACGTTTCAGTCAGCACGTCACTGCGGACGACATGCCGGCCGTCGTGAGCTACATGCGAGGCCTGGCTCGGGCGCACCCGGCTGGCGAAGTCTGGAATTACTCGACCGGCGAAACCAATCTGATCGGGATTCTGGTCAGCGCGGCCACGGGTCAGAAGCTGACCGACTATCTGTCGAGCCGCATCTGGGAGCGGATCGGCATGCAGCAATCCGGCACTTGGATCCTGGGTCCGGACGGCCATGAGATCAGCGGCTGCTGTATACAGGCTGCGGCCATGGACTTTGCGCGCTTCGGTCAGTTCATGCTCGAGGGAGGGGTGGTCGATGGCGAGGCGCTCTTGCCGCCGGGATGGATCGCCACCGCGACGACCAAGCAGATTGGCGTCCGTCCGGGCAGGGGATATGGCTTTCAGTGGTGGACCTATGACGATGGCTCGTTTGCCGCGCGGGGCATTTTTGGTCAGGGCATCTTTATCAATCCCCAGCGTCGGCTGGTGATCGCCACCAACAGCAACTGGGATAGCGCGGTCGGTCAGGACAGCGGGCAGAATCCGCGTCGCGAAGAGTTCTACCGCGAAGTGATGTCTGCCCTGGATGCCGAGGAGGCGCTGCACGACGGGGACTGACTTTCGGTTGCCAATGGCGGCAAGCGCTGAGCGTTGTTTATCCTGTTTGCCTGCGATAGCTTCTTTGCTACGTGTTGCGCAATGCTACGTGTTGCGCAATGCTGCGGGTCGGCACAGCGCATGGAAGGAACTCTAGCAGGAGCACAGGCGAGTTCCTTGTCTCCAAGCGCGGAACTCTCGAATCACAAGGAAGTATGGATCTTGACAAATCTCCGCACCGCGATCTTTGCCTCTGTTTGGATACCGGTCTTTTTCCTGTTGGGCTGTGCAGGAAATCCACCTGGTCTCACCGAGGATTGGAATCAGCAAAACAACTCTGTCAGCGTCATCTATGTTCCCCCAGAGCAGCCGATCTACGTGGAGATTCATGACGGGGGGCGACGTTATGCTGAAGTTGAGATTGAAAAAGGCAAGGAACTGCTCGCTGGTTTCGCCGGGGGTGCGATCGGCACGTATATCGGTACTGCGAGCGCGCTGATGTCTCTGGGTATCAGCCCCAGCCATTGGACAAGCTTTGTTGAACCGAATTCTGCCATCGCAACCGTTGTCCTTTTGCCCCTGCTGCGGTTCGGCAGCATTGCAGTGCGCGAAGCGCGGGCGAAGAAGCTGGCTCAGCGCTTTCGTGATCTGGATCTATCCACCGAGTACTTTCCGGATCAACTCAAGCAAACCGTTCACGCCACCGGCCTGGGTTTTGGCGATATCGTTTTTCGCTCGATTGAAGACGCGGGTTTCCGCGAAGCGGAGGACTTTGTGGACTACCTCGATCCCATCGACACCGATGTGGTGATCGTCCTGAGCGCCATTCCATCCTTTACGCCGAAATTTGAGGTTTATCAGCAGGAGGTTTTTTTTGGGGTGGCCCAGCGCCTCGAGGAAGGTGTATTTACGATCACGTACAACAATCAGGTGGTCGTGCAAAGCCAGCTGCGTTCCGTGCTTGCCGGCGGCGATGCCGCTGAAGACTGGACGAAGGTACAAGACAGCCAGGCGGATAAGCGATTGAATCGCCTGTACAAAACAACCAACTACAAACACATGAGTGACAAGGATCGGCGCATCGCTGTGCAGTCCATCCGCCGTGACTTTGCGCGCAAGGCGAAACGCGAGCCAGCAGATTATCGACCTCTCGATCTGCGCGATGAAAATGGCGACATGTGGTACGCAAACGATGGTGCGGCGCTGCGATCGGCCATTGCGGAAACGACCACCGAGGCGATACGCCTTGTGCTGGCTGATCTACGGGATGGCCATCGTTGGGACGTGGCTACGGCGGTGCTGGCGAGGCCCCCTGGGTTCAAGCGCAAGATGTTTGAAACAACATTCGACACTGATCAGCGACGCGTATACCGGCAGCGGTCAGGAGCTTTGGTTTCTGTGGTCCGTGGTTCTCGCATGATCCCTCACAAGTGAGGGACCATGCGTTCACCGGTCAGACGGAGCCAGCCGGATTGGTGACATGTGGCGGGTCGGGTGACGTGACCAGCGAACGACGCGCTCGGCAAGCTCCGCCGCCATCCCGACGGCTGACTAGGCCACCACGGTTTCGAGACACTCCCAATGCAGATCGCCGAATTGGCCGTTCGGATTTACCGGCTGGATGCACACATGGCTCGCGCCGGCGTCCACATGCTCCTGGATGCGGGCTTTGATGGCGTCGGCGTCGCCCCAGGCGTAGGTTGTGTCGATGAACTTGTCGCTCAAATTGTCGATGTCGTCTTCGCTCAAGCCCATGCGCAGCCAGTTGTTGCGATAGTTGGGCAGACGGTTGTAGATCTGTGCGACCGGCCTGGCCAGTTCCCTTGCCTTAGCAGGGTCGCTTTCCAGGATGACCTTCTGTTCAACGCAGAGCCAGGCGTCGGGCCCCATGATTTCCCGCGCCATGCGGGTATGGTCCGGTGAAGTGAAGTAGGGGTGCGCGCCGGTGGTAGCCGTCGCGGCCAGTTCCAGCATCTTAGGACCGAGCGCGGCGATGACCAGCGGCGGTTCTTCGGCCGGTGCGAAGCCGTTGTAGGGGGAAGCCTTCATCTTCTCTATGTAACTCTTCATGGTCGCGACCGGCGGACCATACTCCAGGCCGCGGACCCCCTCGACCAGCGGTTTGTGTGAAACCCCCATACCCAGGAGGAAGCGTCCGTTCGATTGTTCGGCGAGCGACTTCTGCCCTGCCATCGTGACACCGGGCTCACGGTGGTAGATGTTGACGATGCCGGTCGCGAGGTTCAGTTTTTCGGTATTGGCGAGCAGCCAGGACGCGAGTACCAGCGGGTTCTTGCCCACTGTTTCGGGAATCCACAGCGTACCGTAACCGATGCTCTCGATGCGCTTGGCTGCTGCCGCCGCGTCCGCCGAGCTCATGCCATCAAAGAAATACCAGACCCCAAGTTTGCCTGTGTCCATCGTCTGCTCCAGTTGTTGGTTTTAGATTGTTAGGTGCCCGTAAAGCGGCCGGGTCGACGTTCGGCGACGGCGGCGATACCCTCGGCCGCATCATCGGTCTGGCGCAGCCATTCCTGTTCGTTCAGTTCATGGTCGGTCGCCCGGCGTACTGACGCCGCCAGCCCCTCACGCATCGTCGCGCGTACTGACATGACCGCCAACGGTGCGTTCTCGGCGATCTCCAGTGCGAGAGCCACAGCCTGCGCTCGGAGCTGGTCCGCCTCGACCAGCAGATCGACCAGTCCGATCGCCGCTGCCTGCTCGCCATTCAGCCTGCGGCCGCTCAACAGCATGGCGTGGGCGGCCTGTTGACCGATCAAGCGTGGCAAAGTCACCGATATGCCGAAGCCCTGGTGAATCCCCAGCTTCACGAAGTTGGCACTGAATCTGGCAGCGGGAGACGCGATGCGAAAGTCGGGTACCAATGCGAGACCCAGGCCGCCCCCAACCGCGGCGCCCTGTACCGTACCGACGACGGGCTTGCGATTAGCGAACAGTCTGGCCGCCCCCTGGTACAAGGGAGCGGTGGTTGTGCGAAAACCTGCGTCGGAGAAATCGCCGTTGCCTGCGTCAGCGTCCTGGCCGGAAAAGTCGGCGCCAGCACAAAAAGCCTTGCCCTGGGCGGCCAGAACGATCGCGCGGCAGTCGTGCCGCTCATCCAGATTGGCGAAGGCGTCTGCCAATTCATCGATCATCACAGCGTTGAAAAAGTTGAGTGGCGGCCGTGCGAGTTCGACGATGCTGACAAAGCCGTCGTGCGTTACGTTGATCTCCCGATAAGTTGTCATAACCCTTGTTCGCGACCTCCCGATATGAGGTCGCGATGTTAGCAGCCTGGGTTCGAGAACGCACAGTCAGGCTGCGGATATCTGTGGTTTCGGCAAGGCTGCGCGTGGTTCCGGCAAACGTGCGATAATGGCGCTCTGCCGATACGAGTGGCGTTAAGCCCGTGCATGCCAACAACCCCGGTTCGATGTGACTGACACTGAAACTAATCCGGATGTAATCGATCTATCAGCCGACTTCGCGCAGGTTGAGGATGCTGAGCGTATCGATGACCCCGCGGGGTCAGTGGATGCGGCAGACGATCTGACCGTGCAGAGTCATGAGAGCGTGCGCCCCGGGATCTGGCAACTGGCTTTGCCATCCATTCTCGGCAACCTGTCCTATACGATAGTGGGCATGGTTCAGACCAAGTTTGTTGCGGGGCTTGGTGCAGAGGGTTTGGCCGCGCTCGGCGCCGGCCAGCGCATCTTCTTTGCCATGCAAGCGATCCTGATGGCGGTCAGTGCGGGCACTACCGCATTGGTGGCGCGCTCTTGGGGAGCGGGTGACTATCAGGAAGCGAGTCGGGTCACCATGGCATCGCTGGTGTTGAGCGCTTGTGTAGCGCTGTTGGTCGGTTTGTTCGGTATCTTCTTCGCGGGTTCCGTGGCTGGGATATTTGGTCTCGATGCGCGCACGCTGGATATGGCGACGTTCAACATTCAGTTACTGTCGGTGTTCAACGTCATTTTTGCCGCCAACTTTATTCTCAATGCGGCCCTGCGCGCGTCCGGGGATGCCTGGTCACCCCTGTGGTTGAGCGTCGGGGTCAACATCCTGAACATCCCGTTGCTGTATGCGTTTGTACTCGGGCGTTGGGGTGCACCGGAAATGGGGGTTGCGGGTACGGCGATGGCGGTGGGGCTGGCGTTCCTGGCGGGTACCGGGGTATTGCTGACCCTTTGGATGCGCCAGAAATTTCGGATCAAACACATCCGCGGTGGTTGGTGGCGGAAGGAGCGTATCCGCCGCCTCCTCGACATCGGCTATCCGGCGGCTTTGGAGCAGGTAGTCTTCCAACTTGGCTTTTTCATCTTCCTGATGATCATCGGCAACTACTACGGCACCGAGGCCTTTGCCGCCTACAACGTAGGGGTCAACCTGCTCGCCGTATGTATGACCGTAGGTTTTGGATTCGCGATCGCGGCGTCAACGCTGGTCGGTCAGAATCTTGGCGCGCAGGATCACCTGGCCGCCGCCCGCAGCGGTTGGCGTGCGCTGTCCCTGGCGATTATATCCATGGGTATGCTCGGTGTGTTGGTCATCTTGTTCGCGGACGAGCTGGCATCCTTCTTCCTCGGCGATGAACCGTTGACCGTGACCTACACTGTGCAGTTCATCTATATGTTGGGTGCGATGATGCCGCTGATGGCGGTGGACTTTACGATCGGTGGTGCGTTGCGTGGCGCAGGTGATACCCGTTTTCCGTTGCTTGCGACCATCCTCGGTCTGCTGGTGATGCGTTGCGGCCTCGCGGCGATCGCGACCTATCTGCAACTCCCAGTCGTCTATGTGTATGCCGCGCTGATCGGCGATTATGTGCTCAAGGGCATTCTGCTGTTGTGGCGTTTCCACCGGGGTAAGTGGAAGACGGTGGTGCGCAACGAGGATCTGGACTACACCA
The DNA here is from genome assembly GCA_039028775.1 of Pseudomonadota bacterium. Taxonomy (GTDB): domain Bacteria; phylum Pseudomonadota; class Gammaproteobacteria; order Pseudomonadales; family Azotimanducaceae; genus UBA4421. Next base: position 33,096 of record JBCCHL010000014.1, on the reverse strand, counting down.
ATGCCTGAGCTGCCGGACCTCACGACGTACGTTGAGGCCCTGCGCGAGCGCGTAGTCGACCATGTTCTGGAAGAGGTACAGCTCGCGTCGCCTTTTCTGTTGCGTACCGTAGAACCCGCCCTCGACGCGCTCTACGGGCATCGCGTTATCGGTGTCGAGCGCCTTGCGAAGCAACTGGTCTTCAGTTTTGAGCACCGCCTGCACTTTGTGATCCATCTGATGATCTCCGGGCGCCTGCAATGGAGTACTGCGCGCAAAGCGCCACCCAAGCGCAATGGCCTGGCGGCGTTTCATTTTGCGTCGGGAACTATGTTATTCACCGAGGCCAGTAAGAAGAAACGCGCATCGCTGCGGGTGGTGGACGATGCGGGTCTGGAGGTGCTCGATCCCGGCGGTCTGGAGCTATTCGCTATCGACGTTGATGAGTTTGGCGCGCGGTTGCGCAGCGTCAATCACACCCTGAAACGCGCCCTGACGGATCAGCGCGTGTTTGCGGGGATCGGTAATGCCTATTCCGACGAAATCCTGTTGCGCGCGCGCATGTCGCCGTTCAAGCAATCGGGCAAACTCAGCGACGCACAGGTGCGTGCCCTCTACGAGGCCGCTCGCGTGGTGCTCACGGAGTGGGTGGATATCCTGCGTGCTAAAGCGGCCGGTAAATTTCCTACCAAGGTTACCGCCTTCCATGAGGAGATGGCGGCGCACGGCAAGTACAAAGCACCGTGTCCGGTGTGCGACGCTCCGATTCAACGCATTGTCTACGCGGAAAACGAAGCCAACTACTGTGCTCGCTGTCAGACCGATGGCAAGCTTCTGGCGGACAGATCGTTGTCGCGCCTGCTGAAAGACAATTGGCCCAAGCGCCTGGAAGATCTCGAAAACCTCTAAACATGATCTAGACCTCTTGGCCGTGTCCTGCGTGTCTAGCTGTCGTCTTCGCGTGCGGCCCGTAGCTGGGTCGAGGAGATGTCGTTGCGAAAGCGAGACTCATCGACCTGGATGCATCGATCCGCAAGCCGAGGCGGAAGGGATAACTCATCTAACGTCACAAACTCATCACCGACCAGGCGTCCAAAGACCAGGAAGCGTGTGTTGAAGGACTCGAATGTGTCCAAGGCCGCGTCGAAATTCACCCGCGAGCCACCATAGAAACGCAATTGCGCCAGACGGGCCATCGTGTCGACCCCGAGGGCAAAGGTCGCCTCGGGGAAGAGGCGTGCTTTCTCCGCGAAAGTGGGCACGTTCGTGACCCAGACCGGCTGATCCGGAAATTGTGCCAGGCGCGCGTCGAGGGTGAGAAAATCCAGGCTGGGTTTATCCGCGTTGTGTTGGGTGAGTTCAAAAGCCCCCTGCTCGCCGGTCTGTTCGCTCGCGATGGACAGCATGCGTTTGTGGCCGTCGTGGACTGGGTTGAAGGAGCCCGGCAAGATCAGTCTGGCGTGGTGGGGCTGGGTGCAGGTCTTGTGCGGTTCTCCTTCCAGCAGAGCGGCCATGGGCGCGGCGACACGCGCCTGCGAACAGGTGACGTCATCCGGCGCCGCCTCATCTTCGAAGACCATCTGCAGCGAAGCCCACAGCTGTGCCAGGAGCGCAGCCTCCTGCTGGGCGCGATCGCCATCTTCATAGGCTGCGCTGAACCCGTAGGTAGCGTCCGCGAGTTGCAGTGCCCAATGTGCACGGTCGCTGCCACGTCTGTCACGGTTGGTCGCCAACGCCGCGCTGCAGCCCAGGCCGAACAGCGGTTGGGTGCCGAGTGCCTGAGCCCGTTGGTAGGCAGTGATCGCAAGCTGCAGGGCGGTCTCCGTCGAAGATGCCCGTTCGGGGGCACGACCCAGGAGGTCGGTCAGGGCTTGGGCGGCGTAGGGGACCTGCGCTTCCAAGACGGTGCCGGAAGCGCCCGCGGTGGAAAGCATTTCCGCCAGCAGCGGCGAGCCCCCGCCGGTGACGTAGAACACGCCGTGCCATGGGTTGGCGTGGAAGCGACTCGCCCGGTCACTCATGGGTTGAGAAAGTCGTCGACCAGAGAGACAAATCCATCGAGCTGATCGTGGTGCACCCAGTGACCTGCGTTGGCGAATGACTCCACCCGCAAGGGGCAGTTGAAATACTCCATGCGACCGTCCGCGATTGGGTCGGATGCCCAGGACTCCTCGCCGCGTACCAGCAGGGTGGGGCAGGTGATATTGCCGAACATCGACCAGGCTTCCTCTGGAGGCACGCCGATTGGAGGGAAGGCACGCACATAGTTGTCGAACTTCCAGCTGTACGTCCCGTCCTCGTTCTGATTAGAACCATGAATCGTCAGGTGTCGCGCTTGAGCCTCGGATAAGTGTGGGTTTTCGGTCTGCATGCGCTGAAAGGCATCTTCCAAGGTTTCGTAGCGCCGCGGAAGACGGCCACCGAGCTTGCGCAGATCTTTCATCCACAGATGCAGGCGCTTATCCATCGGTTGATTCACCCGCTCCTCCACCATCGCCGGCGGTGGGCCCATGCCTTCGATCGCGACCAGCTTGTGCACACTCTCGGGGAACAGCGAGGTATAGAGGAGCGAGATCGAGCCACCCAGAGAGTGCGCGATGATTGTGACCGGGGTCATCTTCTTCTGATGCAGCAGTTGGGAGATGTCGTAGACGTAGTCGATCTGATTGTAAGAGCCGCCGACCATCCACTGACTGTCGCCGTGACCGCGCAGGTCCGGTGCGATGATGTGGTAGCGATCGCAGAAGCGCTCGGCCACCCAATCCCAGTTGCGGCAATGATCCCTGCCGCCGTGGATCAAGATCATCGGTGGTCCGTCGGGATTGCCCCAGTCCACATAGTGCAGACGCAGGCGTTGGGAAAAGTAAGAGTGTGAAGTTGGACCGATCATAGCTTCCAAAGTGCTGCTCAAGGATCTTGTAATTATAAACGGATTTGCGGCGCTTAGCGCTTTGGTGCGCGGCGATTTTTCGACGTCTGATGGAACTAACAAATCAAGTAACGAACTTTTTGTGGGCGCCACGATATTGACACAACATAAGTGTTAGATGGTTCACGACATAGGCTGCAGGGCGGATGGATAATCCGCGCCTCGCAAGGAGCAGGCCCGGGTAAATGCGCTGCGGACGATAGCCAGATGCGCGCGGGTGATCTTTGCTGGACAGACATGATTATGTGAGGAAGTCGATCAATGAAAACTCGGAAGTTTACCTTCAAGCCTCTCGTTGCGGTAATCGCCACTGCGGGTCTCTGTGGCACCGTGCAGGCCGCCACCCAATACAGCACGCATGCGTTGCCGCAGGCGAATGGGAAATACGCTGCGATTGCCAACTGCCTGGAGGAGGTCCGCGGGAGTTGGGATCGTTCGGCGCGCTTGTGGTTGAAGAACAAGGCGCACATCAGCGAAAGTGTCAACCGCACGCAAGTTGTGGTGCGCGGCTACGCGTTTGATCGCGGCGAACGCAAGCAGGTTACCCACACCTGTCAGATGGACAAGGGCCATCAGGTGCTCGTGCTGAATATCGATGGTACCGACGACTACGTGGCCGCGCGGGGTGCTGAGTAGCCGATCGTTCGAGTCGCTGATCGTTGACGAGAATCCGCAGCCTCGGTCGCTGCGGAGCTCTCTTACTTTGTCGCTATAGGATTAACTATTCGCTCCGTCGGGCATACACCTGCCGCCCTCGGGACCAGGTGGACTCGATGTGTAGCTGTAGCAGATCCTGTGGATCCAAGGCGGTAGGGTCTTGTGAGAAGACAGTCATATCGGCCACTTTCCCGGGGGTCAGCGTACCCTTGGTGTTGTCCTCAAACCCCTGCACTGCCGCGAACCGCGTCATGCCGAGCAGCGCCTGATAGGCGCTGATGCGCTGTTGAGCGCCCAGCACTTTGCCACTCCTGGTCAAACGGTTGGTGGTCGCCCACAACAACCGCACCATATCCGGCGGTACGATCGGCGTATCGTTATGAACCGTGAACACCATGCCGCGCGCGACGGTGGATGCGGTGGGACTGATGCGCTCGCCGCGGGTAACACCCAGCACCGAATCGCGATGCCAGTCTCCCCAGAAGAAACTGTGCGCGGAAAAATACGATGGGATCATCCCCAGCGATTTCATTCGGGTGAGTTGATCCTCGCGCACGGTCTGAGCGTGGATCATGGTGGTGCGATGATCGTGCAGCGGAGCCGCCAAGGCGACCGCCTCGATCAGCATGTCGGCGGCGGCGTCGCCGTTGGCGTGCGCGATGATCGGAATTTCCTTCGCGAGGTAGGTCGCTACGAGATCGTTGGCGACGGGCGGCGGAATACTCGGATAACCGCGATAACTCCGGTCCTGGCCGTCGGGGGGCACGTGATAGGGTTTGCTCAGATAGGCGGTTTTACCCTGCGGAGAACCATCGAGCATGAGCTTTACGCCCACAACTTTTACTCGCTTGGCGTAGGTACCGAAGTCAAAGGTGTCCAGGACACGCTGTGGGTCCGGCTGTCCCATGGGATAGACGTGGACGTCGAGATAGATTTTTCCCGCCGCGTCTGCCGCGTTTAGCAAGCGCAGACTATCGGCACTGCTCGCGCCGTCCTGCACGGTGGTGATGCCGTGGCTCGCATACAGTCGCATGGCGTTGCTCACGGCCTGCAGTGGATCCTTGTTGGGCGCGGTCATGTATTTGCGCAGTGGATACGTCGCCGACTCTTCCAGCACGCCGTTGGGCTCGCCGTCGGAACTGCGGCGGATGAGACCGCCGGGTGGGTCTGGCGTGTCTGCCGTGATGCCGCCGCGTGCCAGCGCTTTGGAATTTGCGGTAGCCAGATGGCCGGAAACGTGGAGCAACATGATGGGATGTTCGGTGGATACTTCGTCGAGGTCATCGCGGGTCGGATGCCTCTGCTGCGCGATGAGCGAGTCATCGTATCCCAGGCCGACTACCCACTCGCCCGTCGGTATCGCGTGTTTGCGGATGTAGTCTCGCAGGGTGGATTGCAGATCGGCAATATCCTCCACCGGACCTACGGGTGGGGAGGCCACATTGACGAGTACGCTCGACAAGGCGGTAAATGCCAGATGGCCATGGGCGTCGATGAGCCCGGGTATCAATGTCGCGCCGGGCCGGAGACGAACCACTTCGGTCTCTGCATCGATATATTGAGCCCCTTGTTCCGGCTGGCCCAACCATTCGATGCGGCCGCCATTCACCGCCACGGCGGTGGGTGCTGCTGGTGCAGGGCGCGACCCTTCCATGGTCAGCACGCGATCAGCGAAGATGACCAAGTCTGCGGGTTCGGCTGCACTATGCAGGCCGGTCAACGCGAGCCATAGAGAGAGACTGCGAACGTAGAGCCGTCTACGAACGTAGATAGGTATCTTCATAGCGGCGCAGTTCCTGTTTGATCAACGGGGCGAGGATATAAAGTCCCAACAGATTGGGGATGGCGACGATGAACACGAGTGCATCTGACAAGTCCACCAACGCGGACAATTCGATACTGCTGCCCAGGACCACAAAGGTCAGGAAGAAGAGCTTGAACCCCAGATCGGCCCAGCGGTGATCTCCAACCAGATAGGTAAACGCTTTGAGGCCGTAGTACGACCAGGCGATCATGGTGGAGTAGGCAAACAGGATCGCGGCGATGGACAGCGGCACCGGTGACCAGGATAGGGTGCTCGCGAATGCCCTGGTCGTCAGCTCTATACCGGCAACGGAGCTATTAGCTAGCGCCGGATCGTAGACTGTGGTGATGATCACCAGGGCGGTCATGGTGCAGATCACAACCGTATCGATAAAAGGCTCCAAGAGGCCCACAAACCCTTCGCTGACCGGCTCCTTGGTGCGGGCGGTCGAGTGGGCTATGGCCGCACTGCCGAGGCCAGCCTCGTTGGAGAACACCGCCCGGCGAAAGCCCAGGATCATCACGCCGATCATCCCCCCGGCCACCCCCTCTGGATTAAACGCGCCATGCCAGATGGCAGCAAACGCGCCGGGCACGGCTTCGGCGTTCAGGATGATCACCACCAGCGCGGTCAGTACGTAAAGTAAGGCCATGCCCGGAACCAGTCTGGCGGTCGTGGATGCGATCGTGCGTATGCCGCCGATGACAACCACGCCCACGGCGATTGCGAGCAGCACCCCGATGACCCAACTGGCCTCGGCGAAGATCGAATCGGCACCCCCGGTGACGTCGGTGAGAATGGCGGCGGCCTGATTGGATTGGAACATGTTGCCGATTCCGAGGCACCCGATCACCATGGACAGCGCATAGAAGATGCCCAGGCCGCGTCCGAGACGAGGCCAGTTCTTCAGCGCCAGGCCTTGCTCCAGGTAGTACATAGGTCCACCGGATACCTCGCCGTTTTCGACCTTGCGGAACATTACGCCGAGAGTGCACTCCGCGAGCTTGGTGGACATCCCCAGTAGGCCCGCGACGATCAACCAGAACGTGGCTCCGGGACCGCCGATCGAGATCGCCACCGCGACTCCGGCGATATTGCCGATGCCGACGGTGCCTGAGACAGCCGTGGTCAATGCCTGAAACTGCGAGATCTGCCCCGGATCGTCATCGGCTCGGTATTTGCCGCGTATGATGTCGATCGCGTGAGAGAAACCGCGCAGGTTGATGAAGCGCAGGTAGCAGGTGAAGAACAGACCCCCCGCGACCAGCCACAGCACGATCAATGGCACCTGCGTGTCGAACAACTCCACGGAAAAAAATATAAACCCGGCGGCGGCATCCGCGATGGGGCGCATCGCTGCGTCGATGGCGGCGTCGAGCCCCGCTTGTGTGTTCAAAGCTGTCATCCCACAATAGTGCGGGTAAAGCCGGGACGAGGCAATTGCCCTTCCTTTGTTGTCTGTGATATCGGGGTGAGAAGGACATGATCAAAGTGATCCATATGACCCTCGCTTTCATGAGCGTGACAGGTTTTGTTATGAGATTTGTCTGGCGCTTCACCTATCCCGCGATGCTCAAGGAGAAGTTTGTGCGTGTCGCCCCGCATGTGGTCGATACGTTCCTGCTATTGTTCGGGCTCTGGTTGCTGCTCGAGTACACGGGTGCCAGCTACGGCTGGCTGATCGCCAAGGTTGCCACCCTGTTCATCTACATCGGCATGGGCGTGTTGGCACTGCGCGCTCAGGGTCCACTGTGTTATGCGGGTTTCGCGGGAGCGTTGCTCGCGGTGTTGTACATTTTTTCCGTAGCGTTCAGCCGCAGCGTGGTGCCGTTTTAGCGGTATTCGATCGCCTTGCGGTCAAGGCGTGCGATGCGATTATGTGCGAGCCGTGCGACGAACGACTCGATGAAAAAACCGACCACTAAGATCGCGGCAGCGCTGCGATGATCCAACCAACCATAGACGAAGCATGTCGCGGACAAGATTGCGATGCCGATCACCCGCAGGATCGCGCCGTAGGCCATCCCGGCCGTGCGGCGATAGAGCATCAGGCGGCTGTGAAAGTAATTGCGATACACGATGGCGACAGGCATGAGGCACATAATGGTCAGTACTTCTGTGGCCTGCGGCACGACTGCCGGTGGGATCGCCATCAGGTCACTCCAGATAAAATCGGCCAGCGGCGTGAGCGCCACTGCGAGCATCAGCAGCGTGAGGCCAGCGCCGATCAGCGCCATGAATCTCTGCTTTTCCCGAAGGTCGTCGAACCCTAAGGTGATGAAAAAGTGGCGGAACTGATTAGCCGCCTGCTGAAAGAGCGTGGTGAAATCGAACGCCACGCGCAGAGCCGCGACCAGCACAAGCCCGCTCGGTGCTCGTGCCACAAAGGCATAGAGGATCGGCCGACTCAGGGCGAACATCACGCCGGTGGTGGAGACCGGTATGTAGAATCTCAACAGTTCTCCGAACGTGACGGTTTCATGTTCTTGTTGCTCCGGCAGTGCGTACACCCGTCGTTTGGCGATGTACAACACCACGATCAACACAAGAACGGCGATGAGTTCGGAGCCCACGATGACCAGCACCGGCGCCAGCCCGGCGTTCAATCCCGCGATCAGGCCACCGATCATGATCCCCAGGTAGATGAAGTTGGCGTTGGTAATCCAGCCCGTACGCTGGGCCTGGATCAGAAGGCCGGTCAGGTATTGGCGCAGCGCGTTCAAGACGATCAGCGGGCTGAACCCGAGGAGATAGGCGGTGACCTGCTCGACGAGTGCTTCGTCGATCGCGAACACGCCGCGGATGAGGGCATACCCGAATGGGGTAATGGCGATGCTCACAATGCACAGGGCGAACAGGCCGCTCGTGAACAGCGCGAATTGCAGCGTTTTGCGCGATCCCCCGGGGCTGCGCGCGTACACGTTGGTCAGCTGTGACAGAAACTGGATCGAAGCGTTGAAGAAACCATAAAACCCGACCGCCAGAGCCAGTACCGCGAGTTCTCTCACCGCTTCCGGATAGCGGGCGAGCGTGGCGTTCTGAAACTGTACCGCCAACACGAGACCAACGCCGGTCAGCGCCAGAGGCCAGTAGAATCGCCAGAACTTCAGGTACACGTCGCGATACCCGGCACCACAAACCGGAGTTGCGGCACGAACGGGCAATGATCCCGGGGAATCGCCAATCGCATCCGTCTTTTATGCTCCTTGGGTGGGTCGCCATCCGCTGCCATTTGTTTCAAGATGGCAGCAAAAGCCACCAAGGATACCTCATGAAGACAGCGATAGGCGTAGGCGGTTACGTCAACGCGCACGTTGAAGACAACGTGCAGTTTTTTTTGGCCGCCGAAACGATGGGGGTGGACTGCGTCTGGTCCGCCGAAGCGTGGGGCCAGGACGCGGTGACCTCCATCGCATACCTGGCGGCGCGCACCGAGCGGATCAAGCTCGGCACTGGGATTATGCAGATCAGCGCGCGGGCACCCTCGATGACAGCGATGACCGCGCTGTCGCTGCACGCGCTTTCCGCAGGACGATTTATTCTTGGTCTTGGTGCCAGTGGCCCCCAGGTGGTCGAGGGTCTGCACGGGGTAGACTATCGGGCACCGCTGGGTCGGTTGCGCGAGACGTTGTCGATCTGCCGTCTCGCATTTGCCGGCGAGAAGCTGCGCTTTGCCGGCAAACACTTTGAACTGCCGCGCCCCGGCGGTGAAGGAAAGGCGATCCGCCTGGATCATCCACCGGCCGAGATACCGATCTATCTGGCAACCCTCGGCCCGAAATCTTTGGAGTTTACCGGGGGCGCGGCAGATGGCTGGCTCGGTACCTCTTTCTCCCCGGACCATGCCAGTGCGCACTTCGACTACATCGACGCGGGATTGAGGGAGGCCGGGCGCAGCCGGGCTGACATCGATCTGAACGCGGCGGTCACCGTGGGGATCGACGAGGATGTGCAGCGGCTGATCGATGCGCGTAAACCGGGGGTTGCGTTCAACCTGGGTGGTATGGGGTCGGCCCAGACCAACTTCTACAACGAAGCTTTTCAGCGGGCCGGTTATGTGGACGACGCCAAGGCGGTACAGGCGCTGTGGCTCGAGGGTAAGCGTAAAGAGGCTGCTGCTCGGGTACCGGACGAGATGGTCACACAGTTCCAGGCTTTGGGGACGGTCGACATGGTGCGCGCGCGGCTGCAACGCTACAAAGACGCCGGGGTTAACACCCTGAACCTGCGACTCGATACGGCGCATGGGTGGGACGACCGGCTGGCGCTGCTGGAGCAGACGCTGGATATCATCCGCGCCCTTGATTGAGCATTCTATGTCGAGCGTTTCCCAGACAGGCCTGCCGTCGCTGTGCCCCAATTGCGGCGAGGTGGCGAGCAATGCGTTCTGCAGCGTCTGTGGCCAACGTCACCGGGGCCGACTGGCAATCGGTTGGTTGTGGCGCGAGATGCTGGAGCGCACGTTCAATGGTGAGCAGGGTATCGTCCGTACCTTTGTGGATATGGCGGTACGCCCCGGGAAGGCCGTCCGAGATTACCTGGACGGACGGCGACGACGCTATGTCAACCCGCTGAGCTACTACTTCATAGCGGCGGCGGCCCAGTTGCTCGCCTTGTTGGTGTCCGGCGAGCGGCTGGCCGAGGCACTGCGGGCCGGCATCACCGAAGAGGCGGCGGCGAGCCTGCGAGCGGCCGGGGTTGACGACCCGTATACCTGGGTGCCCGAGCGCTACGAGTTTCTGATCCAAAATGCGTACACGTGGCTGGGTTTGATAACCCTGGTGCTGCCGATGTCGCTGGTACTCTGGATATTGCTGCGCCGTTCGGTGAATTTTGCGGAATCCTTGGTGTTCTGCTTGTTTATCCTGAGCCATATCATTCTGATAACCGCGCTCTTGAATCCGCTGACCACGCAGATCTCGCTGGCCCTGCACTCATCAATTTCTGTGCTGCTGTACTTTGTCTACGCGGTGTGGGGGGCCATGGTGTGTTTTGGTCGACGGGTGGGCGTGGGTCTGGCCGGGTTGCTGGCGATAGCGGTCGGCTATGCCAGCTTTTTCTTCACCCTCACCAGCGGCTTCCGGTTGCTCACTGATCCCAGTTTCTTATGAAGCAGCGGCAGCGGCGCCGAAGGGGGAGTTACTTGGTGTTCTCGATCTCGTGAAACGTCAGCACAAAGGTCACCGGCACAGCCTGGCTGATGCTCGGCAGACCGGCCAACTCGCGCAGTTTTTCGACCCCGGCACCCAGTCCGAGCGCCGCGCTGTTGACCAGGATCGGCTGGCTGGTGGCCACCACCAGGGTATGTTCAGTCGTCCGGCTGGCGGTGATCTCGGCGCTCATGTCTATCGAACGATCCTTGATGGCGAGGGTCCCGTTGACGTTTTCGCGGGTGGTCTCGCCCGGCTGCAGCCCCGCCAGACGCTGGGGGGCAATGTTGGCTGTGATGGTCGCGGTCGGGAAGATGTTGCTCTCGAACAAGAATTCTTTCATGCGTTCGTCGCGGATCGGAATTTTGGTGTCGACGCTCAACAGCGCGATGGCAACCTTCACCGTGCCGGAGTCGGCGATATCACCCGATAGCTGCGTGAAGGTGTGGGATTCAGCGATGTTGCCCGCTTTGATGGAAATGAAATTGAGCTGGGAGCGATCGTTGTCTAGGCTCCACTGGGCATAGCCGGGCAGCGCGAGCAGCATCGCCGCGGCGCAGGCCAGAAGCGTTCGAGGGGCATGAACCACAGACTCAAGAGACATGGGTAGATGCATAGGGATGTCCTTCGACCTTATTGGAATGTCGGCGGGAGTATAACGCGTCAACCCACCGCATGCTTTGCACATCTACTGGTGCACAAATCTGCCAACGCCCCATAAGAGTGCGCGGCGCACCACCTTTCGGGTGGGATCGGGCCGATAACAGCATGTTTTTGGGGCCGATCAGAGTTGGCACAGCCTTTGCTTTAAAACTGATAACCGATGCGGCGCACGCGGACCCTCTCCAGACCGCAAGCGCGGCGTCGGCACTTTGATCCAATACCATAGGAGGTGATCGGCCAGAGGTTCGATTTAGAAAGGTAAGCACAGACCCAACTCTCCCCTCTCTCCAAGTCTGTGTTCGTGTTAGTGACTCGGCACAATACCTTTCTAGCCATAGGCCCGGCATGCCATACCCCGTTGCATGTCGGGCCTTTCTCGTCCTGTTTTACGTGGCGCCTTGTCTACCCTTCCAGCGTGCGGCTGATCAGTTCCTTCATGATCTCGTTGGTTCCCCCGTAGATCATCTGCACGCGAGCGTCGCGGTACATGCGCGAGATCTCGTATTCATCCATATAGCCGGCGCCGCCGTGCAATTGGAGGCACTCGTTGATGATCTCGTTCTGCTTCTGCGTACACCAGTATTTCGCCATGGATGCGGTGGCCGCGTCGAGTTCGCCGTTGATGTGCTTGATCAGGCATTGATCGACGAAGGTGCGGGCGATCAGCGCTTCGGTCTTGCACTCGGCGAGCTTGAATTTGGTGTTCTGAAAGTCCAGCACGCGCTGCCCGAATGCCTGACGCTGTTTGACGAAGTCCAGGGTCAAGCCGATGGCCCGCTCTGTTTCGACCACCGCACCCTGGGCGATGTTCAGTCGTTCCTGGGGCAGTTGCTGCATGAGTTGCACAAATCCGCGGCCTTCCTCGTCGCCGAGGCGATGGCTCTGGGGCACGCGACAGTCTTCGAAGAACAGTTCCGAGGTGTCTGCGGCTTTCATGCCCAGCTTGTTGAGGTTGCGACCTTTCTGGAAGCCGGGGTTGTCACCCTCCACCACGATCAGGGTGATGCCTTTGCCACCCAGCGTGGGATCGGTCTTGGCGACCACGACGACCAGATCGCAGTGCTGACCGTTGGTGATATAGGTCTTGGCGCCGTTGATGACGTAGTCGTCGCCATCCTTCAGCGCGGTAGTACTTACGCTCTGCAGATCGGAGCCGGTGTTGGGCTCGGTCATGGCGATCGCCCCCACCATTTCGCCGCTGGCCATCTTCGGTAGCCAGCGCTGCTTCTGCGCCTCGGATCCGTAGTGCCAGATGTAGGGTGCAACAATCTGGCTGTGTACTTGATTGCCCCAGCCGGAAATGCCGGCGCGCATCTGTTCTTCGGCGACCACCGTCTCGTGCAGGTAGGTACCGCCGCCGCCACCGTATTCTGCGGGAATCTCTGCGCACAGCAGTCCCGCTTCGCCGGCCTTGTTCCAAGCCGTTCGATCGACCATGCCATTGGCCAGCCAGCTTTCGTTATGCGGTTTGAACTCGCTGTTGAAAAACTTGGCCGCAGCGTCCTGCAGAATGCGCAGTTCGTCGTTCAGCCAGGGCGATTCGTAGTTTTCGAAGATGGCGGTCATCGGGCAGCTCGTGGCGATAGGTTGAGTAGATTCTAGCAGCGTGCCCGCAGGACGGCAGCTTGTGCCGATCAAGGCCAGCCGGCTGCTGGGAACGGCGCGGGGAAGGTCTCCACCCGGGCGCTGCGCTGGTCGATACACTCCTGTGGCACCGAGGAGTGGGAGGTCAGGACGTATAGCGTGTCGCCGCCGATCATGCAGGCGAACGCGCCGCGGTCCAGTGTGATGCGATGGGTGACCTTGCCACCTTCGGCCAGACGGATGCACTCGTTGGTGGTCGGCGAGGCAACCCAGATCCCGTCCGCCGCATCCAGACAGATACCGTCCGGTAGCGCACCTTGCGGCAGTTCGGCCCAGGTCCGGCGGTTGTGTAATGTCCCGTCGGTATGCTTGTCGAAGGCGGTCAGCTTGCCACCGAACGTCTCCCCCACGATCAAAGTGCTGTCATCCGGGCTGATGACCGTGCCATTGGGGAACATGACGGCATCCGCGGCCACGAACGGATCGGCGTCGCCGGGTACACAGATGATCTCCGCCGGAGCGGGGCTGGCCTGATTGTGCAGGTCAAAGCCGAAATTACCCACATATGCGCGGCCGGCGCGATCCACCACCATGTCATTGCAGTGCCATCGGGCGAGACCGCTGAGATCGGCATACTCGGTCAGCTGGGTGCCATCGAAGCGCAACAACCGACGTTGGCTCATACCCACGATCAAGAGGTCTCCGTCAGGTAGCCAGCCCAAACCGGATGGCTGATCGTCAGGAAGGGAGACTACCGTCTCGCGCACACCTTCCGGGCTCACCCGGATCACTTCCTGGGCATGCATATCTGACAACCACAATTGGCCGTCGCGCACCCGGGGACCCTCACCAAAGCACAACCTATCCAGCAAAACCGTCATGTATTCCTCTCTTGCTCTGATACCCCGGCGGATACACCGGTGCGGAGAAACCCATGCGGCGCTTCACCGGCCACGTGTTGTTGGCACGCCTGCGGTGCCGCGCCAATCTTGCGATGCTGGCAGGGTTTTTCCTCTACGCTGATTTTACGTCGAGGCTGAGATAGTACTTGTAAGTCGAGGTAATGTATCTATAGTCGCCCATTGTGGTGCCTGATCTGCTTGTTAAGGCCGCAAACCCCGCGGTAGCGCAGGTTCGGGCCACGTTTCTTTATAAATATTCGAAGAGGATGAAGACATGATTCACAACGTTCTGGGACGAGTTTTGTTGGGGATGTTCCTGGTTCTAGGTCTGGCCGCTTGCGGTGGCGGTGAAGGCGGTGAAGGCAGTATGGTCGACTCGGCCACCGAAGCCATGAATGATGCTACCGAAGCTGCGGGCGATATGGGCCAGGATCTGGTCGATGGCGCGAGCGATGTGGTCGATGGCGCAGCCGAAGCTGTAGAAGGTGCCGTCGATGGTGCTGCTGACGCGGTTGAAGGTGCGGTCGCCGAGGGTGGCGAAATGCTCGACAGTGCGGCTGAAGCTGCTGGCGATGCCGTTGACGGTGTGGTTGCCGAAGGTGAAAAGATGGTCGACGGCGCGAAAGATGCGGTCGGCGATGCTATCGACGGTGCCATGGCGGACGGCGAAAAAAAGCTGGATGATATGAAGAAGTAAAGTCCAGATTTCGACACAGTGATCTGAAAAGGGCCGCACATCGCGGCCTTTTTTTTGGGAAATTCAGCTTCCTTGGGAATTCAGCGCTGCCTCTCGTGGCTTCTGCCCGGCGCTATGGATAGTGGACCGTCGGATGGCGCTTTGCGGCCCGGATTTGGTGCCACGGTTTAGAGTTTGGCCGCCAGGTCTTCTGGTCGCACCTGGGGATTGAAGCGGGCCTCGACCTCGCCGTCAGCCCCGACCAGGAATTTGGTGAAGTTCCAGCCGATATCACCGGGTTCGGCCGCTTTGAGCCATTGATACAGCTCGCAGGTGTCGGGCCCGTTCACTTCGATCTTGGCGAACATGGGAAAAGTGACGTCGTAACGCGATTGCGCGAATTCACAGATCTGTTCGTTGCTGCCCGGTTCCTGGGCGCCAAATTGATTGCACGGGAAGCCGAGCACCACAAAGTCGTCCCCCATCTCATTGTGCAATTGTTGCAGGCCTTGGTACTGAGGGGTCAGGCCGCATTGGCTGGCGACGTTGACGATCAGACATCGTTTGCCTGCGAACTGCGCAAAATCGACTTCCTCGCCGTCGATGCCTGTCATTTGGAATGTATGGAAATCGCTCATCTGATCGTCAACTCCTGTGCTCGGGGGTTTCGCTCAATATACGCGAAATGAGCCTCGGATCGACGTATAAATAGAACCACGCGGACGCTTGCGTGGAGAAAACCATCGGGTAGTATGGATCGGGTCGAGTCGTTCGTGCGTAGGTCCGTAGGTTAGCTGAGCAAAGTTGTCCAGGCACAATACAGGCAAAATGCAGGCACAATGACACACGACTGCAGGGGAGGCAGCTCAAATCACACATTTGTCAGCGCTGATGTCCAGGTGATGGGTGTCTGGCGTGCTTCTCCCGCGGTAGGATCGGACACTCGCGAACCATTTATTTTATTCACCGCTAAGGGAGCTCTCACATGCGCGATGTAGTCATCGTAGATAGTGTGCGGACCGGCTTAACAAAAGCGTTCCGCGGAAGTTTTAACCTGACCCGTTCGGATGACATGCTGGCGCATTGCATCGATTCACTGTTGGATCGCAATGATGTCGCGCCGGATCTGGTCGAAGATGTTGTGGTCGGCGCCGCCAGCCACTCGGGTGAGCAGGACGGTAACCTCGCACGGCTTGCGGTTATCCTGTCCAAGCTGCAGGTCAGCACCGCCGGGGTGACCATCAATCGCTTCTGCTCTTCCGGCCTGCAGTCGATCGCCATCGCGGCCAATCAGATCGCGAGCGGACAGACGGATGTTGCCATCGCCGGGGGCGTTGATTCGATCTCCATGCGTACGCGTCAGGAGCCGGGTAAGGCGGCACAGAACCAACGTCTGCTCGACGAAAAGCCCGACATCTTCATGGCTATGGGTAACACCGCTGAGGTGGTTGCACGGCGCTACCAGGTGACCCGCGAGATGCAGGACGAGTATGCACTGCAGAGTCAGCAGCGTTATGCGGCTGCCGTCGAAGCAGGCAAGATTGCAGAAGAAATTGCGCCGATGAAGGCGACCATGCTGAAAGTCGATAAAGAGACCGGCGAAGAAAGTCATGTCGAAGTGCTGGTGGACAAAGACGAGTGCAACCGTCCGACCACCACGCTGGAAAACCTCGCTGCGTTGCCGCCGGCGTTTGAAGAAGACGGTTCGGTCACCGCGGGCAACGCCTCGCAGCTGTCCGACGGCGCTTCCATGACGATGTTGATGAGCGCCGATCGCGCCGCGGCGCTGGGCCTCCAGCCGCTGGGGATCTACCGTGGCTTCACCATCGCGGGCTGTGAGCCGGATGAGATGGGGATCGGCCCGGTATTTGCGATTCCGCGTCTGCTGCAGAACGCTGGTCTGTCAAAAGACGACATCGACCTGTGGGAACTGAACGAAGCGTTTGCCTCTCAGTGTCTCTACTGCCGCGATGCGCTGGATCTGGACAACGAGATCTACAACGTGCTCGGCGGTTCGATCTCCATCGGCCATCCGTTTGGCATGACCGGGTCGCGTCAGACCGGTCTGGTGCTGCGCGAACTCCAGCGTCGCAACAAGAAGTATGGCGTTGTCACCATGTGTATCGGTGGTGGTCAGGGCGCCGCAGGCCTCTTCGAAGCTGCGTAATCCTGTCCGAAGAGGGGTGCCTTGGGGCACCCCTCTTCTCACGGGCCACTCGCGGTACAGACCCTGCGCCCGCCGCCCCCTTCAAATTCCGGCCCAATCTCTCAGTCTTTCTTCTATCCGATTGATTTTTATACGAAAAAGTCACTGCATGTGCAGGATTTGTCGTTTCCGCGATAGCTGCGACGCGCATCCGTGTAACAAGTTGAAACCCCTGGGAAATTGCGCTGAAACACCGTCGTACGACAATGTCGGCGCTGGCAATCTCGGCTGGAGTTTGAGACGATTTTGCTCAGGCTTTTGCGCGATCTAAAACCAAATCATATGTGCAAGCGAAACTAAGCGCGCAAAAGTGTGGACACCAAACTTGTTCGCCGTTCGTTGCGACTTATAACAACGTCAGCTGGGAAAACCAGGGTCGGACGGGTGAAGCTGGGAAAGTTATAAAAAGTTATAAAAAGCTTTAAAAAGCTGGGAAAGCTATAAAAAGCTGGGAAAGCTACAAAAAGCTGGGAAAGATACAACGAGAAGGCTAGGAAAGCTAAAGAAAGCTAAAGAAAGCTAAAGAAAGCTAGAACCGACAGACCGGAACAAGTTAAAGACGCAAACAGCGTTGCAACGCTCACCTGGTGAGCCATTGTGAATTTATGAACGATTTGCGCTCGGAGAGTTGGAGAACAAATACGCGCAAGGCGAGACTGATGGTGCTCGCTTTGGGCCTGCCCCTGTGCGCCTTGATGCCGTCCATCTCCCTGGCGCTGGAACCTGACGATGTGGCGGTGGCGGTGGCTTGGCAATTACCCCTCGCTGACCGCTCCGACGAAGAACTCACCGCTTTGACCGCACAATGGGCCCAATTGGACGCCACCCAACGACGGGCGCTGCTCGGCGAGGTGCGCAGGCGGATGAAACGCCAGGCGCTCGGCAGTCGCCTCCCGGTTCGGCTGCGCAATCCGCGATCTTATGGCAAGAATTCCGGCGAACGTGTGTTGCAACGGGTCACCAAGGTGCGCAAGCCCGATGGCTCAGTAGTGGTGCGGACCGAAGTTGTGCGCCTGGGCAAAGAGCAGAACGGCAAACGTCGGGTGACGTTTGGCGTGGGCTTTGAACGCCGCCGACAAGGCGCGGAAAGCGTCGCCACGTCGGTGGATGGTGGGGGTGCCACCGAGTCTCAACTTGCCCAAGAGGGTGTTGCGCCGGACGCTACCCGTGCGCCGGACCCGGTGCCGGTCATGATCGAGGTGGATGACCCGGACCCGGTACCCGGTCAGCGCTGATCCGGCCGGCTGCGATGGATCTAGAACAAGCGCACCTGTTGGTGGTCGACGATGACCCCGAACTCCGCGAGCTGACCCAAGCCTATCTCGAGCAACAGGGCCTGACGGTCGCCTGTGTGGAGTCCGGCGAGGCCATGGACGCCTATCTTGCCGAACACGATGTAGACCTTCTGATTCTCGACCTGATGCTGCCCGGCGAACATGGCTTGTCGATCGCGGGTCGTCTCAAAAAGCACAGCGACTTGCCGATCATCATCGTGTCCGCACAGGGTGAAGATGTCGACCGGATCGTGGGCTTGGAAGTTGGCGCCGACGACTATTTAGGAAAGCCCTTTAACCCTCGCGAACTGCTCGCCCGCATTCGCGCTGTCCTGCGTCGCGCCCAGGGTGCGGACGCTTTGCCGCGCGGTGCTGAGACGCGCATGGAATTTGGCGAGTTCAGCCTCGACATCGCCTCCCATAGGCTGGCCCGTAACGGCGAGGTTGTGCCGTTGACCTCCGGCGAGTTCGATCTGTTGGCGATTCTGGTATCGAACCCGAACAAAGTGCTCGACCGGGATCGGATTCTCGATCTGCTGACGGGTGCCGAACGCTCGCCCTTCGATCGTTCGATCGACGTGCGCGTGACGCGTCTGCGCTCGAAGATCGAACCAGATCCAGCCCAACCGACATTCATCCGGACGATCTGGGGTAAGGGCTATATGTTCTGTCCCACCGGCGACGGTGCCTGAGGCGAGCGAACGCGCCCCGGCCTCGCTGCTGGTGCGCACCAATCTGGTGTTGGGGGTCGCCGCGTTGCTCATCGCGCTCAGCGCCGGTTTCGCCCTGTACATCTTCGTGATCAGTCCAATCTCTGCGCAGTCGGCGGAGGATGAGGCGGCCTTATTAGTGCTGTCCGCCCAGACGTGGGTCGAATTACCGCCGGACGCCCGGCCTTATTTCGAGTTGGAGATGGCGGAAAACCACGACCTGATCATCAGTGAGGTGCTCGAGGAACTGCCGATCATCGGCAATCCCAGCGCCTACTTTGAGGTGCTCAAAACCAGCCTGAGCGAGCGCGTCGAGGCGCCGGTGGAATTGCTGGCGGGGAATGATCTGTATTGGGTGCAGGTGCCGATGGGCGGTGTGCAGCTGCAGATCGGGTTCGCCCCGGAGCGCAGTGAGATCCAGCCGCTCTACAGTGCGATTTTCATTGTTGTGCTCGGTGCCGGCATCGTGTTCTTTGCCTCGCTGTTCATCGTGCAGCGGATCGCACGACCGCTGGTTCGCGTAGCAGCGCAAGCGGAGCACTTTCGTGGGACCCAGCAGATAGAGCCTTTGCCGGAGTCGGGACCGCGCGAACTGGCTTCGTTGGCGCGCAATTTTAATACGATGGCGGGAGAGATCTCCGCGCTGTTGGAGAATCGCACGACCCTGTTGGCCGGTATTTCGCATGATTTGCGCACGCCCCTCGCCCGCATGCGGCTGGCGCTTGCCCTGTTACCCGACAACGTCGACCCGGCGTTGACCGCGCGCTTCGAACGCAATCTCGAAGCGATGGATCAATTGGTCAGCGATGTCCTGCGCTTTGCGCGCGGAACGGGAGAAACACCTGCCGAGGTAGATCTCGGACCCTTTGTGCGCGAGATTGTCAACAGCTTCGACGGCGAGGTGCGGGCACGGATCGATCTCGAGGGCGAGCAGGGGCGCGCCGTGGTCGCGGTCAACGCCCTGCGCCGCGTGGTGGTCAACCTTGTCGAAAATGGTATCCAACACGGTGACAGTGTGGACGTGGTGGTAGAACCTGGTGTGATCCGCATCATCGATGATGGCCCCGGCATTCCGGAGGACTATAGGGTCCAGGTCTTCCAGCCATTCTTCCGGCTGGAACGCTCACGCAATCGTGCCACCGGCGGTAGCGGTCTGGGATTGGCGATTGTTGCGCAACTTTGTCAGGCCCAGGGTTGGGCGGTCAGTCTCGACGCGGGGCCGAAGGGTGGGACCGAGGTGAAGATTGCGCTCGAGGGCGGTGGATAGCCGGCCGGCATGCGGATGTGTTACCCGCGGTGGTGCAAGTGGTTACAAATTGACACAAACTTCCCAGGCCCGGAAATTAATTTGAAACGAGTCGAGTGCATAGTAGGGACCATATCCCCTTACAGCCGGGGTATGAAAAAGTGACTTAGACCCCCACTTAACGTACCCGTAACGGCTGGCTTCAAAAACCGCCGGTTCTCTCTCCAGCCCGGCGGTTTTTTTCTGTCTGCTGTTTTCTGTCGCGGGCTTGTTGTTCGCGCTTCCCTCCGTGATTAAACCGCTCTGTTTCTGGCCGTCGTATCTGTCTGTCGCTTCCCTTGCTCGCTGTGTGGGTCGCGACTGCGTGCCGAGGTGAACCCAGGCCCGGTCCCCATCTACCAGGGACCCAGGTTCCAGTGCTACGGGTTAGCCCGTTGCAGGGCGACCGCGCATCTCCTGGTGAGGGTGGTTATGGCTATTCCACCCGGTGCAGGTGTACATCACTCTGGGGGTATGGGATCGACAGGCCTTTGGCGTCGAAGGTCACCTTGACGGCCTCGGTGGTGTCGAAGTAGATGCCCCAATAGTCGCCGGCATCCGCCCATACGCGGCAGGTGAAGTTCACCGAACTGTCGGCGAGCTCAGACAAGACAACGAACGGTGCCGGATCGGCGTGGATACGTTCGTCGGCGCTGAAGATCTCCATCAGAGTCTGTTTGGCCAGAGCGATATCGTCGTCATAGCCGATACCGAATACGAAATCGATGCGGCGCTTGGGTTCCGCGGAATAGTTGGTGATGATGCCGTTAGAGATCGCGCCATTGGGGACGATGATGCGTTTGTTGTCCGGGGTCAGCAGCACGGTGTTGAAAATCTGGATCTCGGCTACCGAACCGCTCACACCTTGTGCCTCGACAAAGTCGCCCACCTTGTAGGGCCTAAACAAGAGTATCAACACGCCACCCGCGAAGTTGGAGAGGCTGCCCTGTAGCGCGAGCCCAATAGCGAGGCCGGCCGCGCCTAGAATGGCGACGAACGAAGTCGTTTCGACTCCCACCATGCTCGCGGCGGAGATGAACAGCAGTGCCTTCAAGATGATCGAGACCAGGCTGGTCAGGAACTTGGCCAGGGTGGCGTCGGTTTGACTGCGTTGCAGGCCTGCCTCCAGCAGTTTGACCACCCGGCCGATCACCCAAAGGCCGATGATCAGGAATAGAATGGCCAACAGTATGCCGGGGGCTGCATCTATGGCCTTTTCGATAATCTGGTCGGTGTACTTCTGAAGTTGTTCGACGGATAACTCTTCGGCTGCCATGCGGGATCCTTGTAGTGACTTGTGAGTGAGGTCGCTATCGGGCGCTCGTTGGTCCGGCTGCGCGTACCTGCCTTTTTGTTTGAGCGCTTATCTAACTGCAACAGGTGGCGCCGCTGCCAGATACGGCGGGCGATTTTACATCTCTTTTAAATTGCCGGTGTACAGCTATGAGAGCATGGCATACTCTGCACGCAGTCAGCCAAGGAGTCGATAATGAAAAGAGTGTTTATGTTTGTGGTTGTGTTGGTCTGCGGCAGCAATGTGCTCGCCGACGATCACAATGCCCCGAACAAAGGTCAGTTTTACATCTCCCCCGGACTGGTGGGATATGAGGGCCCGGATGCGAGCAGCATCGGCCATGACGGCCTGGATGTTGGAGCTGGGGTGATCATCGGCTATGCCCTTTCCGACAAGTGGTCCGTCGAAGTCCTCGGCGGTCGGGTCGAATCCGATTTCGACACCATCTGGGGCAGCGGCGAAGACGATGTCGACCTCACCTGGCTGGACTTCATGTACAAGCTGAACCCGAACGGCGGGTGGCAGCCTTTCCTCCTGGTCGGTGGTGGACGCAGCGAATACAGTTTTGATGGCGCGCGTCCCGATGCACGCGACAATCAACTCAACGCTGGTATCGGCGTGTTCCGATCGCTGACGGACAGAATCGCCCTGCGCGGGGACATTCGGGGTGTCACCACCACCAAGAACGGTGGCGTCTCACCGTTTGCATTTCTTGGTCTGACCGGGTTCCTCGGCGAAGGCAGCACCCGCATGCCGCCGCCGGATTCGGACGGTGATGGGGTGATCAACGATCTGGATAAGTGTCCAACCACGCCGCCGGGGCGTCTCGTGGACGCGGACGGCTGTGAATTTGACGGCGACGGTGACGGTGTGGTCGACGGCGACGACGACTGCCCGGAGACCCCGGCCGGTGTTGCGGTCAATGACCGAGGATGCCCACTGGACAGTGATGGCGACGGTGTGCCGGACTACCTCGACGAGTGCCCGGACAGCGAAGCTGGCGCGAAAGTCGACGCCAAAGGATGTTATCTGGAACTCGAAGAAGAAGTCACGATCGACATGAACATTGAGTTCGAGACGGACAAGGCCGAAATCCGGCCGGACCATGGCAGCGAACTCAATCGCGCGATCAAGTTCCTGCGCGAGTACCCGACCACCAACGCGGTGATCGAAGGTCACACCGACAGCGTGGGCGCAGCGTCTTATAACCAGGCGTTGTCCGAGCGACGCGCGAAGGCGGTTTACGATCATCTGATCAACGAGGCGGGTATCCGCGCGAGCCGTCTGGACTGGGCCGGTTATGGTGAGACGCGTCCGATCGCGAGCAATGACAGTGCTGATGGGCGCCAACGCAACCGCCGTGTGACCGCGGTTGTATCCGGTACCCACAAAGTGCGCCAGTAGGCTCCTAGGCCAATGGTGACGATCCGGGGCCGCAAGGCCCCGGTTTTGTTTACAGCGACTTTCTTTTGCAGCGATTTTCTTTTGCAGCGAAGAGTTTGCTGCGCACAGGCACGAGGTTTGCTGCGCCAGAGCACGAGCAAGGAGAAATACTAATGAGGCTGGGATTAGTGCTGTTGATGGGTTTGTTGTGTGCGGGTTGCGAAACCGCCTCGTATAAACTCTATGAGCAATTCGGATACGAAAAGCGCGACCTCCTGGTGAGCCGGGTCGAATCGGCCATGGACGCCCAGGAAGATGCGAAAGAGGAATTCTTGAGCGCGTTCGAGCAGTTTGAAGCTGTAGTGGGTGTTCCGGAGAGTGATTTGAAGTCCGTGTATAGCGACCTCAGCGATGCCTTTGACGATGCCGAATCCCGCGCGGAGGCGGTTTCGGACCGTATCGATGCGGTGGAAAACGTGTCGGAAGATTTGTTTGAAGAATGGGCGGATGAAGCCCAGCAGATCAGCAACGCCTCGATGCGCCGCACCAGTCAGCAACAGCTGGAGGCCTCGAAGCGTCGTTACAGCGGTCTGATCAAAGCGATGCGGCAGGCGGAATCGCGCATGGCGCCGGTGCTCACCACGTTCCGGGATCACGTGCTGTTTCTGAAACACAATCTCAACGCCCAAGCCATCGCGTCGCTTAAGACCGAACTGGATGGCATAGAGAGCAACGTCGGGCGGCTGATCCAGGACATGGAAGCATCGATAGCCCAGGCGCAGGATTACATTGCCGCCGAAACCCGCGGCTAGAGTACGAGGGTAGCCCGTGAAAATGATCGGTTGGCTTGTGGGTCTGGTCATCGCGGTGGCGATTGCGGTGGTCGCGTTCGTGCTGGTGAATTCCGGTCAGGTGGTGAAGACCGCCATTGAAGATTATGGTCCGCAGTACCTGGGGGCGAACGTGCGGGTGGACGCTGTTGAGCTGTCCCTGACCGAGGGCCAGGGTCGGATCGACGGCCTGCGCATAGGTAATCCGGCCGGTTTCGAAGGCGCGGATGCGTTGGCGATGGATAAGATCGCGGTCGACATCGATACGTCTAAAACCAGCGCGGACCTGGTGGTCATCAAGTCGATTCTGATCGATGGCGCACAGATCACAGCGCTGGCCAAGGGGCAACAAACCAACTTCCAGAAGCTGGTCGAAAACCTCGAGCGCGCGTTGGGTCCCGAGACCTCGCCGACACCCCGGTTCAAGGTTGAGCGTCTGGCGTTCACCAATGCGCAAGCTTCCCTGACTTCCGACATCCTCGGTGCAACCCGATTGGACATCCCGGACATCAATCTGCGCCGGGTTGGGTATCCCAATGGTGTGAGTGGCGCGGAACTTGGCGAGGCGCTGCTGCAGCCTCTGACCCGATCGGTCACCCGGGAGGTGGTCAATCAGGGGTTGGATATCGACGGCGTCAAAAACAAGGTCGAGACGCGCATTCGTGGCGCTATCGGTGACAAGCTCTCGGATCTGCTCAAGCGCGACTAGCTGCGAAATCTGAGTTGGAGCCAGGCGGTTGCGGCCGATCGGTCGCGCAAAAAATTCTTCTCCCGGCCGGGGACGCGTTAACATAGCCGGTTTACAACTTGCTGGAAGTTCCGCCGATGCAATTGGAAAACGTGCTCTACGAAGTGGATGGCCCCCTGGCGCTGATCACCATCAACCGCGCTGACAAACACAACGCCATCTCGCTCGCTACGCTCGATGATCTCCACACCGCCGTGGACGCAGCTGCGGATGATGACAGCGTGCGGGTGCTGGCGATCACCGGCGCGGGAGGTAAATCGTTTGCTTCCGGGTCAGACCTCGCGGAGGTGTTGCACCGGGATTTCAAAAAGGCTCTGGAGCCGATCGTGCAGGGATTGGCAGATAAGCTGGAGCGCACGCCCAAGCCGACCATCGCAGCGATTGACGGCATTTGCATGGGGGGTGGCCTGGAGGTGGCGCTCGGATGTGACCTGCGCGTCGCAACCCCCAAATCACGCTTCGCCACGCCGGAAGGCAAGCTGGGCATCATCCCCGGTGGGGGTGCAACCGCGCGCCTGCCGCGCATTGTCGGCCGCGGTTGGGGCATGGAAATGATGTTGATGGGTGAGCCGATCGACGCCGAACGCGCCTTGCAGATCGGTCTGGTAACCCGTCTGGTGGAGTCGGCGGACCTGCTCGATGAAGTGCGCCGGATGGCGGATCACCTCGCGCGTTTTGCGCCCTTCGTGCCGCGCACGATGAAGGCCATGGTGCACTTTGGTATGGAAGCCAGCTTGGCTGGAGCGCTGATGTTCGAAAAGTACGCCCAAGGTGCGTTGGTGCAGACCGAAGATAAGGTTGAGGGCATCACCGCGTTTCTCGACAAGCGCGACCCGGAGTTCAAAGGCAAGTAGGCGGTGTGCGTGGCTGGGCGTGCTGAACCTCGCCTGGCCGAACGGCGCGAGTCTTGAATGTGTGCAGCGCCTTGGCGATACTCCCTGCGGAATAAAGTTCACAACGGGAGGGTCCACATGGCTGTAGATAAGTTCCCCGTGGAGGCGAGCCACATATTGATGTTTGCTCGCTCCATCGGCGATGACAATCAGGTTTATTACGACGCGGATTATGCGCAGGGTACCGAGCCCGGCAAAATTGTCGCGCCACCGACGTTTGCGCAATCCAGCGCCCAATTCGATCCCGACTACTTCTTACGACCCAAGGTCGGTGAAGACTGGTTCGGCTCCGGTAAGGAACCCACCGGCATTAAGAAGAAGGAAGGCGGATCCGGCGGCGGTGGCGGTGGTGGTGGGCTGCATGCCGAGCAACACTTTGAATATCACCGGCACGTCAGCCCCGGAGACGTGCTCAGCGCCGAAACCAAGCCCGGTAAAACCTGGGAAAAAGAAGGTAAGCGTTCCGGCAAGCTGGTGTTCTCCGAAACGGTCACAGAGTATCGCGACCAAAATGGTGAGCTTGTTATCACCGCCCGTGGCGTTGGCGTGCGCACAGAGCGTCCAGTCGATCAATAGGAGACAAACATGGCTTTAGCAGCAAGCAACCTGAGTGTCGGCGACACCTATACCGAGACGCTGGTCGAAGATCTGAAACGCACTCAGATCGTGCAATATGCCGGTGCGTCCGGCGACTACAATCCGGTGCACACGGATGAGTTGTTCACCAAGGAAGTGGCTGGGTATCCGTCAGTCTTTGCGCATGGCATGCTCACCATGGGGATGACCGGGC
This sequence comes from Pseudomonadota bacterium, assembly GCA_039028775.1. GTDB lineage: Bacteria > Pseudomonadota > Gammaproteobacteria > Pseudomonadales > Azotimanducaceae > UBA4421. Next base: position 7,339 of record JBCCHL010000014.1, on the reverse strand, counting down.
GCATGCTCACCAACTACGTGGGCGACGGGCGACTGACGAAATTTGGCGTTCGCTTCACCAGTCAGGTCTGGCCGGGTGACGACCTCAGCTCTACCGCCACCGTGGAGAGTGTTGAGGACGGCATCGTCAATCTCAATGTCGAGACCAAGAATCAGGATGGCCAGGTGGTGCTTTCCGGGTACGCGGCGGCGCGTGTGGACTAAGCCCCACCAGCCGATCTTGCAGCAAAGCCGGCCGCGTGCCGGCTTTGTTGTCTGTACGCTGCGGTTTGCCGCATAGGCGGCAGCATGCACACGTTCCTGTTGTTGCACAGCCCGCTGGTTGGCCCGCAATGTTGGGCTGGTTTGCGCGCGGTGTTGGCACAGGCAGGATAGCGTTGTCTGGTGCCGCGCTTCGATCATCGACTAACCGCGAGCGCGAGCTACGCGGCGCATCATCTGGCGCAGATCGAAGCGGCGCTGGATACGCACGATCGAACCGAGGCGGAAAGCGGGCACACCCTGGTCACCGTCGCCCATCGTGGCGCCGGGCATCTCCCGGCGGCACTCGATCCGAGCAGATTCTGTGCCCACATTCTGCTCGATGCCACCTTGCCTTAGGCGCCTCATCGCGCTTCGATCTGTTCGATCACCCACAGAGCGTGGTCGCCTGGCAAAGCGTGGCGGAGCGGCACAACGGTGTGTTACCGGTTCACACCATCGCTCGCTTGGCGGATGCGCTACCCCGGCTCTGCAGCAGGCTTTTTTTGCCGACCTATGTCCTGACCCGGTTGGACGGATAGCAGACGCGACGCGCGCCCGCACCGCAGGTTTTCTAGTGGACGAGGAGCTGGGAATGGAGCAATTTGCGATGCTGCGGGATCCGAACAAGATCGCAACGCACATACTCGCGTTCCTCCGGACGGCGGTTAGTTGCGATTGCTGAAACCCGAGCCGCGATACCGTTTGCGCGTACGCGCGACTTGTTGTAGAACCGAGCTATATAGACAAAAAAATAGTCAAAGAGCGGGAATCGAGGCGCTAAGTCAGATAGGCAAGAGGCACCTGCCTGAGCGTGAAATAAGGAAATGGAGAATAGGTAGATGAACAAGATTAAAGTGGGAAGAAAATCAAACAGTCATACGGCATGGACAGCCTCGCTCCTGTTGCTACTCGTGCTGTTTTCCGGGTGTGCCACGATCACCCGCGGTACCAATGAGGTTTATGTGATTGAATCCACACCGGCGGGTGCCGAAGTGCAATCGTCCACCGGGTGGACCTGTACCACGCCTTGTAGCGTGAAGGTCAAACGCAAGGGCGAGTTCAGCGTGACAATCAGTAAAGAGGGTTATGTGAGCGTCACCACCAATGTCAGCAGCAGCGTGGACGGTGGCGGTGCGGCGGGGATGGCGGGTAATGTCATCCTTGGCGGTCTGATCGGCGCTGGAGTGGATGCCGGCTCGGGGGCCATGCATTCGCACAAGCCCAATCCGCTGATGGTAGAACTGGTGCCGCTTGCGGAGCCGGTGGTCATGGAGTGACCCTGCGCCCCGGCCGACGCGGCTGGGGCTCTCACAACTCTCTGCGGCTACCAGTTTTCCAGTGAAGTGCGTACGTCGACTTCGAAGGTCCAGGCGCGTGGAGGCTGTTTGTATAGGTACTCGTAGCCGTCCACGATACCATCGATGCTGATCATGCCCTCCTCGCCGAGCTTCTCGGCATAGGCGGGGAAACCTTCGATGATCTTCTCGCCGCCGATCGGCCCATCCACCACCACGTGCCCCACGTGTACACCTTCGCGGCCGTATTCTTTTGCCATTGCCTGGGCGAGGTTACGCAGTGCCCCCTTGGAGGAGTTAAACGCCCCGAAGTTGGCCCGGCCGCGCAGGGAAGCGCTGGCGCCGGTGAACAACAGGGTGCCACCACTATTGGCTGTGAATGTGCGTACCGCTGCGCGGCCGAAGAGGAAGCCACCGAAGCAGCAGACCCGCCAGCTCTGTTCGAAGTAGTCGGCCTCCATGTCGATGATCTTGCCCGGGGTGTTGTTCCCAGCGTTGTAGATCGCTACAGACAATTCGTCCCCCGCTTTGTTAAACAGCGATTCTATGTCGGCCTCGCTGGTCGCATCGGCGACCACCGCCTCCGCACTGCCGCCGAGGCCATGGATGTGGTCGACCACCGTATCGAGTGAGCTCTTGGTACGTCCTGTGGCGAGTACGTGCAGCCCCAGTGCCGCGAAGCGCACACAAAGCTGGCCCCCAAGGCCGTTCAGCGGCCCTACGCCTATGACGATAGCGCGGTTCATGGTCCGATCGCCTGGCGAAAAGGCTTGATAGTAACGCTGGTAAACAAGCCGGCCAACTCGTAGGGGTCGTCGACCGCGAAGGCTTGTGCTGCTGCCAGCGACTCGGTTTCCAAGATGATCAGGGAGCCTTGCATGACCTCACCGTCATCGCTGAGCAGCGGTCCGGCCAGTTTGATGTCGAAGTTGCCGATATAGCTCAGGTGCGCGTCGCGGGTGGCTTTGCGCAGGTCTTCACTATTGTCTTTGTCGGTGCAGATCAAAGCGAACAGCATGGTGAGGGTTCCTCCTCCTCGAATACGAACGGGGCATAGTAAACCCAGCGGTTGCTGTTGGCGAGCTTGTGTCCTCCCACGGCGTCGGGTGTCCGTCATGTTCGTTCTTGTTTGCTAAGGTTGTCAGTGCAGTTGCGGATATCCGCCAGACGGCCAGATTCGCCTTCAGGTCGTGTTAACGGCACCGATATTCTGCGAAAATGTTAAGCAATTCGCGTTGCAACGCGAGCGCTGCGCTAAGATAGCGCGGTGAAAATATACGTCAGTGCGTTTGATCCGATGTGGTGTGACCCACCGCACATCTTGCGCCGCGAGAGAGCCTGCACCGCAGATCTTAAGATCGAAACTGTCGACCAGCACGGAAACTGGAGCCCGATATGAAAATAGTTCAAACCCTCACCCAGCGTGGAGTGCGCGCCCTGTCGGCTGTCGCACTTACCGTAATGCTTGCCGCGTGTGGTGGCGGTGGTGGTTCCAGTCCCAACTTCTTCGGTGCCCCAGATCCCGACGGACCCAGTGGGGGTACCGGAGGCGGCACGGGTGGAACCGGTGGCGGCACGGGCGGCGGTACCGAGACCGTGGCCTCGTTCGGCGCGGTCATCAACAGCAGCTTCGTTGAAGGCGCGGTCAATATCGCCGTGGAAAATCTCTCCGCCGGTGGCATGACCGATGTGACGGTCAACATTCAGGATCAGAACGGCAACGCCATCACGGATACCTTGACGTTCAACTTCACGTCGGCGTGTGTAGCTGACGGTACGGCGACGCTGCAAACCAATATCGAAACGAGCACCGGCCAGGCTACGGCTGAATACACCGCCAACGGCTGTGTGGGTAACGATGAGATTCGGGCGACCGTCGTGTTCGGTACGGAGACGCTGACCGCAATTGGCACCGTAACCGTCGAGCAGGAAGGGATTGGCTCGTTGGAATTTGTCGATGCGTCGCCGTCACAGATTGCGCTTTCGGGTACGGGCGGGGATGAGACTTCTCGTGTCACCTTCCGGGTGGTCGGCCAGGCCGGCGCGCCGATCAGTGGCGCCACCGTCACCTTTGCCCTCAACAGCACCACCGGTGGGTTGAGCCTCGAACCCGAGACCGCGCTGTCCAACAGTGCCGGTGAAGTGTCCACGGTTGTGCAGGCTGGCTCGATTGCGACGTCCGTGCGGGTGACCGCCACCGAGCAGAGCACCAACGTGTCGACCCAGTCCTCTCAGCTGGTGGTATCCACCGGCATTCCGGACCAGGACTCGTTCAGTCTGTCCGCGGAAAACTGCCTCATCGAGGGCTTTGACCGCGATGGCGAGGAGATGACCCTCACCGTGCGTGCGGCGGACGCTTTCAATAACCCGGTGCCCGCAGACACGTCAATTTCCTTTTACACCGAGGGTGGTTCCATCGATCCGTCCTGTACCACCAACGCCACCGGCGCGTGTCAGGTGACCTGGCGCAGCCAGAACCCGCGCCCGGATGATGGCATTGTCTCGATCCTCGCCTCCGCGATCGGCAATGAGTCTTTTACCGACCAGAATGGTAACGGGCGGTTCGAGGACGCTGAATTTGATCCGGACAACGACATCGGTGAAGCGTTTGCCGACGAAAATCACAATGACGCTTACGACATTGGAGAATTCTTCATCGACTTCGGCGAAGTGCCCAATGGCATGCGTGATGGTCCGGATGGCGCCTACAACGGTGTGCTCTGCGCGGACGGCAGCCAGACATTGTGTTCCACCTCTACTTCCGTGTCGGTATTCACGCGACTGACCTTTGTCATGTCCGGGTCAAGCGTGGTGGAAACGGTGCTGTTCGCCACCGACGGTACTCCGATCGCGTCCAGCGCCTCCGGTGCTGCGGACACGATCACGGTGTCGCCGACGGCGGAATACAGATTGAGACTGGCGGATGCCCGGGGTAATACTCCGGCGGCGGGCACCACCTATGCCTTGTCGGTAAGCGCAGGGTTTGAGATCAACGGTTCCGGATCTGGAACGATCCAGGAAGACTGTGGCCCCACGGCCGCGTTTGTGCCCTCACAGACGTTTGGTGTCGATCTGACCCCGTCCTCCACTGAAGTATCCGGGAGGTTGACACTGGTGGTCACCTCACCTTCCGGCGCTCGCAGCATCTTCGAATGGCCGCTATCAGTCTAAGATCAAGGCCGTGAAAGCGGCTGTTGCCAAAGCAACAGCCGCTACCGTCTAGCCCAGACGCTCCTTCAGCACCTTGATCGTCTCGTTCATCCCGCTACGGGAGCACTCGAACATCGCCGCGGTGGCGAAAAAGTCGTGTACCAAACCATCATAGCGCACGCTGATCGCGTCGTTTCCGGCCGCACTCAGTTCGGCGGCGTACAACTCACCCTCATCGCGCAATGGATCGAATTCTGCGGTCACAACCAGTGCGGCGGGTAGGTTTTCGAGGCTCTGTGCGCGCAGGGGAGAGGCCAGCGGCTCTTCGCGTTGCCCGGCTTGTTGACAGTAGGTATCCCAAAACCAGTTCATGCTGCGGGTCTCGAGCAGATAACCTTCACCGTTTTCGGCATACGAGCCACGGCTCATGTCGCAATCGGTGACGGGGTAGAGTAGGCATTGAAAATCGATACTGGGACCACTCTCGTCGCGCGCCTTCAGGCACACTACGGCGGACAGGTTACCGCCCGCGCTTTCGCCCGCCACGCCCACTTTGCCGTTGCCGTTGAGATCGGCCATATTCTGCGCCGCCCACGCAGTGGCGTCATAGGCATCGACCACCGCTGCGGGGTACGGATGTTCGGGGGCCAGGCGGTAGTCGACCGACACCACCACTAGATCACCTTGGGTGGCGATCTGGCGGCATACCGCATCGCAGGTGTCGATATCGCCGATCACCCAACCGCCGCCGTGAAAGTAGACCAGCACGCCAAACGGGCCGTCGCCTGCGGGGGTATAGATGCGCACCGGGATGTCCGTCTCGCTGCCCGGGAGGTTGCGATCCTCGACCTTGTGGATGGGTAACTCGTCGATCACCGGGCGCATGGCGCGGTACATCTCGCGTCCCTGTTCCGGGGTCATCTCCCACAGTGGCGGCGCGGGTTCAGCCTGCGCCAATTGTTCGAACATCGCGGCATATTCAGCAGCCAGGGGCATTGAAAATCCTCCCTTTAGACACCACATTGAAGCTACACTATGCGCATATGAAACACTACACCCGCAAGTTGCCTTGCGGTGTTGCTTGGAGAAAGACATGAGCCGACTCGATGGCGATCAGGAACTGGCGGAAGTGGCCAAGTCCCTCAACCCGATGGATTCGATTTTGACCAAACACCGCACGCTGACGCTATTCGGTGAGGTCAATCAGGATGTGTCACGACGCTTGTCGGAGAAACTGCTTGCCCTGGCGTACGAATCCGATGATCCGATCACGCTGTACATCAGCTCCCCCGGTGGTCACGTCGAGTCCGGCGATACGGTGTTCGATCTGATTCGCTACATCAAACCGACCGTGCGTACGGTCGGTACCGGTTGGGTCGGCAGCATCGCCACGCACATCTATCTTGCGGCGGACAAGGAGCATCGCTACAGCCTGCCGAACACGCGCTATCTCATCCACCAGCCGTCCGGCGGCTTTGGTGGGGACGCCTCGGATATCCAGATCCAGGCCACCGAGATCGTGAAGACCCGCGAGCGGATCAACCAGATCATCGCAGACCAGACCGGCCAGCCGTTGGACCGCGTCACCGCAGACACCGATCGGGACTACTGGATGAGCGCCGAAGAGTCGGTGGAATACGGCCTGGTCGGCAAGATCATCTCCTCCATCAACGACCTCGACTAGACCCACCCACCGAGCATGCAGGTACGAATCCCAGGCCCCGATGTCGATCTCGATGGGGCCTGGATGGTGCCGCAACAGGCCTGCGCTCAGGTTGTCCTAGCCCACGGGGCCGGGGCCGGCCACACCCACAAAAACATGCTGGCCATCGCTGAGGCGTTTGCCGCCCAAAGTGTTGCGAGCCTACGGTTTAACTTTCCTTACATGCAGGAAGGCAAACGTCGGGTAGATGCCACACCCCGTGCGGTGGCTGCCATCGCGGAGGCGGTTAGCTTCGCCCGCGCCGCGCACGACTTGCCGCTGTTTGTCGGTGGCCATAGCTTTGGTGGCCGGATGGTCAGCCACGCGGCGGCTGAGCGTGCGTTTGCCTGTGAAGGCCTTGTCTTCTGCTCTTTCCCTCTGCACCCACCGAAAAAGCCGGATACCAAACGTGCCGCGCACCTGGGGGAGATCGCCGAGCCGATGCTGTTTCTGAGCGGTGAACGTGACGAGCTGGCGAATCCGGACCTGCTGCGCGGGGTCGTGGCGTCGCTGCCACGTGCGCGCCTGCACTGGCTGGAGACGGCCAATCATTCCTATGCCGTGCTCAAACGCACTCGCAAGAACCCGCTGGATGTGTTTGCCGAAATAGCGCTCACTGCGCGTGCTTTCATTGACGAGGTGCTTTGATACTGTAAATATATACAGTATGCAGTTGGTACTTGCCCGTCATCTCAACAAACGCCTGATTGAGTTGCGGCACACGTCGCGGGGCGAGACCGTGGGTGTGTTGCGCCGGGATGGCAGCTATGAATACGTCCAGTGGCTGGGATTTGTCGATCGCGCCGGCGCGCTGCAGTCGGGTAAGCCGGTGAAGCTGCTGGTCGCCCGGGTAGGGCACGACCACGAACCTCACATCTTGTGGCGCGACGTGCCCAAGGGGCGTCATGTGCAGGGTTGTCTGACCCCGCACGGGGTGTATGCCGTGGCGG
>JBCCHL010000013.1:0-39667 GCA_039028775.1 Pseudomonadota bacterium | reverse complement strand
GAAGCCATCGAATGGGTGGACGGCATCTACTGTGTGAATCCCGGCTCGCCCACCTATCCGCACAATTACGACACGCTGGCAGCGGGTTTGCCATCATCGAGTTCCAGAAAGCCGATGGTGCCGAACTGCGTGTCGTAATTGTGCGGATAGGTGGGCGAGCCGGGATTCACACAGTAGATGCCGTCCACCCATTCGATGGCTTCGCGATGGGTGTCGCCGGAGACGATGACGTCCGGTTTGCGTTCCGGAAAGAAGCGTTCCACCCACTTCGCCATGGTGAAATTTGGTGGACGTTCCGGCACCGGCACATAGTGGGTCAATCCGACCCAGAGGCCTTCGATCTGCAGCAACCACGCGTATTTCACCCGCTCATCTTCGGGCTGCACATCGCGACCGCCGCTACCATCTTCACCGTTACCCCGCGCCGCCCACACCGGGGCCACTTCCTGCAACTGATCCAGCACGTATAGTTCGTGAATGTCGCCCGCGTGAAAAATCCGGTCAACACCGGCAAACGCCTCGAACACCTGAGGCCACAGATCTTTGCGCGCCTCGGGAATATGGGTGTCGGATATCAGACCTATTCGGGTAGCCACGGTGACGTCTCTCTATGCTGCTCAGTTTTTATCTTGTTGTTCCGCTCGGCGCTCGCTGGCAGGCGCCGGGCCCTTGGTCACGGGGTCTTGCGCTGCCAGCGCATCCATCAAACCCGCAGCGCCCGCTGCTGATGGGGATTGGGTGCGCCGAGCGCCCGGGTGAAGCCATTGCCATGCCAGACCCTTTGCCCGGCGAGGTAGACACCATCGACCACACCGTCCGAGCGGTTGACCAGCTGATGGCAATCGAACTCGTCGCGATAGACATAATCGAGGGAATTTTCGCCGTCATAGTCGGCCAGCGCCTCCGGATTCAACAGCACAATGTCGGCGCGTGCGCCGATCTCCAGGCTACCGACATCGAGCCCAAAAAACTCCGCCGGTTCGCGGGTCAGACGCCGCAGCATGTGGGAAAACTGCCCTTCACCTTCGGCTAACGCAATCTTCAGCGCGCGCAAGTTGCAGTCGAAGAACGCCATATTGGTCACGTGGGCACCGCTGTCATTGAAACCGGGCAGCAGCTTCGGATGGAACAACAGGTCGCGAATCACCTTGGGATCCGGGTTGGCGGACAAGTAGTGCCAGTAGAGATCGCGATCGAAGTGTTTGAGCAGCATCAGGAAAAACTCGGCGTCGTCGCGCACCCCGCCCAGGGCATCGAATACGCTGCGTTCCATCGGCTCCACCGCATCGGCATCGAGCTGCCAGGCGAGGTAGCGCTCATAAGCGTACTGCATCGATTGACCCACCCAACCCGCTACCGGCACGCGGAACATGTGCATGTCGTTCAGATCGCGGGTGAGAAATTCGCCTTCGATGCGCCACTTGCGCCGCAGGTGCGCGAGATTGAACCCGGACTTTCCGCGCGCCCACATGGCGCAGAACGCATCGATGAACTCGGGGTCCGAGAGGATCTCCCGGCGTTGCTCCACATCTTCCAGTTCGGTTTCGATCAGCCGCCGCATCAGCGGATTCGCTTCCGCCAGCGGCGACACCATACCTTCCGAATAGATGCGGAAGGGCGCGGCCAGGCATTGCATACGAAAGTTGCCGCCGACCAACTTGCTGTTGAGCAAGTTGGCGAACAGGAGCGCCTGCGCCTTGGTCATGCGGTTGTTGACGGTATCCAGTGCCGCCAGCGCCGTGACTTTCAGTGGCTTGCCGTAGAGGCGTCCCGAGGTGAGCATGAATAACTTCAGCGTCAGGCCACCGTCGTCCGTCGACGGCGTCATCTGCCACACGCGATCGTGCTTGCGCACCACATCGGTCAGCGCCTTGTATTCATCGAACGACGCATATTGCGTGGGGATGCGTTTCTTGACGTGGGGTTGATTGGCCAGGAAGTGCAGCGGTAGCCCGTCGGTGGACATGCCGAGATAGCCTTCCTGCAACGCCTCGTCGAGGATGCCGACCATGCGATCCAACTCTTTGCGGGTCGGGTCGCGAGAGATACTGTCCGCCAGCCCCATGACCTCAATACGCAGCATGGAATGCGGCACAAACGGTGCAATGTTCGGACCCGTCGGCAACTCGTCCAGATGCGCAAGATAGTCCCTCGGGTTGTCCCACACCGCGCGATCCGCCGCCTTGGACAGCACGGTTTTGGGGATGTTTTCGACCCGCGCAAAACAATCGACGATCGGGTCCTGTTCGTTGCTGCGCTGCGCGCCGAAGGCGAGCCCGATACTACAGTTGCCCACCACCACGCTGGTGGTGCCGTGCCGGGTGACTTCGGGCAGCCCGGGGATCAATTCCGCTTCGAGATCTTCGTGGGTGTGGATATCGAGCAGACCCGGCACCAGCCATTGGCCAGCAGCGTTATGGGTCTCTTTGGCGGCATGTTCGGGCAGGCCATATCCCCGCGCGACGATACGTCCGTCGGCGATCGCAACATCTTCCACCACACCCGGCGCACCGGTGCCATCGAAAATGCACGCCTCGCGAATGATCAGATCCCAGTTCATATCCCTCCTCGTCACTACGGGCAGTCCTCATCACTGCCGCCTGTAAGCACGCCTGCGGTGAGGTGTGCGCAAAAGAGCGCCTAGGTTACACTAAGCCGCAAATCGATGTTATGCGGGCAGGATCACGTCCGGACCGCCGCATCGCAGCCCGCAACGGCCCTACTGGGGGTATGGCCGGGGCGACATCTCAGGCAGAGACTTAGGAAGGGAGTTATGGCTAATCCACAGGCGCACAGCGACTACGACGTGATTGTGGTGGGGGCCGGCTTTGCCGGCATGTACGCCATCTACAAATTGCGTCAACTCGGCGTGAGTTTCAGGGTCTTCGAGGCCGGTACTGACGTCGGCGGCACCTGGTATTGGAACCGCTATCCCGGTGCCCGCTGTGACGTGCCCAGCCTCGAATACTCTTTCGGCTTCTCCGAGGAGTTGGAACAGGAGTGGGATTGGCCGGAGGTCTTCTCCGCGCAACCGGACATCCTGCGCTACGCCAACCACATCGCCGAGCGTTTCGATCTGCGGCGCGATATCCACTTTCAAACCCGTATCAATGGCGTTACATACGACGACGATGCGAACCTGTGGCGTGTACGCACCGAGCAGGGAGCAGATCACAGCGCCCGCTTTGTGATCATGGCGACCGGCTGTCTGTCGGTGCCCAACAAGCCGGATCTGCCCGGTGCGGCCCGCTTTACGGGTCTGGAGTTGCACACGGGACTGTGGCCGAAAGAAGACGTCGATCTGTCTGGCAAGCGCGTAGGTATTATCGGCACGGGCTCTTCCGGGGTGCAGGCAATCCCGGAACTGGCAAGGCAGTCCGGCCATCTGTACGTGTTGCAGCGCACGCCCGTCTACACCGTACCCGCCAATCGTAAGGCCATGCGCGAGCCCATCCAGCAGAACTTCAAGGACAACTACCGCCTGATCCGGGAGATGCAGCAGCACAATCAGGGTGGGGTATCCAGTTATCGGCCGTACCAGCCAACCGACATCGACCCGAGCGCGCCGCTCGGCAACCCGAAGAACATTAAAGACTTCAGCCCGGCAGAGCGCGCAACCCAATTGGCTGAGCGCGGGCTCGGGGATCTATTGACCTACCGCGACGTCTATACCGATGTGGAGGCTAACGAGATTGCCAACACTTTGTTCAGGGAGGAGATCCAGCGCGTCATCAACGATCCGGATACCGCGGACAGTCTCGCGCCGCAGGACTACGGCCTCGGCTGCAAGCGCCAGGTACTCGACCGCGACTATTACGAGACGTTCAACCGCGACGATGTGACCCTTGTGGACCTGCACAAAAATCCGCTGCAAGAGATCACCGCGAACGGCGTGCAAACGCGCGATGCCCACCTGGATCTGGATGTGCTGATCTACGCCACCGGCTTCGACGCCATGACAGGCGCTTTGTTCAAGGCGAACATCACCGGCCGTGCCGGCCAGAGCCTCAAGGAGAAATGGCAACACGGTCCGCTCAACTATCTGGGCCTGCAGATGCACGGCTTCCCCAACCTCTTTACCGTGACAGGACCGGGGAGCCCGAGTGTATTGTGCAACATGTTGGTCGCCATCGAGCAGCATGTGGACTGGATCGGCGACGCCATCGGCTATCTCGACGCCCACAATCTTCAGGGGATGGAACCGGCGGCCGCATCCGAGCACACCTGGGTGGCCCACGTCAACGCAGTGGCCGAAGGAACAATGTATACCACGCCGAGCTGCAACTCCTGGTATCTGGGCGCGAACATTCCCGGCAAGCCGCGCATCTTCATGCCTTACGTTGGCGGTTACCCCCAATACCGGCGCCGCTGCGAAGAGATCGTCGCGAACGGCTATGAGGGCTTTGATCTGTTCTGACTGATCTCGCCACACCAACCCGCATTTGACTTAGGAAACCCACGATGACGTTGACCCGCGCTGACGCACTCGCGCAACTAACCGCCCCCGGCGAACCTTACGAACTGCAGGACGCCAAGATCCACGAGCGACCCGTGCGCGTTTTTGTCAACGCGCCGCCCACCTTGCGCGATCTGTTTGCCGATAACGTCTCCGACGCCGAATCATTCGTTTACGAAGACGAGCGCTACACATTTCAGGAGATGTACGACAAGGCCGCGGCTCTGGCGACCGTGCTACAAAGAGACTACGGCGTCGAGCCGGGCGATCGTGTCGCGATCTCGATGCGCAACTATCCGGAGTGGGTGATGAGTTTTATCGCAATCACCTCCATCGGTTCGGTGGCGGTCGCGATGAACGCACTCTGGGAAGCTGACGAGATTCGGCTCGGTCTTGAAGACAGTGGCGCCAAGGTCCTGCTGGCAGACGCCGAGCGCCTCGCCCGCCTCACCCAGGGTGGTGATGTCAGCGCCCAGATCATCGCCGTGCGCCCGGATAATCCCGAACATCAGGGCGCGGAGATCAACAGTCTGCTCGATACGGTGGCCGACGATGCCGTCATGCCGGCGGTCGATGTGCAGCCCGACGACAACGCGACCATTTTCTATACGTCCGGGTCCACCGGCTTTCCCAAGGGTGCGCTGTCCACCCACCGCAACATCATCACCGCGCTGATGTCCTGGGAACTCGACCAGACGTCCATGCTGCTGATCAATAACGCCGAGCCGCCAGAGTTGCCTTACCAGAGCGCAACGCTGCTGGCGGTGCCCCTGTTCCATGTTACCGGCTCCCACGCGGTGTTCCTGATGTCCTATCGCGCACAGCGCAAGATGGTGTCCATGTACAAGTGGGCGCCAGACCTTGCCGCCGAGTTGATCGAGCGCGAGCAGATCTCCTCCTTCGTCGCGCCCGCCGCCATGACCGGTGATTTGGTGCAGGCGGCGCTGCGCACGGACCGCGACCTCGGCACCCTGTTGAGTGTCGGCGGTGGCGGCGCACCGCGCGCGCCGGAACAAGTCAAAGAGATCGACGATACGTTCGACACCGCTCTGCCCAGCACGGGCTGGGGCATGTCGGAAACCAATGCCATCGGCACCGGGATCGGCGGCCAGGACTATTTGGAACGTCCCAACAGCTCCGGCCGCGCCTCCGCTGTGCTCGAGTTGAAGATCATCGACCCCGACGGGCGGGAACTGCCCCAGGGCGAACGCGGCGAGTTGTTGATCCGCGGCACGTCGGTCATCCAGGGCTACTGGCGCCGCCCCGAAGCCAATGAGGAGAGCTTCACCGACGGCTGGCTGCACACCGGCGATGTGGCCTATCTCGATGAAGATGGCTTTCTCTTCATCGTCGATCGCATCAAGGACCTCATCATCCGCGGCGGCGAGAACATCGGCTGCGGAGAAGTAGAGGCCGCCCTGCTCGAACATCCACTGGTGCTCGAAGCTTCGGTATATGCGGTGCCGGACGAGCGTCTCGGCGAAGAGGTCGGCGCCACCGTTTGTCTGGAAGGCGAGCTGGATGAGGCCACCCTGCGAACGTTCCTTGGGGAACGCCTCGCCCGCTTCAAAGTGCCCCGTTACCTCACCTTGTCCGCCGACCCATTGGCCCGCACCGCGTCGGGGAAAATCTTCAAAAAGGGCATCCGCGAAGCCGCTGTTGCCCGGTTGACTTGAGTGCACGCGGCACGCTCCATGCCCGTAGAGAGACACCAGCGCCGTAGCCCTGCGCCGTCCGCCTAAGTGCCGTGGTAGGCACTCGGCCTTCCCCGGTTTAAGATTGCCAAGCCCAGGCCATCTCGACCGTAGTACAGGCAAAAGGAGGACGCTCGATGACGCTGCGAGTTACCCGCTGGCTGCATACCATGTTGCCGCGCCTTTTCCGGCGCAGCGCCCACACACACGCCAGCGTCGCCGTCCGCGACCTGTCTCGCGCGCTGAACTTCTACCGGCGCCTGGGCTTTCGACGCATCACCGCCAGCCGCAATGACGAGGTGGTCTTGTTGCGCAACGCAAGGGGTGATGAACTCAACTTGTGCGTGGCACCGCGCAAACCCGGCGCAGCCGAATTTGCGATCGATGATCTCGATGCCTGCATCACCGCCCTTAGAAACGTCGACTTAGCGCCGGATATCGATGTCCAAGGTGGGCGGGTGCGGGTGGAGGATCCCGACGGCAACCGCATCGCGTTTTTTAAACAGCGACCACGCGGCGAGCACACGGATATTTTCCACATCACCACCGCCGCCGAACTTGCCGCCGGGTTGTCCGAACACTTCTACCTGCCGCCGAATGCCCGCAATCGTTTTGTGCAGGCATCGCCAGGCTCCGCGCTTATTGCGCTCACCTGCGCACGGGTGGCGCAGGAAACTTCGAGCGCACCGGTGATCGTCGCGTTGGAACGCGCTTCCCTCAACATCGAGGCACCGATCTTATTCGAGGCGGATATTGACAAGGCACAGCGGCCGACCCACAGCAGTTATCCTCACGTGACCTCCCCCATCAACCGCCAGGCCATCACCGGCGTGGGCATATGCAGACAGACGGCGGACGAGTACGTTTGGCCCGATCGCTTTCAGACCGCCGAAGAAGTGCTGGCGACCACCACGGATTAAAGATGCCGGGCATCGAGCAGATCACCAGGGGTGTTCAGTACCATCCCAGGTCCAGAAACGTCCGCTGTGCGCCATTTCCAAACCATCGATCAGATCGATCAGTCCCTGGGCGCTCTCCTCAACGGAGATCGATGCGCTCTGCCCGCCCATGTCGGTCCGCACCCAGCCCGGGTGCACCGGGCAGACGATGATGCCGTCCGCCTGTAGTTCCAGGGCCAGCACCTGCATGACTTTGTTCACCGCCGCCTTGCTGCTGCGATACGCGTGCGCACCCGCACTCTTGCGGGCCAGCGAGCCCATCTGCGAGGACAGCGTCACGGCGCGGGGCCGGCTAGCGCGTTGCAGATTGCCCCGCAATGCGGCCAGCAGCCGAAACGGCGCCATGGTATTCACTGCAAAGGCCTCCGCCCAGGCCGCATAATCCATATCCGAGACGCCCTGTCGTTCGCCACCCATGATGCCGGCGTTGTTGATCAGTACATCGAGGGATACATCCGCCAACTCTGCGCGCAGCGCATCCACCGCCGCCCCATCCGTGACTTCGAGCGCGTGCACGGATACGTTCGCGGCATCGGCCGCCAACGCGCGCAGTGCCTGCGCCTGTTGCGGTATTCGGCAGGTGGCGAAAACCCGCGCGCCTGACGCCGCATAGCGCTTGGCGAGTTCCAGGCCAATGCCACGATTCGCTCCGGTGATGAGAACGCTATCCATGTCCCGGCTTCGCTGGATGGCCATTGGTAGTGGGTGCGCTGGTGGGTGACGCCTGCTGCGCAGACCGGCGCTGAGGCCGGTCGGTCTTGCGCACTGACGGCACGAAGATGTAACACAAGAGCGTCAGGATCATAAACGCGACTCCGCTAACGACGAGCGCGGTTCCCACGTCGTAGGCCTCCGCTATCCAGGCGATCGGAAACACACCGATGGGCATCAGGCCGTGGGTCATCATGTCCACACTCATCACCCGCCCGCGCATGCGATCTTCGACCTGCATCTGCAACATGCCGCGGTTCAGCGACATGTTCCAACTGCTGATCCAACCGACCACCATGATCAGCGTGATCACCAACCAGATGTCGTGCGCCAATCCAAAACCGGCAACCGCCAGACCCCAGCCCATACAGGTGATCAATAGCCACGTCGACTTGTTGCGCATATCGCCCATGGTCGCCAGCATCAGCGAGCCAACAATTGCGCCCACGCCCATCGCGGAGACCAGGAGCCCAAGGTCATCGGGGCCACCGGCAACCACCTCTTCATTGAACGCAGGCAGAAGCGTGTTCAACGGCATGCCGAAGAGAAAGGGGATGATGGAGAGGACGATCAGGCCGAACACCGGTGGATTGCGCAACACATAGGTGACACCTTCTTTCATGTCCTCCATCGCAGAGGCTTTACCATCCTGTTTCACCTTGCCGGGTACATCGATCAGCAACATCGTTGCGGCGCTGATGAAGTAGAGCACCGCGATCACGATGTAGACCACGCCAACCCCGAACGTCGAGGTCTTATCCCCATCGGCGAGGATCGCGATCAACAAGCCCGCAAACGCAGGCCCCACAATCCGCGCAATATTCCAACTGGTCGTGTTCAGGCCCATGGCGCTGAACAGGAGCCGGTCCGGAATCAGTTCCGGCACGAAGGCCTGACGCGCGGGCATCGAGAGGGCCAGCACCGTGCCATTGAGGAAGCCGAACAGCAGAAAGTCCCATAGCGTCACGTTATCCGCGAAGATGATGACAGCCATGATCGCCGTGGCGAGGCAGTTCAACGCCTGCGCGACGATGATCACTTTGCGTTTCGGCAGGCGGTCGGCCAACACGCCGCCATAGAGCGAAAAAAGGACCGTGGGCACCATGAAGCTCATCGTCACGAAACCGAGGTCGATCGACGAACTGGTCAGTTCATACACCAGCCAGCCGCGTGCGATGATCTGCATGTTCATGGCAAACGAAGAACCCAGGCTACCGATCCACAGCCAGAGAAAATTTCGAATAGCCAGGGCGTGCCAGATATCGCGGGAAGCCATACAGCGCTTGGTGACGAGGGAATCAGACAATATATCACACTCCCGTCTGCGCAGCTCCGTGCTGCCGGACCTGTTGAGTCGATCGGCTTCACGGCGCGCCGCCCAGACGCCGACAAAACTCGGTTGCACCGTTGTGCACACGCCACCACAATCGGCCTTTTGAGCAGGAGGGGTTCATGCGACTCGGCGCCATTCTCTACCAAAACTTCGAGCTTCTGGATGCCTACGGGCCGCTGGAGATGTTCGGCTGCCTGGGGGGCGAGTTGGAAATCTGTGTTATCGCGGAAGAGGCGGGTACGGTAAGATCTTCGGCCGGCCCCGCCACCGCCGTCGACCATACGTTCGCCGACGCGCCAAACCTGGATCTCACCCTCCTACCCGGAGGTATCGGGACGCTGCCCGAACTCGAAAACGCCGCAATGCTCGATTTTCTGCAGACGCGTTGTCCCGAGGCACAGATCAACATGAGCGTGTGTTCAGGCTCAGCACTACTGGCCAAGGCCGGGTTGCTCGACGGTCTGCCAGCTACTTCCAACAAGATGTTCTTCAGCCTGGCCAGCACCCAATCGGACCGAGTGGACTGGGTGGAGGCCGCCCGTTGGGTAGATGCCGGTCGCTACGTCACCTCTTCCGGCGTCTCGGCCGGGACCGATATGGCCGTCGCCGTGATCGCGCGCCTGTTCGGTGAAGAACGCGCGCGTGAGGTGTGCGCCTTTACGGAGTATCAATGGCACGAGAACGCGGACCACGATCCGTTTGTGCACCTTCTCAATCAGGCACCGGCGCTGGGCTGATCATGGATCCATTCGTTATCTGGCTGCAGCAGGCGCTCGGCTCGGACATCATGCCCGTGATGAAATTTGTCACCGATTGGGGCGGACCGGTCGGTTGGTACATCGCGATCGGGGTTTTTCTTATCTTTGCCGGTATATCTCGTGGCATGCCGTTGGTGGTCCTTGCGTTCGGCAGTCTGTTATTGAATACCTGGTTGAAGTGGGCGTTTGTGGCCCCACGGCCGTTCTACATCGATCCGCAGGTAATCGCCCACACGCCAACTCCGGGGTTTGGTATGCCCTCCGGACACGCGCAGGGCGCATTTGCCGTCTGGGGCGGTCTCGGCATGCTCTTGAAGTCACGATTCTGGTGCATCGCCTTATTCGGGCTGGCAGCACTGGTGGCTCTAACGCGGCCATACCTCGGCGTCCACTCGTTGGGGCAGATCGTCGTGGGTGCGACCTTGGCGATCATCGCCATCGGGATCACGCTGCGTTTCTGGGGAAAGGTAACGAGCTACCTCAACGAAATGCCGAGCGGTCGCCTGTGGCTGTTGCTGGGCGCTGGCGCGTTGGTCGCAACCCTGCTGAACATCCTTATCCTGCAAGCACGCAGTGACTTTGTTGTACCGCAGCAGTGGGTGAAAAGCTATGCCGCCGCGGCCGGGCTCGAGCATGCCACCACCGACGACCTGGGGTTGTTCGCCGATGGAGGCTCCTTGATGATCGCGATGCTGACGGGCTTTCTCGCCATGGCGCTGGTGGCGCGAGCGCAACCCGCGCAGCTGACAAGATCAGCGGCCAAGTGGATTGCGTTGGTCGTGGCGATCATCGCGCACGTTGCGGTGATTGCGCTGGTCGCACAGGCCGGCATGGCGCAAATCTGGTTGTACCCTGTGCTCGGGGCAATACCGACCCTATGCCTTTATCTGCCGATGCGGCTGGCCGATAAGTTGGCGCGCTGATAGACCCCGCGGTCTAGGTCTGTACGTTCAACGTCATCTGCACGTCGTCGATGGACTCGCCTTCGAGGCGGATGATATCGACGACTTTGCCGTAGGCGTGGAACCCCAGACGCTCATAGAGCCGGATGGCGGCGTGATTGTGTGCAAACACCTTCAGGTCGAGCCATACCAGGCCAGGTGCTGCCCGGCAGAAGTTGATGACCTCCCGCATCAGCGCTTCGCCCAGCGCACGGCCACGATATGGCCGCTCAATCCCCAGCCCGAGTTCACAACGATGCGCAATGGCCTTGATCGGCGCACCGCGCACATCGATATGGCCGATCACACGGCCGCTGGCGCGATGTTCAGCTACCCACCAGCGCTGCCACCCGGTCTGGTCCAAACCCCGCTCGAGCAGCGCAAGCTCCGGTGCCTTGGGACCGTCTGGATCATCGGGTAGAAACGGCATGAAGTGAATATCGCCATCCCGCCCGGACTCCTGACGATGGCGGGCGATGTGCTCGGCCAACGCATCTATGCGGTTCGCGTCCAACACGTATATATCAATCTCGTTCTGGGCCATGCTCATCGCGCCGCTCGCGGATCAGTAGTCGAGGCGATAGCTATCGCCGTCTTTGACAATCCGTCCCGCGGTGGGTCCGGCAAAATGGGTACCGATGATCAGCACCGGCGCATCGCTGTACTTGCCGAGAAAGTCGTAGCGCGTGCTCACCGCTCGCTCGGTATCGGTGTCCGCCAGCGTCGACCAGTCCGGATGCTTGATCTGGCAGGGATGATGGATCATATCGCCGGTGATGACCGCTTCCTCACCGCGGGAGTTGATGTGGATCGACACATGCCCTGGCGTATGCCCCGGCGTGGGCTCCAGGGCAACCTCATCCGTCACCTGGTGGCTCTGACCCACCAGCACGGCCTTGCCCGCATCGAAGATCGGCTGCACGGAATCTTCGATCACCGGGCCATATTCCTGCTCCTCTACCTTCCAGTAGTTCCACTCATCTTCGGCAAACAGATAATCCGCATTGGTAAAGGTGGGCACCCACCGCCCCTCCACCAGACGCGTATTCCAACCCACATGATCCACATGCATATGGGTACACAGTACCGTGTCGATCTGATGGGTGCTGAAACCCGCCGCGTGAAATCGGTCGAGGAAGTCGTTCTGCATCATATTCCAACGTGGATAGGCGCGCTCTTTGTCATTGCCGATACAGGTATCCACCATGATCGTCTGGCCCTGACTCTCCACGATCAACGAATGCATGCTCAAGATGATGCGATGCTCGGCATCCACAAACGGCTGCATCCAATCGATGGCGCTCAAAATCTCCGGGGTCGCCTGAGGCAGCAGATGCGGGCCAAGGGATGCGGTGGTCAACTCCACGATCTGGGTAACCTTCACGTCACCGATCTGCCATTTGTGCATGTGCTTCTCCCGTCAATAAGCGCAGCTGTGATGTCCGAGACCGAGCGTTGCAAATCTGCCGCATATCGTCAAACATGACTTACAAGCACGCGCGCGCGGCAGCGCGGCGCAGAACAAATCAGGGGGACTCTCAACATGGACTACGAAAACATCGGCATCGAAATCGACAACAAGGTCGCGGTGGTCGAGGTTCAGCGACCACCAAACAACTTCTTCAACACACAAATGATCGGCGACCTGGCCGACGCGTTTTCTCGTATGGAAGAAGGCGATGACGTTCGCGCCGTCGTGCTTTGCTCGCAGGGCAAACACTTTTGCGCCGGCAACGACTTCGGCAGCAATGAGCGCAACGAGGAGCGCGCCAATCGCGAGCCCGGTGCACCGAATCCCCTGTACGCTGCCGCCACTCGCCTGTTCGACACCAAGCTACCGGTCATCGCCGCGGTCCAGGGCGCAGCGGTCGGTGGTGGGTTTGGTCTGGCGGTTATGCCCGACTTTCGTGTGGTCTGCCCCGAAGCGCGTTTCACCGCCAACTTCGTCAAGCTGGGATTCCATCCGGGATTTGCGCTGACCCACACCCTGGAGCGATTGATCGGCAAGCAGAAGGCCCACCTGTTGTTCCTGACCGGACGACGCATCGGTGGCGAGGAAGCCTATGACATCGGCCTGGCCGATGTGCTGACCGACAAAGACAACCTGCGCGCTGAGGCGATCAAGCTGGCGGCAGAAATTGCGGAGAATGCGCCCCTGGCCGTGCGCTCGGTTCGCGCCACCATGCGCGCGGGCCTGGCGGACGCGGTGAAGAAGCAGACCGACCACGAAAATGCCGAGCAGTACCGCCTACAGCAGACCGAAGATCACAGGGAAGGTGTACGCGCCGTCGCCGAGCGACGCCCCGGCAATTTCCAGGGTCGCTGACAAACCGCGGATGGGCCACGTTGCAGATGTGGCCAATCCGTCCCCTCAAAGCGCGCAACTCCTTCAAGAGCATGACAACAATCGGCGCAGCCCCAATGGGCTTGCGCCAAGCACTCAGTGAACCAATCGATCGATTTTAAGACTCTGCCGCCTGCCCCTGCACGCCGCGCTGGCCCAGGGATTCGCGGATCTCGCCATGCGCCGTCTCGTCCAGCTTGAACTTGCTGAACATGTACGCACCCACGAGATAACAAACCAGCGGGAACAACCCGTAGAGAGTCACCATCGCGATCTGCACCTGCATCGGCTGCGCCTGGTTGGGCACAAAGCCGGCGAATTCCAGCACAAAACCGGTCAGCAACAACATGACGCCGAGCGCGCCTTTCTGCACAAAGTTCCAGGCGGCGAAGTACGCGCCTTCTTTGCGCTCTCCCGTCAGGTGTTCATCGTAGTCGATCACATCCCCCTGCACCGATGGTCCCATGGTGCCGCCGCAGCCGTTGGCGAGGCCGGCGAAGAAGGCCATCAGGATGATCCAGATCAAGCGCGAATTGACATCGTCGAGGAACGGCAGCAAAAACATGCCCCCAAACGCAAGTCCGTAGAGGATCATGCCGCCCATCCAGACCTTGATCTTGCCGTAGCGTCGCGACAGCGGCACCCACAGCGGCACGGAGACGCTGGACGGCAACATATAGGCGAAGATGATCGCGGCCGCCCAGGCGGGGGCCCCCACAATGTACTGGGTGACATACAGCGTTAAGGCGGCGATGGCCGATGAACCCACATGTTCGATGAAGGTGACCACCAGCAACAGACGCGCGTGCGGGTTCTGCCAGACATCGCGGAAGGCCTGGTAGGGCGTGGCTTGGACCGTGCCTTGAAAGCCAGGCCGCTCGCGCAGCTTCACACCCGCGTAAATCACCAGGGCGGTCATCACGACGATGGCCAGCATCCCCAACTCCGCCGCCAGCTCGCGAACGTTGCCGTCCGGCTTAAATTCTTCCATCACTAACAGCTGCAGACTGACCAGCGAGAGGATGCAGCCGATGATGTAGGCCGCATGCCGCGCGCCGAACATGCGACTGCGCTCGTGGTAGTTGTCCGATAACTCCGCGCCGAGGGAGAGATGCGGGACATAGAAGATGGTCATCGCCGAGTAGAAGCCGATGATCGCCACGGCCATCCACGCGATCAGCGCGCTCTCCGACAGGCTCAGCGGCGGCGCAAACACCATATAAAAGGCGATTGCGATGGGCACGATGCTGAAGATGATCCAGGTTCGACGCCGCCCGAGGGACCACGTAGTCCGGTCGGAGAGATAGCCGACGAGGGGGTCGGTCACCGCATCCCAAATGCGGGACGCGCTGAAGATGATGCCCATCACCGCCGGGGCGATGAGCAACACGTCGGTGGCGAATTTCATGACATACAGGCTCAGGAGCAGGTACATGTAGCCCGCGCCTATTGCCGGTGCGCCGTAGGCCGCCACCGTCCGCCAGGGCACCCGATCTTCGTTTACTTCAGCCATACCGCTATCCTGGTCTTATTCGAGGGTGCCCGCACTCAGGCGTTTTTGATCGTCAATCCACCGTCTACCGGCAGCACCGCGCCGGTCATAAAACTGGATGCAGGCAAGCAGAAATTGAGGGTGCCATGCGCCACCTCTTCCGGCTCGGCATAACGCTTCAACGCGACCCGCCGACGTGCGTAGATTTGTTTCTGCTCTTCGGGGATGGCATCGGTCATGCCGGTACGGATCGGTCCGGGACAGATGCAATTTACGGTGATGCCTTCCGGCCCAAGCTCGACCGCCAGCGAGCGGGTCAGGCCGATCACCCCGGTCTTGGCCGCCGTGTAAGGGCTGCCACCCTTGGTGGCACCCAGGCCTTCGGTCGAGGCGATGTTGACGATGCGGGGGTGTTGCGCCTCGCGCAGATAGGGCAGCGCGGCACGGATCGTGCGGATGTGGGCGGTGATCAGGATATCGAAAGACTTGGCCCAGGCTTGCTCGTAGTCATCGCCGTCGATGGGTGCCGGGATCGAGATGCCGGCGTTGTTGATCAACATGTCCAGGCCGCCGAAATGGGCAGCGGCTTCATCCATCACCCGGTTGATCGCTGTACCATCGGCCAGATCCAAAGCCCAGCCGCGGACCTCACAACCCGCCGCTTCGATCTCTCCAACCACGCGCTGCAGCGGCTCGGGGTTCAAATCGATGGCCGCCACCTTGGCGCCTTGGTGGGCGAACAGTTTGGCCGTCGCCGCGCCCATGCCGCTTGCCGCACCGGTCACAAACGCCACGGAACCCGCGATCGAGCGGCTCAGATTGGTCAATCCCACAGTATTCTCCACCTCTCACGTTCTCCCATGAGCTTACGCGACGCGCGGGTGATTGCAACGCCGCGCGCAAAGGTGTCGAACCGTATAAGATCGGCGTCAGGCGACAGTGCGTTCGGTAAGAACCTCGCGCCAGTAAAGATAGGCAGGCAAGGCGCACGACAGACCGATGGTGAGATTCAGGATCACAAACGGCCAGGGTGAGGGTCCGTCGTCGCGGGTAAACAGATACGTCCAGAAGGCAAACGAAGTGATCAGCAGATCCACCACAAAGCCGCCGGCGGGGCCGTTCACAAACAGTGCGGGGATAAAACCCGCGATGATCATCTCGCCGTGGAAGAGCCCCAGAAAGAAGGCATAGGGCAGCACCGTGCCGATCACCGCCCAACCCAGATACACGTTTTTCATACCGCAACCCGTCAGCCAAAATACTCATGCTAACGGGTCGACGTGCCCAGGCAATTACCTGTGAGGTGATAGTCCTCCGCGACGCCGGCATCGCACGATCAAAGCGAACAGTCCCAGAACCAGCAGCGGCAGCGCCATGGGTGTCGGGACGCTGGCAGTCACCAGCGCACCGCCTTTGAACAGGAACTCAAAGCCACTGCCCAGACCAGAAAAAACCACGTTGGCGGCATCGAGACCGAGCAGGCTCTGGGCCGAAACAAAGTTGAACACGTCATTCTGCGAGGGGCGGAAGCCGTTCAGGAACGCAAACTCAATATTGGCCGTGTTGAAATCGGCAATACCGGAGATATCGAGGAAATCGAACTGCCCCGCGTTGCGTCCGGCGATCTCGATCAGCAGATTACCGCCGTCGAAACTCAAATCCCCATCGATGGTGAGTGTGCCCGGCGATAAGCCCGGGTCCAGCAACCCACCGGTCTGTACCAGGACATTACCCACCACGGTCCCGGTGCCGGCCAGGATGCCATTGATACCCGCGCGCGTGCCATTGCCGACCGTGGTCAGATCTGCCGCCAGCACGCCACTGCCGTTGACCCGCACCGTACCGGTCTGGGTATCGTTGGCCTGGGTGTTACGCGAGATGAACAAACGACCATCAATGTCCAGCAAACCGCCA
The DNA here is from genome assembly GCA_039028775.1 of Pseudomonadota bacterium. Classification (GTDB taxonomy): domain Bacteria; phylum Pseudomonadota; class Gammaproteobacteria; order Pseudomonadales; family Azotimanducaceae; genus UBA4421. The sequence continues at coordinate 23,065 of JBCCHL010000013.1, read as the reverse complement.
TTGTCGATAGCCACTGAGCCACTGCCGAGGCCAAAGCCTACCGCTGCAAAGCTTGCGCCCGGGGTGGTCGCCTGCAGACGCATCTGGCCGCCATCGGTGATCACCAGACTGCCGCTGCCGGAGTTGCCGGTCGCTCCGCTGAAGCTGTCGGCGACGGTCAAGAGCGGCTGCGCACCGGTGATGTCCACCGTGCTGTTGCCGGAGACCAGCATACGACCGGTAGAACCGCCTCCCCGAGCCAGGCTGATCAGGCCAAAGCCGGCACCGCCATCCACGCTGATCGATGCGCCGTTGGTCACGTTCAGTTCGCCGCGGCCCGCCGCCGTACCCGCAAAGTTGTGGTTGGCGCCGCCGATATTGATAAAGGCATTGTTGCCGACAACCGCAACGCTGGATCCCGCGCCGTCCACATTCATCACACCACTGCCGGTCGCGGAACCGACGCTGCGTCCGAGTTGAATCCCATCATCTGCGCCGTAGCCGTTAGGGTCCTGTACGATAAGGCGTCCGCCGTTGGTGACATTGACCTCACCGTTACCCCCCGAGCCCAGAAACAGTCGGGTATCGCCGAATCCGCCGGGGGCTGGATTGAACGCGTTCGACGTCACCACCGCGCCGTCGGTCACGTTCAAGGTGCCGTTGCCGGCACTGCCACCGCTGCTGCCGACAAACAGAATCGAGTTGGTACCTCCTCCCGTGTCGAGACGCGTACCGCCACCGCGCACGGTTACCGTGCCGCTTTCACCCGGACCCGTATCCTGACCGATGAAGGCGCCGTCCGGCGCGGTCACCACGCTGCCGCCATCTATGATCAGTTCCCCTGACCCGCCACCAAACGAGCCGACATTCAAGACCGGAGCCGGAGTACATGCCCCGACACAAACCACCCCGGCGTGGCCGGGCAGCGCGATGCAGGCAACGGCCAATACCGCCAGTAAATACCGCATAGCGGCGCGAGTAGAGTAACGGACCATGGCTAAACCCCCTGTTCTATTGCGATTGCGTGAACGGCTCGCCACCGTTCCAAACTTTTTCACTCCTAAGCCACACTCTGTCGCTTTCGCCCCTTTTCTCGCACTCCAACCGGCTCTTGCATGGCAGGTCGTCACTTCCCACCTAACTCCGGGTGCGAAATTATTATCTTGCAGGTAATGGCAACAATTCAGTCCAGCAGGCAATATCCTGGATGAAAATAAACCAACCCCGCCGCTAAGGAAGACCCATGGCCGAAGCCGCCCCCATATTTGGCACCATGCTCAAACAATGGCGTGCGCACCGTCACTGCTCCCAGTTGGAGCTCGCCCATCGCGCGGGCACCTCTCAGCGCCACGTCAGTTTCCTAGAAACCGGGCGCGCCAATCCCAGCCGCGGTATGGTGCTGGCCCTGGCCCAGGGCCTCGATGTGCCGCTGCGCGAACAGAACACGCTGTTGCGCAGCGCGGGTTTCAGCGCCGCGTTCATGGAGGGTGACCTGCAGGCGGACAGCCACGCGCTGTTCCACGAAGCGTTGCAGCAGATCATCGCGCAACAGATGCCCTATCCGGCGCTGGTGCTCGATGGGCGCTGGAACATGGTGATGGCCAATCCGGCCACGCTGAAGTTTTTCGGTTTGTTCGTGAACCCACTGGAGATTTTCGCGCGCATCGGCAACCCGACCGAATTTCAGATCGTGCGCCTGTGCCTGCACGAAGAGGGCCTGATGCCGTACATCCACAACTGGGAGGCGCTGATCGGCAGCTTTCTCGCCCGCGCCCGCAAAGCTCTGCTGGCGAATCCGAAGCACCCGAGCCTGCCGCTCTTGATCGATGAGATCACCACCCATCCGCGGGCGCCAAAGAGCTGGCAGACCGTCTGGTCAACCGATGTGCGACCGGCGCTGGAGATGGAGATGTCGCGGGGGGACGATCACTACAGAATGTTCACGATGCTCGCGCACTTCGGCTCGCCCGGTGACGTGACGTTGGACGAAATGTCAGTAGAACTTTTCTACCCCGCCGACGAGAATACCCGGGCAAAGCTGATCGCGCTCGCTTGATCGAGAATCAGAAGCGCAACGAGAGACAGCTCAAGCCGCCTTCGAGCTTGCGAAACTCGCTGACATCGAGGCTCACGGTCGCATATCCGGCGGCCTGCAACAGCGCCTCCGTCTGTGGAAAACCGGCCGCTACCAGCACCCGGTCGTTGAGCCACAACGCGTTGGCGGCATACGCCTCTTCGTCGGGCACTTCGAGTACCTCGAAGGCGCGCAGCGGGAAATCGTCAACGTCGCGCAGGAAGGCGAGGAAGCCCGCCGCCGCGATCACCTGTCCATCCGCCAGGTAGTTGATCCCGGTTTTGAAGTGCAAGATCTCGGGCATGCTGACCATCTGGCCATCCAGACCCACGCTGCGGAGCGCGGCGAGCATCTGCTCGGCACCCTCTACATTGGTGCGGGCGGACAGACCGATGAAGTGATAGCCGCCGACATTCATGATGTCACCGGCATCGACGGTGCCCGGGGCCTCGACGGTGACAACCTTGGCGAAGCGCTCCGCAAGGCATGCCGCAACCGCCGGGACTTCCGGCCGACGGCTCGCAGCACCCGGGCGGGTGATGATCGCAAGCTCGGGAGTGACCAGGGCGGTGTCTTCGATAAACACACAGTCCGGGCAGTTCTCGTCTGCGGCCAGGAGGGTGACTTGCAGACCACAAGCCGCGAGCGCGGCGACGTATGCCTCGAACTGCTGCTGCGCGAGCGCCCAGTCCGGTATGCCGAGATCGGCTTGGGTGATACCATGCACCAGGCTCTGCGCAGGCGCCCGCACGATGGCCTGCGAAAAGTCGGGACCCGAACGGCCGACCGAACGATCAAAATAAGAAGCTGAAGAATTGTTGTCTGGCATCGTGAACTTCAAGTCTCTCCACTACGGCTTGGCGGCTGATCCGTCCATGGTTTTGCGCATCGTTTTGCGGCCGAAATTTCATCGGCCGCAGCGTTCGCCGCGCAGTGTAGGTATCGCACTCAGGTCAGGCAACTCATAGTGTTCGGCAATCCCATCCTGCGCTTTATCCTGCCCAGTCTCGTCGGCGTCCTGTTCTTTCTGACCCCGATCCAGGTGGACGGCAGCACCACCATCCTCATCGGGTTTCTGGTCAACACCATCGACGACGCCCTGGGTCGCACCCTCGACTTCATGGTCGCTGTTTTGTTCGTGACCTCCGCTTTGCTCGGACTGGTGTTCAGTCTGCGTCCGCACCTGGCGCAGGCACTGCACCCGCTGGTGGACAAGTATTTCAACACCACCTGGCCGTGGTTGACCTTCCGCGTGGTCGGCGGGGTATTCGCCATGTTGACCGCACTCGCGCTGGGACCGGAGTGGATCAACGGCGCGGATACCGGGCAGGTGGCATTGGAGATCGGCGGGTTTATCTTTGTCATCATGCTGCTGGCCAACTTCCTGTTGCCGCTGTTGGTGGACTACGGGTTTCTCGAGTTTATCGGCGTGCTGCTGACCCGCATCTTTCAGCGCGTGTTCAAGCTCCCAGGTCGTGCCGGGTTGGATGCGATCACCTCCTGGGTCGGCGATTCCAGCGTCGGTGCGTTGCTGACCATTCGCCAATTCGACCAGGGGGTCTACAGCGCCCGGGAGGCCGCGGTGGTGGTGACAAATTTTTCGGCGGTCTCCCTACCCTTCACCGTGGTGGTGATCGAAACCGCCAAAGTGGAGGTCGACTTCCTGACCTTGTATGGCGTGGTGATCGTCGTGGCCATCCTCGCCGCGCTCATCACCCCGCGGCTGCCGCCGCTGAGTCGCCTGCCGGACACCTATGCGGTCGCGAGCCCGCCGGGCCAGGTGCAGGCAGGTGGTTCCCTGCCACGCCAGGCCTGGGAGCGCGGCATCGCCCGGGCGGCCCGGGCGCCGGGGCCGAGAGAGATCCTCAAGCGCGGCAGCGAGGCCACCCTAGATGTGTACTTCGCGGTCCTGCCCGCTGCGATGGCGATCGAGTTCCTGGCGCTGGTCGCGCATGAAAAAGTGGAGATCTTCGGACGCTCGATCTTCGAGATCTTGAGCTATCCGATGTTGCCGCTGCTCTACCTATTCGGCGTATCGTCCCCGGAGTTGGTGCTGCCCGGCACCCTCGTGGGTTTCTTCGACCAGTTCGTCCCGGCGATCATGGCCGGAGCGTTGGACGATGCCAAAGCACGTTTTGTATTGGCCGCCTTGTCTGTGTCGCAATTGATTTTCATCGCCGAAAACGGCGCGTTGATCCTGCGCTCCAACATCCCGCTCAACTTGGGCCAGTTGTTCAGCGTATTTCTCATCCGCACCATCATCGCGCTGCCGATCCTGTCTCTGGCCGCACACCTGCTGCACCCCTAGTAGGGCGAGTATCTTGATGCGCACGCTTTGTGTAGCATCTTGGGCCATATTTTCAGGGGAATACCATGATCGATCTGACCCGCGAAGGCGAAGTCTTCACCATGACCATGAACGCCGGCGAGAACCGCTGGAACACCACCTTCGTCCGTGAGATTGCGGCCGCGCTCGACGAGGTGGAGCGGTCCGAAGGTGCGGCGGCCCTGGTGACCACCTCCGCAAGTGACAAGTTCTTTTCCAACGGTCTCGATCTCGATTGGGTACAGAAACCGCAAGAACATCCCGAAGCTGGCGACCGCGAGGTGTTCGGCGATGAGTTCATGAAGCTGATGAGCCGCCTGATCACGTTCCCGATCCCGACCATCGCGGCGATCAACGGCCACGCCTTCGGCGCGGGTTTCATGTCGGCACTATGTCACGACGTGCGCTTGATGCGCTCGGACCGCGGTTTCATCTGCGCCAACGAGATGGCCATCGGCATGATGATCCCGGTGCCCGAGCTTGCGCTGTTCAAGCACAAACTGCCGGCCAACACCTTCTTCGAAACCGTCCAGTTGGCCAAGCGTTGGACCGGACCGGCAGCCCTGGAGGCCGGCATTGTGCAGGGGATTGCAGACACCGATGGCCTGCTCGAACAGGCTACCGCCAAAGCGCGGGAACTGGCCCCGCTCGGCAACAACCGGCGCAACTACCAAGCCCAGAAAGAGAACATCTTCGGCGAGAACGCGGCGATCAACGACGTGCATGGCGCTGCGTACATGTTGCGCAATCTGCACGAGTATTCGCACTGACCGAGCGCACCAGCTCGCTGTCGGCGATTTCAGCGGCGCGGCAAACCGCGCTAGTTAGGGGTCACGCTCACCTTGTCAGTCCCCGTGCGGCCTTCTTCGATCAAGAGCGCTATCCCGCCGACGGGCAGCGTGTTATCCCGAGCTTCGAGCAGCGCTTGACCATCAACGCTGGCGTGCAACACCTCGCCAGCCACGCTCAGTGAGAGCTGATAGGTCGCTCCAAGCTGCCACGCAAATGGCGCGCTGGCCAAGACCGTCTCCTCGCCGGCGACGCGGACGAGGCACACCTCGTCCGGGTGTTTGAGATAAAGCGCGTAGTAGCGACGCATGCCTTGCACGCGTGCCGCTATCCCCGCCGCCTGGGCAAGATGCGGGGTCACATCAGCGCTCACGGTGTAGTCGCGCCACTCCCGCGTACCCTGGATCAACAGCCCACGGCCGCTGTTCTGCAACAGGCGGATAGGCTCTACCCAGCTGACAAAATTGTCCACGCCATTGACCCAGGCCCGCCGCCACATCGTGCCGCCTTGTGCGGGTCGCGAGAGAGTCACTTCCGGCTCTCCGCGCCAGCCGAGACGTTCCAACTGGACGGTCCCGCCGTGCTCGAGATCCAGCCCGACTTCGAACACCGGATTGGCATGCGAGGGCACTTGCAGGGTCAGTTCGGTATAGTCCCCCCCAACCGTTACCGCATCGCTGTAGACCAATGTCGGCGCATCCGTAGCGCCGTAGAACGCGACATAGAGCCGCACACCAGTAGCGGCCTGCGGCGCCGATACCCGAGCCTCGATGGTCTGCCCCGCGTAGATTCGGGGGGACGCCAGCAGTGCATAGCCACGCGTCTCGAAGCGCTTGGCGACCTCCTTCGACGGCGCGAAAACAGGTGACCCCACGCGTGTGCCCGTCTGCGCAACAATCTCCAACACCCCGTCATCGATCGGGCGTTGAACGATGCTCGCCTCGCCCGCGCACGCCATGAAACCCTGCACGCTCCCGGGTAGGGCAAAGTGGAACTGGGCGCCGTCCTTCGGCACCAGAGCAGGCTCGCCGTGCATCGCCCGGGCGGTGTTGACGATCTCCATGGACTCCCGCGCGCAATCGGATATGCCCCAGGTAGGGTCGGCGGTCGGAATGTAAATCCTATCCGCTACCGGCCCGCGCCAATCGACATTGCTGCTGGGACTGTGATCGATGCCCGCGAGGCCGTTCTTGATGCCCATCAGACATCCGACGTTGCCCGAGTTGCAGTCGGTGTCCCAACCGCAGGTATTGATGATTTTCATGGTCTCGGCAAAGTCATCGTTGCCGTGTAACAGCGAATGCATGATCAGCCCATGGTTTGGCACCATGTGGCAATTGCCGCCGTACTTGTCATAACCATAGGTGCCCGCCAGCTGCTCCCGGGTGGCGCGCCAATCGGACTCCTGGGCATGCCAGGCGCGGACATCGTCGATCAGACGGCGGATCACACAATCCCTGGGGATGTACTCAAGCGCTGTGTCTATCAGCTTGTCGGTATCGGGTTCGACAAACGCCATCGCTTCCATCACGGCCAGGACGATCGCGCCGTAGACGGCCTCACCGTCATGGCTGACGCGCGCCGCCTGCTCGGCCAGGCGCGCGGCCTGGGCTGCGTCGCCGGGGGAGACCATCGCCCAGCCATCGATAAAAATCTGCGCCCCGATCTGTTCTGCCACCACCTTGCCATTGAGCTCCATCGAACCGCTCTGGGGTGCGGCGATCCCGTTCTTCAAGCGCAGATAGGCGGTGTGTTCCGTGGAATTGCCAAGCCCACCCCACCACAGGATCGTGCGCTCCTCGATCAGGTAGTTCAGCCAGGTCTCGCCGATCGCCCGCGCTTGCAGGTGCTTGTCATAGCCGTTGTCGGCCAGCGCCCGGGCGAAGGTGAACGTGCCGGATATGTCATCGTCGGTGACGATGAGCAGCTGATCGAGTTGTTCATGGACATAGTTGGTGATGTCTCCCAGTTGTTCCTGTATGCGTTCGTAGGTCCACCCCTCAAACGGGCGCCCCAGGTACACACCGATGACCTTCCCCAAAACTCCCGCGTAAACACGCTCCACATAATCCTGCGGCAATGCAGACATAGTTTTCTCCCCCTCGTGGCATCATGGCGACACCGTATCATTCTGTCACTTTTATGCGGGCCCGGCACCTGGATCAGCAACCGCTGGAGCCGTCACGGTGTATGACAGGCAGTCACGCACTCGGGGTTCAATCTTCATACAACCCGCAACACAGATGTCTTAAGCTACGCTATGCTCAATTCAGCAAAGTAACGATCCTATGCCGAACGTCTCCGACATCTACAACTTTGAACAATTGCGCGATAACGTCAGCACGTCTGGTCAGCCGCGCGCCGAAGAGTTCGCCTCACTGCGCGCCCATGGGGTCGATGCGGTGATCAATCTAGCACTGCCGACCTCCGACAATGCGCTGGATAACGAAGGCAGCCTGGTCACCAACCTAGGCATGAGTTATCACCAAATCCCAGTAGATTTTGCCGCGCCGACCGAGGACGAACTCAGAGTCTTCGGCGCGTTGCTGGACGGTCTCGCCCACAAGAACGTCCATGTCCACTGCGCCATGAACCTGCGTGTGTCCGCTTTTATGTTTCGTTATCTGACCGAAAGGGGAGTGGATGATGCGGCGGCCACCACCGTTATCATGCGCCGCTGGTTGCCGAAGATGGATGCGGTGTGGCGCGCGTTCAGCCGTCACCCCGATGCGTAGACCTCGCAAACCCACACCCTGCAACCTCAGCTGACTCGTCCCGCCCACCCGCTATTCTTCGTCTAGAAAAGTCCAGGTTTCCGCGCCATCGAAGTCACGGATACGATGGCGTGCCACCTCCTGCGGTTCGCAGAGGTTGAAATTCACCGCCATATGCTCCCCGTCGGGCAGCAGGTTTTCCCAATGGGTGGTACAGCCGCAGGTGGCGCAGCTATGGAAGGCGAGCATCCGATCGCCATGGATGTAACGACGGGTCGCATCAGCGGCCATGGTCAGACGCACCGCCGGAATATTGAGGTGCCCCCAGAGTGCACCCAGGCGGCGACAGATCGAACAATTGCAACGCACCAATGCTTCGGGGGCGGCGGTGAGGACAAATGCCACGGCCCCGCAATGACATACCCCGCTGATTGCCTCTGCCATGTCTACCTCCCCGTCGTATCCGACCTGACGACCAGTGAGTCAGCGGCCGTCCTACTTGGGATGCAACACCACGGGCATGTGGCTGTAGCCGCGCACAAAACTCGACTGTACGCGTTCCACCGGGCCGGTGACCTCAACGGATTCGAAGCGCGCCATGATCTCTTCCCACAACACCCGCAGTTGCATCTCGGCCAGGCGATTGCCCATGCAGCGATGCACCCCGAAGCCAAACGCCAGATGGTGACGGGCGTTGCGACGGTCGATGATAAAGCGATCCGCGTCGGCGATCTCATCGCTGTCGCGGTTGCCGGAGACGTACCACATGGCGAGTTTATCCCCGGCCTTAAACTGCACGCCGTGGAAATCGAGATCGCGATTCACCGTGCGGCGCATGTACGCCAGCGGCGTCTGCCAGCGGATGATCTCGCTGACCATATTCGGGATCAGCTCGGTATTGGCGCGCAGCTTCGCGTACTCATCGGGATTCTCGTTCAGCGCCAGCACGCCGCCCGAGATCGAATTGCGGGTGGTATCGTTGCCGCCGACGATCAACAGAATCAGATTGCCGAGAAACTCCATCGCCGGCATGTGGCGGGTCTCCTCCCCGTGGGCCAGCATCGACAGCAGATCCGGCTTGGCCGGTTCGTTGGCGCGCGCATCGCGCAGCCGGGTGAAGTATTCGAGACATTCGAGCAACGCCGCGCGGCGCTCCGACTCGGGCGTTGGCCCACCTGCCAGCGCACCGGATGTGGCCATGTCCGACCAATAGGTCAACTTGCGCCGTTCTTCAAACGGGAAATCAAAGATCGTTGCGAGCATCTGAGTGGTCAACTCGATCGATACCAGGTCGACCCAGTTGAACTCCTCACCCACCGGCAGGCTGTCGAGAATCGCCGCCGCCCGACTGCGGATCGTGCCCTCCAGCTTCGCCAGATTCATCGGTGCGACCACCCCTTGGACCGTCTTGCGTTGGGCGTCGTGTTTGGGCGGGTCCATGCCGATGAAGTTCGGCGTCTCAAAATCGGACGGGCGATCGGCGAGGATGATCCCCAGATCCGAGGAAAAGTCCTGGTGGTTCTTCTCGATCTCCATGATGTGCTGGAACTTGGTGATCGACCAGTAAGGACCAAACAGGCTGTCTTTGCAGAAGTGAATCGGCGCCTCTTCGCGCAGTCGCGCGAAGTACCCCCAGTGCACGTCTGCCCGCATCAGTTCGGGATTAGAAACATCGATATCTTCCAGCGCCACCGCGTGCGGGTCGGCTTCTACCAAAGCGAGCGCTTCAGCCATAACGTCCTCCGGTCCTTTCCACCACCCTCAAGGGTACTGCAAAGTGGGGCGCGGTGCGATCCTCCGCCGAACCGGCTCCGGGAAGGACAAAGCGCGACTGCAACCAACATCGACGCACCGACAACCCGAGGTGTTCAGCGCTCCTCGGCCGGAGGTGGGGGCGAGGCGCAGACTCCGGCGTGGTGACTGACGAGCTTGAGCCCGGCCGCCTCCTGGGCAAATACGTTGGTGGCGACCATCACGGCGTCCCCGGCGGTTTCGTAACAAACCACGACACCGACCTCATCACTCAGCAGCTCGCAGCGAGCACCATATACGCTCACCTGACCCTGACGCGGATTGGACAGGATACGCCGCCAGCTTTCCAACACCGCGTCCCGCCCGATCAAGGCAGGCCAGCCCGGATGTAAACACACCACTTCGCGGGTCGCCGACCAAAGGTGCGACATCGCCGCAAAATCCTTGCCCTCAAAGGCCAGATAAAACGCCTCATTGGCGTATTCCATCTCATCGAGTTGTACAGTCACGCACGCTCCTGGCATCCACGTCGACTTTGAGTTCGCGATCCGCTCGGGTAGGCTAACGCGCTATGCACACGCTGAATTTCGACAACGCGTTCACGGCCGAACTGCCCGCCGACCCCATCGAGGGTAGCGCACGGCGCCAAATTAGTAACGCCTTGTTCGCGCGGGTCCAACCCACACCGGTCAGCGCGCCGCAATTGCTGAGCTATTCTCCGGAAGCCGCCGCCCTGATCGGTCTCGATAGCGCGGACTTCGCCGACGAACGCTTCGTAGAAGTACTCGCGGGCAACGCTCAATTGCAGGGGATGGACCCCCACGCCACGTGTTACGGCGGGCACCAGTTCGGCAACTGGGCGGGGCAATTGGGTGATGGCCGCGCGATCAATCTCGGTGAGGTCAGCACCGCAAACGGTCACTGGATGCTGCAACTCAAGGGGGCGGGCCCCACCCCGTTCTCGCGCTCCGCAGACGGTCTGGCGGTATTGCGTTCGTCGGTTCGTGAGTACCTCTGCAGCGAAGCGATGTATCACCTCGGCGTACCCACCACCAGGGCGCTCAGCCTGGTCACCACCGGCGAGGATGTGATTCGCGACATGTTGTACGACGGCAATCCTGCCGCCGAACCCGGCGCCGTGGTGTGCCGTATGAGCTCGTCGTTTGTGCGCTTTGGCCATTTCCAACTGCTCACCGCCCGAGATGAGACCGATCTCCTGCAACGCTTTACCGACTTTGTCATCGCGCGGGAATTCCCGCACCTGACGGCGCACCGCGATGCCGCCGAACGCTACGCTGCGTGGTTTGACGAGGTCTGTCAGCGCACCTGCACAATGATCGTGCATTGGATGCGCGTGGGGTTTGTGCACGGCGTGATGAACACCGACAACATGTCGATCCTCGGCGAGACGATCGACTATGGTCCCTACGGCTGGTTGGAGGACTTCGATCCCGACTGGACGCCAAACACTACCGACGCCGGGCAGCGCCGCTACCGCTATGGACAACAGCCCGCCATCGCGCAGTGGAACTTGCTGCAACTGGCGAACGCCCTGGTGCCACTGCTGCCACAAACCGCGCCGCTGGAAGCGTCGCTCACCCAGTTCGCGCGCCGCTACGAACAAGCGTGGCAGCAGATGATGGCTGCTAAGTTGGGTTTACCCGCTTATGACGAGGCACTGGTCAATCGTACCCTGCAACTGCTCACCCAGGCGGAAACCGACATGACACTGTTTTACCGAGCCCTGAGCGAAGCCAACGTCGGTGATTGGCAGGATCTGACGGCAATGGATCACGCGTACTACCAACCCGCGCAGCTCAACGCTGAGTTACGTCAGAGCCAGCAGGCGTGGTTGGTCTTGTACCAGCAGACCTTGCGCACCCAGAACGTCGCCGAAGGCGACCGCACGGCCCTCATGCTGAGCACCAATCCCAAATACGTGCTGCGCAATTATCTGGCCCAACTGGCCATCGATGCAGCAACCGAAGGCGATCCCGAACCGCTCGCGCGCACTATCGGCGTGCTGCGCGATCCCTACCAATCCCAACCCGGGGCGGAGGCGTTTGCCGCCCCAAGGCCCGAGTGGGCCCGGACCCGCGTAGGTTGTTCGATGTTGTCGTGCAGCTCCTGAATAGTTGTTAAGTTTCCTTTACATACTACCGCCACAAAATCTTACAAAAGCGTCTAAATTCTTTACATAGGCGCACGCGAATACAGTAACCTTATGATTTAAAAGAACTATTTTTCTGGCCCGTTTCTTGCTTAATATTAACGTAACCGAGTACAGGTCACTTGAGACAGGTGCCGCAAGAGCACGGGTGGGCGCGACGGAAGAGCGACCAGAGATAGAAATTGAATGGATGACATGTAGTTTATTTGGAGACATTCATGCGTAAGCATCTTACCCGGCTGATTGCCCTGAGCCTCGCCCTTGGCGCCAGCGCCGCCAACGCGACGTATATCAGCGAAACGTGGCACGACCAGTACCACACCAAGCAGCTGCTGAACAAGAAAAATTCGGAAGCGCACTGGACGTTTAACATCAAGCGCGACGGCTTCCGGCCCGGCATGGACTATGTCGTGTACTACGGCATCACCCTCTACGTCGAGGACGATGAGAAAAAAGACAAGCGCGAGATTGCCATCTTCGATCAACCCGGCAAAGCCGGCGACGTCAAGTTCAAGGTGGATATGGGTCCGGCCTTTGCGGGCATGAGTCTGCGCGGCTTCTACAAGATCAACTCCAAAGGCAAACTGCGGGTCAGCCTCTACCGCAAGAAAGGCGACTTCTGGTTTAACGGCGCTTCGCTGTGGGCCAAAGGCTTCACAAAGATCCCTGCGCCGGGCACCTTCGCCCTGGTCGTGTTGGGCCTGCTGGGGCTTGCTGCACGACGAAAGCTCAACGCCTGAACGGGCTATCCGGTCGCAGATCGCCTCGATCTGCGACCAACCCCCTATTCTCCAGCAAACGCTTCATCCCGGCTCGCCACCTACCCGCAACGTCACGCGACCCCCTTAGACTCCTAACGCAACCCCGTCTTGACCGGGATCCGCCGCCCCGCGCAGTCCTGCGTCGGTCCGGGTGATGGCATGCACCGCCGCAAACCCATAGGACAGCGGCGATCGAATCACCTCGTAGCCCGCCGCCTGCAACGGTTCGACAGTGTAATCCGGGATACGATTGCTGATGTCGATGGCGTTGCTGGTGGCGGAGAAGCGCGGCGCACTGACCGCATCCAGTACCGGCATCTGAAAGTCGATCATGTTCAGCAGCGCGTGCAGTACCCCCATGGCGATCTGCGTACCGCCGGGCGCACCGAGTACGATCTGCGGCTCGGCATCGGCAAACACCATGGTGGGGCACAGCGAACTGAAACGGCTCTTGCCCGGGGCGATCGAACCAGCGCGCCCGGGTCGCGGATCGAATACGCCCATGCAGCCGTTGTACATAAAGCCCAGACCCGGCGTGATGACCCCGGAGGGCATACCGAGCGAGTGGGTCATGGTGACGCAGTTGCCCGCGCCATCGACCACCGCCACGTGGGTGGTATCTTTCGACTCCGGGGTCAGCCGCTCCACATGCAGACGCTCGCCGCGCTCGATGCGCGCGGCGATATCCGCCGCATGGGATTTGGAGGTCAAGCGCTCAAGGGGCACGTCGACAAACGCGGGATCGCCCACAAAGGCCTCTTTGTCCGCGGTCGCGGCGCGCATGGCTTCACACACAATGCGGATGTACTCGGCGGAGTTATGACCCAGGTGGGCCAGCGGAAAGTGCTCGAGAATGTTGAGCATCTCCAGCAACATGACCCCGCCGCCGGGCGGGTGGTTGGTGGCCACCCTGAGCCCGCGATAATCGCCGACCAGCGGTTCGGTTTCGCTGGTCTGATACGACGCCAGATCCGCCAACGACAGCAGTCCGCCGTTGGCTGCCATGTCCGCGGCAATCTCCTGCGCCAAATCACCCCGGTAGAAATCGTCATAGCCGTGAGCAGCGATGCGTTCCAGCGTCCGTGCCAGATCAGGGTTGGCAAAGTGATCGCCGACGCGCTTGAGCGAGCCGTCCGCGCGAAAATACAGTGTCCGCCCGGACGCGGAAAAGCCCAGCCGCTCATCCACCTCCACCCGGCCTAGAGTCGCCCCGGACATCCACCAGAACTGCACCGCGGGGCGCAGCAGAAAGCCCTCCTGGGCCACCGCTATGGCAGGCGCGCAGATGTCCGCCCAGTCGAAGCGTCCGAAGCGCTCGACCATCTCCCCATAGGCCTTGAGGCTACCCGGTGTGGTGATCGACTGATAACCGAGATCATTAACGTTGTCGCGCACGACAAAACCAAACCCATCCCGAGTCTCTCCTTCCAGCCGATCGAGCCACATATCCGGGGTAGCAGCGAGCGGCGTCTTGCCGTGGAAGTCGATACAGGTATGCACACCCTCCCCGGGCATGAAGATCTGACAGTTGCCGAAGCCGGCAATGCCCGTCATCTGCGGATCCACGACCCCCTGCACCAGCGCGGCGGTCATCGCCGCATCGATGGCGTTGCCACCCTGCATCAGCACCCTCGCGCCCGCTTGCGCCGCCTCTGGCTGAGCCGCCACGATCATCCCGTTAGCCGTCATCGCGTCCTCCGTTTAAAATCTTGTTGCCGGTGCTAAAGCCCTGGCCCTGGCACCATCTCAGTGCCGTCGAAAAAACGCTCATAGCGGAAACGGTCCAGATTGAACTCACTCGCCTCGCCCAGGATCTTACCCGCCAGCACCCGGCCCGCGCCCGGCCCAAAACCAAAACCATGTCCGCTAAACCCCGTACCCAGGTACAGGCCTGGGTAGCCGGACACCGCATCCATCACCGGCACCACGTCCGGCAGCACATCGATGAACCCCGCCCACGACTCTTCGAACGGTTGGTCCCGCAAAGCGGGCAGCGTGGCGTCGACGGCGCGCCGCATGTGGGCCAAGGCCGCCGGGGAAGGGGCTGGATTCAGCACCCGGGTCTGCTCGAAAGGTGACACCTCATCGCGACCCCAATGCCGACGCGGGAATATCCGGTCCAACAGGTCGCCGCCAAACTTCAGCCGCACCGAGCGGAAACTCTTCCGCAACACCGGCATCCACAGACGCGCATCGCGCACACTGTCGATACCCACATAGTGCTCGCTGAATCCTCCCGGCGCGATGGTATAACCGCCGTCCTGACGCCGCCGAAAGGCAAACAAGCCATCGCCCGCACCGCCGGCGTAGAATTCGTCGACCGGCGCGGTCCGTGCGACCGTCGAGCGCACGGTCAGCTGCGGCAGCGGGATATCATGGTTGCGCAGAAAGCGCGATGACCAGGCCCCGCCGGTGAGCAGCACGGCATCAGCCTTGACCGGCCCATCTTCGGTCCAGATCCCACGCACGGTCCCACCTTCGATATCCAGCGCCCGCACCGCGCACTGCTCGCGGATCGCAACCTGCCGATGCTGATGCAGCCACGCGGCCATCGCGGGGACCGCTGTGAACGGCTCGCCGCAACCGTCGCTGGCCGTGTAGAGTCCGCCGACCCAGTCGGCGCTGTGTTCGCGTACGAGCCCATCAACCTCTCGCCGGGACAGCAGGCGCGTATCTAATTGATAGAGACGTGCCACATCCAGCCAAGCCTCGTAGCCGGCCATCTCTTCCTCGCTGCTGGCGAGATACAGCACCCCGGTGCGCTGGAAGCCGATGCCCTCTCCGACGGTCGCGTCGATCTGCTCCCACTGTCGGATCGCATCGATCATCACCGGCAGTTCCGCCGCGTCCCGCCCCTGCTGTCGGATCCAACCCCAGTTACGGCTCGACTGTTCACAGGCAACCCGCCCTTTCTCACAAAGCAGTACACGCAGGCCACGCGCGGCCAGAAACCAGGCTGTGGCAACGCCGGCGACCCCAGCGCCGATGATGGCAACATCCACGGCATCGGGCAGAGGGTCACGGAAAGACATGGGTTCATCGCCGGTGAAAATCACGCGTCGTGCGCTCCTGAGTCAGGTCGAGGCAAAGTCCGATATTAGCGCCCGAGCGGCACGCGGGATAGGGAGGGCGCGATACCAACAACGGCAGTTACTGCTTCGCCACCCTGGTAGACGTGGTGGTTAGTGTCTTTGCGGTGTGTACCAACCGGGAAATCAAGAGAGGATGGTGGTGGCTGTCCTTTTGCCCGAGCTTTGACGTACGCTTAGCCATTGGATTCCGCTGATGTTTTGCGGTGCGTGGGGGACTGCATTGATGCATATGGAAGTATTGCTGGTCGAAGACAATCTGGCGCTTGCTGAAACGGTGATGGCTTACTTTGAGCTGGAGGGTATCCACTGCGACTATGCCGCGTCGGGCCCGCAGGGTCTGAACCTCGCGTTGAGTCGTAGGTACCAGACCATCCTGCTGGATATCAATCTCCCGCGTATGGATGGTTTGCAAGTGTGTGAGGCGCTGCGCAACCAAGGCATCACAACGCCCGTGCTGATGCTGACCGCACGGGATACCCTGCAGGATAAGCTGGCTGGCTTCGATGCCGGCACCGACGACTATTTGATCAAACCTTTTGAACTGAGCGAGTTGGTAGCGCGCGTCAAAGCCCTGGCTCAGCGCCGCAGCGTGCAGGTGCAAAAGTTGCGGGTGGGGCCGCTCACGCTGGACCTGGCACAGAAAGTAGTGAGCCGCGACGGACAGGTGCTGAATCTGACCCCCACTGGCTGGACCATTCTTGAATTGTTGATGCGGGAATCGCCGGATGTGGTCAGCCGCGAGAAAATTGAACAGGCCATCTGGGGGCTTGAGGACCTGCCAGATTCCAACTCCCTGAAGGTACACCTGTACCGGCTGCGGCAACAAGTGGACAAACCTTTTGCTGCGCAGATGCTGCATACCATCGCCAATCACGGCATCGCTCTGCGAACACCCGATGAGTGATGGGAACCCACGCCTGCCCCGGCTGCGCTGGTATCTGATCGGCTGGTTTGCCGCGTGTGCGGTACTCATGGTGGTCGCGTACACCGAATTACTGGAGCGCTATCTGGAGCGCGGTATCGATCTGCGCACCCAAGATCAGCTGGAGCAGACCGCTCGGGAGTATGCTCAAGCGGACCAACCGGTGCTGCCAACAGGACCCAGCTTACAGGCCTTTCTGCGGGTACAGGACGTACCTGAGTCTCTGCGCGTGCATTTTGCGTTCGATGCGCTACAGCACGAACAGATGCAGCGTTTCGTCAACATCGACTTTGATTTAGATGACGACTTTCTGCCGCAGGACACCGCAAACCTGTGCCCTGAGGGGCGCTGCCAATTGGTGTTCATGTATCCCTATCAGCTGGACCAGCAGCGCTGGTTGTATTTGTTCCAAGGCCTGGTCGGCAGTGAGGAAATCTTCAACGAACTGGAACTCACCGAGCAGATCGCCGCGGGTATCGGCAGCGTCTTCCTGCTGTTGTTTGTACTGCTGGCATTGGTGGGCGTGCGCAGTATCGACGGCCCGTTGCGGCGCCTGGAACTCTGGAGCAGTGCACTTGGCGAGCAGGTGGTTGAACAACCACCCGAGAAACTACGTTTCTTTGAGTTCAACGCCCTGGCACAACGGCTGCAAGCCGCGTTTGTTCGGCTGCAGGAGGGCGCCGAAAAAGAAAAGCGCTTTCTGCGTCATGCCAGTCACGAACTGCGTACACCGATCGCGATTCTGTCCGCCAATGTGGAGTTGCTGGATCGCTTGTCGGCCCGCGCGGAACGGAGCACGGCGGAGCAAGCGGCGCTCGATCGCCAATACCGAGCGCTGGAAGATGTGCAACTCTTGATCGATACGCTGCTGTGGATCAATCGGCAGTCGGAGACCCTACCACAGGTCGAGCGAATCGATTTGCGCGGCGAAGTAGACGCCATTACCGAAAATTACCGCCACTTGCTGGAACGGCGTGCGGTGACAGTGTCCACGCAAGGTGAGAATCACGTCGTCGAAGGTCCACGCGCCGCCCTGCACATGGTGCTGGCCAATCTGATCAAAAACGCCTTCCAGTACACCCTGCAGGGAGATGTTGAGATCATCATCGATGCGGAGCGGGTACAGATCAGCAACAGCAGCTTCACCAAGGATGACGCGGATACAGACCATGTGCCCGCAGGTGATACGGACTATGGCTTCGGTCTGGGACTGGCACTGGTGGCGCAGGTCTGCGAGCGCTTCGGCTGGCAATGCACCTTCCGCGAACACGACGACGGACGGGTGACGCGCGTGGAGTTTTCCTAGCACCGACTGCGTTAAAGCCGGATCAGTCCAGCGCGCCTGGGGGATCGCGCGTTAACCCGCCGTTTACCTGCAATTCCTTAGCCTGAAGTCTTTGCTGGGCCTTCAGGTGGCGTGATGCAGAGATCGAGTTGGAATATTGTGCTGGTAGGCTGCATAGGCGCGGTGGTCTGCGGTTTGATTCTGCTCAGCGGTCCGGAGCCGTTGGAGGCGAACGTTCCGCCGCAGGCGGCTCGAGTGACAGTCGGACCCCTGCAGCGCGTCACGATCAGTCATGACATCGTTGCGTTTGGCACCTTGACGCCGCGCCAGTCCCTGCAGGTGACGACCCAGGTTCCGGGTGAACTGACCTGGGTGAGTCCGCAACTCGTGCCTGGCGGCAACCTGTCTCAGGGTGATGTGTTACTGCGCGTTGACAAGCGGGACTACGCCATTGCGCTGGCCAGTGCGCAAGCACGCCGCGCTCAAGCCGAAGCCAACATCGAACTGGAACAGGGCCGCGCGGAAATAGCGCGGTTGGAATGGCAAACCTGGGAGGCCGATCAGGCCGAGCAGCAGACGGCCAGCCCTCTGGCGTTACGCGCGCCGCAACAAGCCCAAGCACAGGCTAACCTGCAGGCGATTCGTGCTGAGTTGGATGGCGCTGCTCTGGCGCTCGTGCGGACCGAAGTGCGCGCACCGTGGGCCGCCACCGTGGTGGAGGCCAACGCTGTCAGCGGCCAGGTACTGGGCGTGGGCGAGGTCACAGCAACCCTGCTGCCATTAGACTACGGGGTCGTCGAGGTCGAAGTGCCCGTCCAGAGCTTGCAATTGCTGGATACGGGCGTGGCGAACATCTGGCTGCGACCCGTACACGATCCAGACGGTGACCCGGTGCCCGGCACCCTGGACGGCGTCGTTCGCACGCTGACCGAGAGCACCCGCTTAGCCACCGTGCGGGTGCGGGTCGAAACGCCCCTCGATATACCGGGCTGGACGTTCGGTATGCACATGCGGGCAGAAATTGTGACCCGCGCTCAGCGCCCGGTCGCGCGAGTCCCCGCCGAGTTGATCATCGGCGGGAATCTGATCTGGCTGTACCGTGAGGAACGCGCGGTACGACATCAAATTAAACCCATTCGAAGCGCCGCCGGCCGTGTCACCGTCGAAGACAACTTTCTGGCCGGGGATGCGCTCATTCTTGAGCGCTCACTGGGCCTGTTCGATGGGGTCCGCGTGCAGACCCAGTCTGACGCCGTTGTGTCCGTGCCGGGCGCCACCGGGCCATGAGCACGGTGCGCGACGCGGGTTTAGCGCTGTGGTTTCTGCATAACCCCACGGCGGCCAACCTGTTGATGGCCGTCTTGGCACTGAGCGGCGTGGTCGCGATCTTCACCATGCCGCAGGAAGTGTTTCCCAAGGCGGTGTTGGACACGATCCAGATTCGTGTCGAGTATCGCGGGGCTACGGCGGCCGAGGTCGAATCGCAGGTAGTGCAGCCCATGGAACAGAGCATCGACACCTTGCTCGACATCCGGACCGTCGTTAGTGAGGTGACGGCGGGTGGGGCCAGCATCTTTGTCATGTTGCAAAGCGGGGCAGATGCGCGACGTACGCTGGATGAAATTCGCAGTGCCCTCGACGGTTTGAGCGCGCTACCGGCAGATCTGGAGCCACCGACCATTGTGCAGGTACGCGACGACGGCGAAGAAATGGAAGTGGGGTTTTACGGTTTTGAGTCCCAGGGCGAACTGCACGCCTTTGCTGAGCAAGTACGCGACCGCTTCCTCGCGTTACCAGCGATCGGTCAGGTGGAGCTGGACGGTGTGCCCGAACCTGAGATAACGGTCTGGGTCTCCCCCGAACAGGCGCGACTGCTGGGTCTTTCGCTGCACGACATCGCCGCCCGCATCAATCAGGCGTCGTTCGAGCTGTCCGGCGGCGCGATCCGCAGCGTGATTGGCGAATATGGTCTCGCGTTCGGTCTGGATCGGCGTCATGCCCACCAGTTCAACGACATCGCCCTGGTCGAATCGGATCGCGGCGCCCCCCTGACCCTGGGCCAGATCGCACGCGTCCAGAATGGCTTTCGACCCCACGGCAAGCGCTACCGCATCAATGGTGCGTCCGGCTTTAACATGGCGTTATACGGAGCCGGCACGGCGACGCCCCAAGAGGTATCCGACAGTGTGCGCGCACTCCTGGAGGAGATCGAGGCAAGTATGCCTCAGGGGGGGGCCGCCATCTTTGATGATGACGCCAAAAGTTATGCGGATCGCGTTGGCATTCTCGCGGACAGCGCGCTCATCGGGCTGGCCTTGGTGCTGGTGCTGCTGTTTCTTGTGCTCGAAGCGCGCGTGGCGTTCTGGGTGGCGGTAGGTTTGCCGGTGGCCATGCTGGGCGGTGTGGCACTGTTTGCCCTAACGCCTTTCACGATCAACTTCATATCGATCTACGCGTTCATCATCGTCATCGGCGTGGTGGTCGATGATGCGATGGTGATCGGCGAGGACATCTATGCAGGCATGCAAGCAGGCCACTCGCCGCAGGCCTCCGCAGCCAATACCGTGTCCCGTTTCAGCGGCGTCATTGCGTTGGCGATCATCACCAACATCATCGCCTTTACCCCAATTTTCTTTATGCCGGGTGAGCTGGGCCTGTTTCTCCTGGGGATACCGGTGGTGACCACCTGTGTATTTATTGTCTCCCTGGTCGAGGCGCTGTGGATCCTGCCGGCCCATCTGGCTTATGGGCGTCAACGCAAATCGGGCCATGCAGCTACTCCGCGCAGAGTGCAAGTCTGGTTCGAAGCATGGCGAGATACGCGTTTTGTACCCTGGGCCCAAGCCTGCCTAGGCCGACGCGGAATGGTCATTTGCGTGGGGTGTTTTGTCACAGCGGCTGTGTTCAGCTGGGTGATCAGCGGTCGAGTGCCGATAGCGCTGCAGCCAGCCTTTGAGAGCCAGCAGATCCATGCTTACTTTGCACTGCATCCAGGTGCCTCGGAACGACAAGTCCGCGACATGGGCATGCGGATCGAAACCCTGGGGCACGAGGTGCTCAAAGAGCTGGGCGAGGTCGAGGATAGTGAGGGGGTACGCGTGGAACTGGGCGCGCCGGTCTCACATCAGGGGCGGGTATCGTTCACCCTGGTGGACACCGGTCAGCGCGATTTCAGCGGCGGCCAATTCGCCACGCGCTGGCAGGATTTGATTGGACAGCCGGCTGAACTGACACAGCTTTCCGTGGACTATCTGCAAGGCCCCGGTGACGGCCGCGACTTGACCATCGAATTGGCGCACCCGGACGGCCGGGTCAGCCGCGCGGCGGCTGAAGCGCTGGTGCGACGTCTGCGCGAAATAGTGGGCGTCGGTCAGATCTCATACAGCGGCAACGCATTCCGCTCTGAAGTGCGCTTCAAGTTGACGCCAGCGGGCCGAGCGCTCGGTTTTGACGAAGCCGAAATTTCCAGTCGGTTGCGCGCCCAGCTGGATGGCCTGGAGGCGACCAGGCTGACGCGGGGTAACGATGAAATCAGGGTCATGGTACGCGGCAGCGCGGACCTCGGGCAGGCGGTCGAAGATCAGGCGCTGCCCGCGCTGAGCGCATTGATACTCACCTCCAGTGACGGCCGGCAAGTGGCTCTCGGCGATATCGCGACCGTGCACTGGGAGCGGGGTGCGGTGCAACTGCGCCGCATAGATGGGCAGCGTATCGAGCGGGTTGAAGCCAGTATCGACCGCCGCATAGTGGCCGCCGAGCAGGTCGAAGATTTGATCACCGAGGATCTCCTACCCGCACTGACGCGGCAGTATCCCGGGCTCCTGACCTGGGATAAGGCCATCGACACCGACGAAGATGCAGAAACTGTGACCGGCCTGTTGCTGGCCACGGTGGCCGTACTGGTCGCCATTTTTGTTCTGATCGGGGGCTACGCCCGAAGTCTGCGACACAGCGCCATGATTCTGCTGACCATTCCGCTCAGCGCAGCAGGCGCGCTGCTGGGGCACTTCTTGCTGGGCATCGAACTCAGCGCAGCCAGTTTTCTGGGTGTGCTGGCGCTCGGAGGCCTGGTGATCAACGCCTGTCTGCTGCTACACCTGCGCTATCAGGAAGGCCTGCGCGCAGGCCAGGTCGCCGAGGCAGCTATGCTGGTGGCTGTGCGCGATCGCTTTCGACCCATCGTGTTGTCCAGCGTGACCACGTTGGTAGGGCTGGCGCCACTGATCTTCAGCACCTCAAACCATGCGGCGGCCATGCGACCAGTGGCTGTGTCCATCGGCTTCGGCATGTTGTTTTCGATCCCGGTGATCCTCCTACTGCTGCCCTGCATCCTGGTGGCGCTGGAACCTCGTCGCCATCCTACTCCCAACGAGGGAGACACTGCGGAGATTGCCCAAGGGGTGTCATCATGAGGCGTGCCTGGTGGTTGTTCGGTTTGTATTTGGCCGGTTGTGTGGGGGCACCGCCAGTAAACTACCTACCCGCGGAAGTGGGTGTTCTGGCCGAACAAGCCACTGATGCCCCAATCGACGATACAACCTGGTGGTCTCGTCTCGACGACGCGGAACTGTCGCAAATGATTGAACAGGGGCTGCAACACAGTCCCTCATCGCGAATTGCCCTGGCCCGCCTGGCCCAGGCTGAACAAGACGTCCGTGTCGCAACGGCGGCGCGTTGGCCCGGGCTGAGTGCAACTGCTGCCCGGCAGGCGCGTGACTTCAGCGATACCACGACAGACACGCGCACCGACAGCGCAGGCGTGGGGTTCGTCTGGGACGCGGATCTGTGGGGTAAGCGGCGCTTACAGATCGAGCAGACACGCCAGTTTTATAGTCAGCGTTGGTTTGAGCATCAGGCAACCCGGCTAGCTTTGAGCACCGCGATCGCCGATACCTATTTCCAGATCGTGGCGCAACGCGCCCAGGGGGATTTGATCGCGGCCCAGGTGCAGGTCAGCCGTGACCTGGAAGCGCTGATCGAAGCGCGCTTTCGCCTGGGTCAGGCGTCTGCTGATGAGTACTACCAACAGCGGGAGCAAACCGCCCAACTGCTGCAACTGGCGTTGAATAATGAGACGCGCCGGGGCGTGCTGGAAGCCGGTCTGGATGTGCTTTTGGGCGTGCCGCCCGATGCTCAAGATCGGGTGCGCAAAGCAGCGGTGCCGTCGGCGCCGGATTTGATCATATCCACCCGGCCGCAGG
>JBCCHL010000012.1:0-40465 GCA_039028775.1 Pseudomonadota bacterium | reverse complement strand
CTATGTTCTATCGATCTATGTTCTATCGATCTATGTTCTATCGATCTATGTTCTATCGATCTATGTTCTATCGATCTATGTTCTATCGATCTATGTTCTATCGATCTATGTTCTATCGATCTATGTTCTGATTATTTTCTATCGATCTTTAGCCTGTCTTTGACCGCCGTTTGTCCTTCGACTGACCCTTCGACGCAAGGATGAGCAGGACCCATGGATTTCCCCGCGGTGGGCTGGCAGGCTAAAATAGCCGCATGAGTATCGCACACCCGGCGCCGTCCCAGCCAATCTATCGTCCGCCCAAAGACCTGATGAGCTATCGCAAGTTCTGGGCGGCGCGACTCTTGCCTGCGTCGGTGCTGCCCATGACCCGCGCAGAAATGGACGAGTTGGGATGGGATAGCTGCGATGTCATTCTCGTGACCGGCGATGCGTATGTTGACCATCCCAGTTTTGGCATGGCGATTGTCGGCCGCTTTCTGGAGTCCCAGGGTTTTCGCGTGGGCATCATCGCGCAACCCGACTGGCGTAGCACAGCAGACTTCATGGAGCTCGGCAAACCCAATCTGTTCTTCGGCGTGACGGCGGGTAACATGGATTCCATGGTCAATCGCTATACCTCCGATCGCAAGATACGTTCAGATGATGCCTACACGCCCGGTGGCGAGGGCGGTGCTCGGCCGGATCGCAGTGTGATCGTATACGCCAACCGCCTGCGGGAAGCCTATGGCGGTGTGCCGCTGGTGGTCGGCGGTATCGAGGCCTCCCTGCGGCGCATTGCCCATTGGGATTATTGGTCGGAGAAGGTACGCCGCAGCGTACTGCTCGATGCCAAAGCCGATCTGCTGGTGTTCGGCAACGGCGAGCGTGCGATCGCCGAGATCGCCCACCGTCTGGCGGCGGGTGAAGCGGTGCGCGAGCTGCAGGACATCCGCGGCACGGCGTTTCGTCGCAAACGTGTCCCCAACGGCTGGGTGGAGGTCGACTCCACCCACATCGATCTGCCGGGACGCTTGAACGCGCCGGAAGATCCGTACGCGATGGGGCCGGGGAATGAGCGGAGCCAGAATACCGAAGCGCAGGCGCCGCCGGATCTGGGAGACGGGGTGCAGGTGGTGCGGTTTGTGCGCGATGTTCCGGCCGCCCAACGCGACACTGCGGTGATCCGCCTGCCAAGCTTCGAGCAGGTCCGAGCCGATCCAATCCTCTATGCCCACGCTAACAGGGTATTGCACGTGGAGAGCAATCCCGGCAATGCGCGGCCGCTGGTGCAACAGCATCAGGACACCGATGTGTGGATCAATCCACCGCCCATACCGCTGACCACCGCGGAGATGGATGCCGTCTATGAGCTGCCCTATACCCGCGTCCCACACCCGGCCTACGGCGATGCGCAAATTCCCGCTTACGAGATGATCCGCTTCTCCATCTCCATCCAGCGCGGCTGTTTCGGCGGTTGTACCTTCTGCTCCATCACCGAGCATGAGGGACGGATTATTCAAAGCCGTTCGGAAGACTCGATTCTGCGAGAGATCGAGGAAGTCCGTGATCGGGTGCCAAGCTTTACCGGTGTCATCTCCGACCTCGGTGGTCCCACCGCCAACATGTATCGGCTGTCCTGCAAAAGCCCCAAGATCGAAGCGGCCTGTCGCAAGCCGAGCTGCGTCTTTCCCGGTGTTTGTCCCAACCTGAACACCGATCATGCGCCGCTGATCAATCTGTACCGCAAGGCGCGCAAGATCGATGGTGTGAAGAAGATCCTGATCGCGTCGGGTGTGCGCTACGACCTTGCCAACGAATCGCCGGAATATGTCAAAGAGCTCGCGCAACACCACACCGGGGGTTATCTCAAGATTGCGCCGGAGGCGCTGAGCGACGGGCCGCTGTCGAAGATGATGAAGCCGGGTATGGGCACTTACTATCGCTTCAAGGAGTTATTCGACAAATACTCGAAAGAGGCGGGTAAAGAACAATATCTCATTCCCTACTTCATCGCGGCGCATCCCGGTACCACCGATGAAGACATGCTGGAACTCTCGTTGTGGCTGAAGAGCAATGGCTTTCGCGCGGATCAGGTGCAGGCGTTCCTGCCGGGTCCGATGGCCACCGCCACGGCGATGTACCACAGCGGGGTCAACCCGCTGCAGAAGATCAGCGCTAACAGCGAAACGGTATACGTGCCCAAAGGTGCCCGGCAACGCCGCCTGCACAAGGCATTCCTGCGCTACCACGATCCGGACAACTGGCCCATCCTGCGCGAGGCCCTCACCCGCATGGGGCGCGGCGATCTGATCGGCAATGGGAAGGCGCATCTGGTGCCGCGGGAGCGTGCTGGCGAACGGCGGTTCCAAGGGCAGCAGGGTAAAGGGCGCCGCACTAAAGCTGGCAACTTCCGCACCCAGCATGTGCGCCGCAAGGGCAGGACACCTTGAGGCCTTGCGGCATGGCGTGACCAGTTCTGCACACCAGCTTTGACGCCGCTAGAGCGGGGGTGGGATCGGTGTTAGGGTTGCAACCGAACCTGTGAGCGTCAGCAGGGCAGCGTTGCGGGTTTATAACAATCATAATTTGGGGCGCAGTGTTCGACGCTGCACAGCGCTCCATAAGAATCAAGAATTATCATGTTGAACGCTCTCATCTGTCTGCTGGGCATTGCCGTCTTGGTCGTGCTGGCGCTGCTGCTTTCTACCGATCGGCGCAACGTCAACTGGCGCACGGTGGGTTTTGCGCTGGCCCTGCAGGCAGGCTTCGGGGCGATCGTGCTGTATGTGCCGCCCGGCCAGGCGCTGCTCGGCGCGCTGACCGATGGGGTGGGGGCGGTGTTGTCATACGCGCAAGATGGTATCGCTTTCATGTTCGGCGACCTTGGGCGCGGTAACTTCGGTCTGATTTTCGCCTTCCAGGTTTTGCCCGCGATCGTGTTCTTTTCCGCACTCATTTCCATGCTGTATTACCTGGGCATCATGCAGTGGTTCGTGCGCATCATCGGTGGTTTGTTCCGCAGCTTGTTGAAGACCAGTGCCCCGGAGTCGCTCTCGGCGGCGGCCAATATATTTGTCGGCCAGACGGAGGCACCAATCGCGGTTCGTCCGTTCCTGGCCCGGATGACCCGCTCTGAGTTTTTTGCCGTCATGGTGGGCGGCCTCGCCACCGTGGCGGGAGGCGCTATGGCGGGCTATGTCGCGATCGGTGTGGAGCTGAAGTACCTGATCGCCGCCAGTTTTATGGCCGCTCCCGGCGGCTTGGCGATGGCGAAGATTCTCGTGCCCGAGCGCGCTGACGCCCCTTTGATCAACCGCGTCGAACAATTGGACGCGCCGGAGGATGCGCCGGTCAACGTGATCGATGCCGCCGCCAAGGGTGCGACTCAGGGGATGCAGCTGGCGGTCAACGTGGGCGCCATGCTGATCGCATTCATAGCGTTGATCGCTTTGTTGAATGGTGCGCTCGGCTGGATGGGCGGCCTGGTCGGGTTTCCCCATCTCACCATCGAGTTGGTCCTCGGTTACCTCTTCAGTCCCATCGCGTTCTTGCTGGGTATACCCTGGCTCGAGGCGATCGACGCCGGGAGTTTCATCGGGCAGAAACTGGTGTTGAATGAGTTTGTCGCCTACATCAATCTGATCGAGCAGGGAGGGCACCTTAGCGATCATACCAAGGCGGTCGTGACCTTCGCATTGTGTGGATTTGCTAATTTCTCCTCCATCGCGATCCTCCTGGGTGGTCTGGGCGTGATGGCCCCTGAACGACGTGGTGAGATTGCCACCATGGGCCTGCGCGCGTTGCTCGGAGCCTCGCTCGCGAATCTGATGTCCGCCGCCATCGCCAGCTTTTTCCTGTTGTTGGGGGCCTAGGATGAGCGCGGTCACCATTCCCACAGTCGATGTCAGCCAGTTCAGTGGTGTGCGAGATGCGTTTGTTGAAGAGCTGGGTCTGGCCTACGAGGAGTTTGGTTTTGTCGGCGTGATCGGCCACGGCATTGACCAGAGCGCGATCGATGCTGCCTACGATGCCCTGCACAACTTCTTCTCGCTGCCGCAGACGACCAAGGACAGCTACGCCTCGGCCTACGCGGGTGCACGTGGCTATACCGGCTTCGGAATCGAGACGGCGAAGGACAGCAACCACCCGGATCTGAAAGAGTTCTGGCAGGTCGGTCGGGAGGTGGACGAGCGCGCGCAAGTGCATGCGTCCTTACTACCTAATGTCTGGCCTCAAGAAGTACCGGGCTTTAGGGCAAGTCTGTATGGTCTCTTCGAGGCGCTGGATGAACTGGGCAATCGGCTGTTAGCGGCCATCGCTTTATACCTCGATCTGCCGGCGGAGTACTTCCGCGACAAGATGAACGTGGGCAACTCGATACTGCGCCCGTTGCACTATCCGCCGATACCGAGCCAGGACACGCTGTCGCTGCGTTCCGCGCCCCATGAAGACATCAACATGTTGACCCTCCTGGTGGGTTCCGAAGAGCCAGGACTGGAGGTGCTCTCACGGTCGGGGGATTGGATACCGGTGACCAATCCGCCTGGGACGGTGGTGGCCAATATCGGTGATATGCTGCAGCGCTTCACCAATCACGTGCTGCCCTCGACGACCCATAGGGTGGTCAATTCGCCCGAAGCGTTCACCGGTCAGAGCCGCTATTCGATCCCATTTTTCTGCCATCCGAATCCCGATTTCCAGATCGATCCGCTGCCGAGCTGTGTTACCGCGGATAACCCCAACCGCTATCCCGAACCGATCACCGCGGATGAATATCTGACCCAGCGTCTGATCGAGATCGGCTTGTTGGAGAAGGATGCCTAGGAGCCTGTTGAAAACTATTTAGGACTCAGTCAAACGCTCCGATTCTTGTAGGACTCAGTCAAACGCTCCGATTCTTGGGGAAGGCGCGTCTCGCGGTACAGGTCGGGTACCGTTGCAAGAGGCCAACGCGGGGCAAGAGGCGCAACGCGGGCCAAAGATCGGAGCGTTTGACCCGCAAGGGCGCGTCAGAGCTGCGTTTCAGCTGTGTTGCCCGCTTTGCGAAGGTACCCGACCGGCGCAGCAGCGAGCGCCTTGCGGAAACGCAGCTCTGGCGCGCTGAGCCTCAAAATAGTTTTTCAACAGGTTCCTAGTTCAGGCATGGCATAATCGCTGCGAAGATTGGGGAGGATCTGATGCGGCCTGTACTTTCAGCACTACTCTGCCTGTTTGCATTCTGTGTGGCGGCGGACGACGAACCACCGCGCTACGGCGGAGAACTCAACGTCGGTACCTTTGTTGTGACGTTGTCTGCGCTGTCGTGGGACCCGGCCGACTGGACGTGGAAATCCAACCACGATTTTGGTGCCATCCGCGAGCAACTACTGGTCGGTGACCTCAACAAGAGTGTCTACCGGGGTGGTAAATATGACTTTCGGGCGGAAGCCTTCCTGCCCGAGGATGCCCTGAAGGGCGAACTGGCGGAATCCTGGGTCTGGGAGACACCCCTGACGTTAGTGATCAAGTTACGCGAGGGAATCATGTTCACCGCGCGGGAGGGGGTGATGGCCGCGCGGGAAATGGTCGCGGACGATGTGGTTTTCTCCTACGACTATGTGGATCAGAGCCCCAAGCGCATTCCTACCTATTTCGATCACATCGAGCGGGTCTATGCGCGGGACAAGTACACCGTCGTTTTCGAGATGCGCGAGTACAACGCCGAGTGGGCCTATCGGTTTGGCTACGGGTATTACTCCTCGATCTCGCCGCGGGAGACCGCCGCCGTGGATGCCAAGAACTGGCGTAATGTGGTGGGCTCCGGACCCTTCACCATGCGCCGCTACGTGCAGGGGAATTCGCACAGCTACGAGCGCAATCCGAATTACTGGGGGAAGACCAGACTGGCTGGGGAGGAATATCAGCTACCCTTCATCCAACGGCTCAACTACCGCATCATCAAGGACGAGGCCACCTATCTGACAGCCCTGCGCACGGGCAAATTGGATCTGTTGGAGTCGATCCGCTGGATCGCCGTGGACCATCTGAAGCAGAGCACGCCCGAGCTGAAGTGGGCGCGTTGGCTCGGCACCAGCGGCAACTTCATGGCACTGCGCATGGACTTCGAACCGTTCAAGGATATTCGGGTACGACGGGCGATCAATCTGGCGGTGAATCAGAAAGAGATTGTCGATAAGTTCTATGGCGGCCACGCTGAGTTGATGGCCTATCCACAGCACATCGGTTTTGGCGAGTATTTTCAGCGCCTCGAAGAGATGCCCGCCTCGGTGCAGGAACTGTTCGAGTACAAGCCCGAAAAGGCCCGCGCGCTAATGAAAGAGGCGGGCTACGAGGACGGATTCACCATCACCACGCAGGTCTGTAGTTGCAGCCCGACCAACATGGATCTAATTCCGCTGCTCGAACGTTATCTGGCCGAAATCGGCATCCGAATGGAGATCCGGCCGATGGAATATGCGTCCTTTCTATCGCTCATGACCACCAACAACCACGGGCCGGGGTACCTGATGAACAGCGGTCATGTGAACCCGCTCACCACGTTGCGTAAGAGCTTTATGACCGGTCAGACCTGGAATCCAGCGCTTTACACGGACCCGCGTTACGATGAAAAGATACGCTTGCTACATCTCGAGCGTAGCGAAGCGCGACGCATCGAGATGGTCCGGGAGATGACCGTCGAGATCCTCGATGAGGCCCCGTATCTATGGCTGCCCATCCAGTATCTGTACACCGCGTGGTGGCCCTGGGTGAAGAACTATGGCGGTGAGTTGCGGGTTGGCGCGCAGCGGCCGGGGCCGATCTATGCCCAAATGTGGATCGATGAGGAGATGAAAAAGGAGATGGGTTTTTGAGACTTCTGGAAGGCAGACGCATTCTGGTCACGGGCGCTGGCGGCGGGATTGGTGCTGCCATTTGTCGTCGGCTGACTGAGCAGGGCGCCGAGGTGATCGCCACAGACCTGGATGATAATGGGGCAGACGCCGCCGTCTCCAGCGGCAGCCATTACCATCCTCTGGACGTCACGGATGAGGCCGGCTGGCAGGCGGTGGCCGAGGATGTCGGGCTGAAATTCGGTGCTCTCGAGGGCCTGGTCAACAACGCAGGGATTGTCATGACCAAGTCCATCGCGGACATGGGCCTGGACGACTATCGGCGGGTCAACGCGGTCAACAACGATGGCGTGTTTCTGGGCATCAAGTATTGCACCGACCTGCTCGCGCGAACGGAGTTGGCGAGCGGGGCGTCGGTGGTGAATTTTTCATCTTTGTATGGCTTGGGTGGGCAGGGCTTCTATACGGCTTACTGTGCCTCGAAGGGGGCCGTACGGCTGTTGACCAAAGCGGCGGCCTCGGAGTTTGCCCAGACCCGGCGCAACATCCGCGTCAACTCGGTTCACCCAGGCGTCATCCACACCAACATGACCGAGGCGGTGATCGACGAGTTACTCGCCGGCGGGAAACTCGAATCCCGCGAGGCCGCGCTCCGGGCGATTGCATCGGGTTTGCCACGGCGCACTCTGGGGAGGCCGGAACAGGTCGCTGATGTGGTGGCCTTCTTGTTGAGCGACGGCTCGAGCTATATCAACGGGGCTGAAATCCCGGTCGACGACGGCATCTCAGCCCAAGCCCAATAGCCCGGCACGCGGTGCGGATGCCGGATGTTTGTGTGCGCCCGCCTTGCCTCATGGACTCTCTGGGGGTCTTGCTTAACTGAGGAAATAGGCGCTAGCGCATCTCCAAGCCCTGCAGGTTGCCTTCCGCCCGCCAGGCATCCAGGACCTTGTAGAATTTGATCGGCCCGGCACCGTACATCTCGGAAAAGAAGCCGTTGCGGTTGCCTTCGGCGCCTTCGGAGTTGTAGTAACCGGGTGTGCACTCCGCGTAGAAGCGTGCGCCCATGTTGGCCGTGCGCCGGATCTCGTCCACATACTCTTGCTCTGCTGCCGCCGTCGGTTCGACCTGGGTTTTGCCGCGTTGCTGCGACTCGCTGATGATGTAGGCCACGTGTTTGGCCTGTTCGTTCAGCGCGTGGGGCACGTTGACCGTGATGGCGGTCTGGGTGAAGCCCAGGAAGAAACAATTGGGAAACCCACGGCTGGTGAGCCCATGCAGGGTGCGCAGGCCGTCCGCCCAGTAGTCGGTCAGGCTCAGATCGTCGCGACCGACGATGTCATAACCCGCGCGGCGGGTATAGGAGGTACCCACCTCAAAGCCGGTGGCGAAGATCAGGCAATCCACTTCGTACTCTTTTCCGGCTACCACCACGCCATGCTCGGTCAGGCGTTCGACACCCTGACCTTGCGTATCGACCAATTCCACGTTGTCACGGTTGTAGGTGTCCAAGTACTCGTCGTGAAAACACGGGCGCTTGCAGAATTGCCGATACCAGGGCTTCAGCGCGTCAGCCGTGCCGTCATCTTCGATGACATCGTCGACCCGCGCGCGTACGGATTTCATCTTCTTGTAGTCGGAAAGCTCCATCAATTCAGCTCGTTCGGCATTGGTCAGTCGGCGGCCGAGCGCTCGGGCCATGCCTTTGGCGACGTTGCCGGTGACGTTGCGGAAGATATCCGTCCAGCCGTCGTGAACCATGTCGACATCCTCATCAGCGCCGCTGACCAGGTTGTTGAAGTTGTTCATGCGTGCTTGTTGCCAGCCCGACTCCAGGGACTCAGCCCACGCGGTGTCCGTCTCCCCGTTGTTGCGGATATCTATCGATGACGGCGTGCGTTGAAAGACGTAGAGCTGTTGCGCCCATTCTCCGAGGTGGGGAATGCACTGCACCGCGGTGGCGCCAGTGCCGATGATGCCGACCCGTTTGTCTTTCAGGTTGACCAGCCCACCGCTGGAGTCGCCACCGGTGTAGTTGTAGTCCCAGCGGCTGGTGTGGAAGGTGTGGCCTTTGAATTCGTTGATGCCGGGAATGCCGGGCAGTTTGGGGCGGCTCAAGGGACCGTTGGCCATGGCGACATAACGCGCGCGCATAGCATCGCCGCGATCGGTGTGAATGGTCCAGACCCCCGCGCGCTCGTCCCAGTGCATTCCCGTCACCGCGGTCTGCAGGCAGGCGTTGTCGTAGAGATCGTAGCGCTTTGCAATGTTTCGACTATGATCGAGGATCTCAGGCGCGAAGGAGTACTTGTGCTTGGGCATGTACTCCATCTCTTCCAGGAGCGGCAGGTAGCAATAGGATTCGACGTCGCACATCGCCCCCGGATAGCGGTTCCAATACCAGGTGCCGCCGAAGTCGCCGGCTTTCTCGATGACGCGGATATCTTCGTAGCCCGCCTCGCGCAAGCGCGCAGCGGTCAGCAGGCCGCCGAAGCCGCCACCGACGATGGCGATCTCCACCTCATCGAACTTCGGCTCGCGCTCGGTGCGTTCGATGTAGGGGTCGTCGATGTACTGCGAAAACTCCGCGGTGACCTCGATGTACTGATCGTTCCCGTCCCGGCGCACGCGTTTGTCGCGCTCGGACAGATATTTGTGTTTCAGCGCTCGCGGATCAAAGTCCAGTTCGCCCACATATTCCCGGACTGTCGATGCTTCGCTCATTTCATTTCCCCTTGTCTGAACCTTCTGATTTTAATCTGCCGAGGCCGGCTCGACCAGCGCGTTGTCGAGCGTAAAATCCTGGGCATTGGGCCCCGTTTTGGCCACACTGGGGACCGGGGAGGAGAGGCAAATGTCAGATGACATCGTGGACGTGCTCATCATCGGGGCCGGTGCATCCGGGGCGGCACTTGCCTATAGCCTGGCGGAGACGCGCATGCGTATCGTCTGCCTGGAGCAGGGCGGGTGGATGAATCCGCTGGAGTATCCTTCGAGCGGGCGCGATTGGGAAGCGCGCGGCTGGGGGGATATGGCGGTCTCGCCGAATCGTCGCCGTCTGGCCAGCGATTATCCGATCAATGACGAAAACTCGCCGATCAAAATCGCCAATTTCAATGCGGTCGGGGGCGGGACGATTCTCTACGCGGGCCACTATCCCCGTTTCCATCCGTCAGACTTTCGCGTCAAGAGCCTCGATGGTGTGGCGGATGATTGGCCGCTGGACTATCAGACCCTGGAGCCGTTCTATGACGAGAACGATCGGCTGATGGGGGTGTCCGGGCTTGCGGGGGACCCAGCCTATCCACCCAAACAGCCGCCGATGCCGCCGGTACCGCTCGGACGCTCTGGAAGTCGCCTGGCCGCTGGGTTCAATGATCTCGGCTGGCACTGGTGGCCGTCGGATACCACGATCGCGACCCAGCAATACGACGGTCGAGCACAGTGCATCAATCTGGGTGCCTGCCTGTCGGGTTGTGCTCAGGGCGCCAAAGCCTCCACGGACATTACCTATTGGCCCCACGCCATTCGTGCGGGTGTAGAGGTGCGCACCCACTGTCGCGTGCAGGAGATCACCCTGCGCGACGATGGCTTTGCGGATGGGGTCATCTACTACGACGCACAAGGTCAGGAATGTGAGCAGAAGGCCGAGGTGGTGGTGCTGGCCAGCAACGGTGTTGGCACGCCCCGCATCATGTTGAACTCGAAGAGTGAGCGCTTCCCGGATGGCATTGCGAACTCGAGCGGCCTGGTGGGTAAGAATCTCATGTTCCACCCATATTCCATGATCCGCGGAATCTTTGAGGAAGAGCTGGATGGTCCACGTGGTCCAGGGGTATGTATCTGGAGTCAGGAGTTTTACGAAACCGATGCCGAGCGGGGCTTTCTGCGCGGCTTCACCTATGAGATCAACCGGGGCACGGGGCCGGTCAACACGGCGATGATGGGGATGATGTCCGGACGCATTCCCTGGGGGGCGGATCACCATGCTGCTTTTGACAAGCTGCACAACAGAGTGACCGGGATGGTCGGTATCTGCGAGGATCTGCCCGAGGAACACAACACGGTCACTCTAGACCCCGACCTCAAAGATGCCAACGGCATCCCCGCCCCCAAAATCGACTATGTGCTGAGCGACAACAGTCGCCGCATGCTGGACTTTTCGGTGGACCGGGCCAGCGAAATTCTGCGCGCCGCCGGGGCGGTAGACGTCTACTCAGAAGCGCCGATATCGGTGGGGGGCTGGCACCTGATGGGCACGGCGCGCATGGGGACTGATCCCGAACGGTCGGTCGTGAACGAGTGGGGGCGGTGTCATGACGTGCGCAATCTCTTTATCGTGGACGGCAGTATCTTCGTGACCTCCGCCGGCGTAAATCCCACCCGCACCATCCAGGCGTTGGCGCTGTACGTGGCGGACAACATGAAGCGCCGGCTGGCCAACCTGTTCGACTAGGAGGGAGCGTATGAGTGATTTGTTGACCAGTGACAGTCCTTTTAACGCTGAGCAGATCGATCTGCTGCGGCAGATAAGCGGGGCGATGATCCCGGCCAACGAGCACCGCCCGGGAGCGGACGACGCTACGATCCTGGCGGATGTGCTCGCCACCGCGCGCGCACATCCGGCGGGTGTGATCGCCGCGCTCGTCGAAGCCGAGGCCATGGGTCTCGACGCATTCTCCCGCTCGCAAAGCGCCGCGTGCCGTACGCTGGTCAGCATGGTGATCCAGTGTTACTACCGCGATGATCGCGTGGTAGCGAGTCTGGGATCGGAACCACGACCGCCTTTCCCGCAGGGGTACGAAGTCGATGATGGCGATTGGTCCATGCTGGAGCCGGTCAAGGCGCGCGGGATCATTTACCGCGAGGTCTGAAGATCGACCCGCACGGTCGCTCGCGGGACT
The DNA here is from genome assembly GCA_039028775.1 of Pseudomonadota bacterium. Taxonomy (GTDB): domain Bacteria; phylum Pseudomonadota; class Gammaproteobacteria; order Pseudomonadales; family Azotimanducaceae; genus UBA4421. The sequence goes on along the minus strand of JBCCHL010000012.1, from coordinate 28,749 downwards.
TGGCGAGCGGGACGCGGTGAAGGTGCAGGCGCACCGGGCAAAGCGCTCGGTGCGCGCAGCGTATTGGACGCTTTGGCGGTAAGTACAGTCTCGTACTGTTAAGACGGGAAATTTCGGCTATTTTTGCTCTGTAAGGACGCTTGATCACAAGCCTGTGTGACCTTGCCCGCGCAGGTGCCGATGCGTCGACATGCGAGACGAGGTGGCACGCGCAGATCAACCGTTCAGGTACGTAGGCTAACGCACGACCGGTGGAACCATGGATACTCTGGACCTATCCCGCATTCAATTCGCCGCCAACATCACGTTTCACATCCTGTTTCCCGCGATCTCCATCGGCCTAGCCTGGTTCCTGGTTTTTTTTAAAGTCCGTGCCGGACTGGCGCGCTCCGCTTACGATGCGGACCTGTGGATGCGCTGCTATCGCTTCTGGGTCAAAGTGTTTGCGCTGACGTTTGCGCTCGGGGTGGTCAGCGGTATCACGATGTCTTTTCAATTCGGCACCAACTGGCCTGGATTTATGGAACGGGTCGGCAATATCGCAGGTCCGCTGCTCGGCTACGAAGTCCTGACCGCCTTCTTTATGGAGGCAACTTTTCTGGGGGTGATGCTATTCGGCATGCAGCGTGTGCCTCCCTGGGTACACACCTTCGCCACCGTCTGTGTCGCGGTAGGAACCACCCTTTCCGCCTTCTGGATCATAGCGCTCAATTCCTGGATGCACACCCCGACCGGGTTCTATATCGAAGACCGCGTGCTGTTCCCGGCCTCCTGGTGGGACATCGTATTCAATCCTTCGATGCCCTATCGCCTGGTACACGTGATGTTGGCATCCGGTTTGACCGCTTGTTTTGTGGTGGCCGGATTGTCCGCCTACATCATCCTGCAAGGCGATGGGACGGCGGCACCGCGCACTGCGCTGCGGGGAGCGGTCATCCTGGCGGCGATCCTCGCACCGGCGCAGATCTTCAGCGGCGATCTCCATGGGCTTAACACGCTGGAGCATCAGCCTGCGAAGATCGCGGCGATGGAAGGCCTTTGGGAGACCCAAAAGGGGGTGCCATTCGTATTGATCGGCTGGCCGGACGAAGAGGCGGCGGAAAACCGCTGGGCGATCACGATTCCCAATGCGGCCAGCCTGGTGCTGACCCACGATCCCGAAGGTGAAATCCGAGGCCTCGCCGACTTTGAGCATACGCCACCGGTCGCACCGGTCTTCTTCGCCTTTCGGATTATGTTGGCGATGGGCTTCGGCATGTTGCTGCTCGCCTTGGTCGCGTTATGGAAGATCGTCTGGCGCCGGCGTTACGATGTCTGGCTCATGCGGACCTTTGTCAGCATGACGTTCTCCGGGTGGGTCGCCACCCTGGCCGGTTGGTATGTCACCGAAATCGGCCGCCAACCGTTTCTGGTCACCGGCGTTCTGACCACGGCTGAGGCGGTCACCGATCAGCCTGCCGAAAATGTCGCGTTCAGCCTCACGGTGTATTTGTTGGTATATAGCTTTTTGCTGGTGAGCTACATCAGCAGCCTGTTCTATCTGGCGCGACAGTCCGCGGATTTAGAAACCACGCCAGGTTTGTGGACGGGGCCGTCGCCACAACCCGTTGCTGCGCAGGGCTGAGTATGGAATTTGATCCCGATCACGTGTTGCCACTCTTGTTCGCGGGGTTGATGGCGTTTGCGTTCTTTCTGTACGCCATCCTCGACGGTTACGACCTCGGGGTCGGCCTGCTGCTGCCGCTCGGTGAGGAGGGCGAACGGGATACGATGATAGCGTCCATCGGCCCGTTCTGGGATGCTAACGAGACCTGGTTGGTGTTGGGCGTTGGAATTCTCCTCATCGCCTTTCCCCAGGCCCATAGCACGGTTCTGAGTGAGTTCTATCTGCCGGTGCTGGTGTTGTTGATCGGTCTGATCCTGCGGGGTGTCGCCTTCGACTTTCGCGCCAAGGTTGCGCTGGAGCACAAGCGCCGCTGGGATGGGTTCTTTTTCTTGGGCAGCCTGCTCGCGTCGTTGTCCCAAGGCTACATGCTGGGACTTTACGTTCTCGGGTTTGACAGCGGCGGATGGGTGCAGCTGTTCGCGTTGCTCAGCGCGATCTGTGTCACCAGCGCCTACGCCTTTATCGGCGGCGCCTGGCTGATCATGAAAACCTCGCATCAGCTGCAACTGCGCGTGGTCGCTTGGGTGCGACGCAGCCTGTGGCTGATGATGCTCGGCATCGCGGCGGTTTCGGTGGTCAATCCGCTGGTCAGCCCACAGATCTTCGAAAAGTGGTTCAGTCTGCCCGAGGCCATCATCCTGTTACCGATCCCGATCCTGTGCGGGGTCGCGCTGTTGGGCGTGAACTATTTTCTCGGTCACTATCCGACCATGGAGCAGAGTGGGGAAGACGCGGTGCGGCGAGGTGATTGGTTGCCCTTCGCTTGCGCAGTCCTCGTGTTTGCGCTCTCGTTTCAAGGGCTGGCCTATAGTTTCTATCCCTACGTGGTACCTTTCGAGACCACTATCTGGGAGGCGGCAGCTGCTACGGAGTCGCTGGCGTTTGTGTCCGTCGGCGTGGTGCTGGTGTTCCCCGTAATCCTCGCCTATACCCTGATGTCGTACCGGGTATTCTGGGGCAAGGCGACCGACCTCAAGTACTACTGAACCACAACGGCTGTCCTAGCGCGTCAAAACAAGCTTGCCAACAATCCTGCCCGCGAGCTGATCGTCCAGGGCCTCGTGGACCTTTTCGATCGATCGCGTGGTGACGGTCGCGGGTGTGAGTTTGCCGCTGCGAATCCAGCCCATCAGGTCGCGCATCAGCTTGCCATTGATGCTGGGATCGGCGCGGGCCTCGCCCCCCCAATCGACCCCGACGATACTCGAACGTTTCAACAGGGCCAGGTTCAGGGGGATCGCCGGGATGCTACCGGCGGCAAACCCGACGACGAGGAAACGGCCGCCGGGGGAGAGCGATCTGAAGGCCGGTTCTGAGACATCCCCGCCGACTGGGTCGTAGACCAGATTCAGCCCGCGTTGGGCGGTCAGGGCTTTCAGGTCGTCGCGCCAATCCGGCTGAGAGTAGTCGACCACCTCATCCGCGCCGTAGGCAAGGGTGGCGTCGCGCTTCTTCTCGTTAGATGCAGCGGCGATCACGTGGGCGCCCATGGCTTTGGCGGTGGCGATGGCCGCCGAGCCCACGCCGCCCGCAGCGCCGAGGATCAGAATGCTCTCATCCGCTTGCAAAGCACCGCAGTCGCGCAGGCCGTAGAGTGCGGTTGCGTAGTTGATGAACATGCCTGCACCGGTGGCATCATCCACACTATCCGGCAACGCGATCAGATTACTCGCACACACTTTTACATAGTCGCTGCAAGCGCCGTTGCCCATGCCGATGACGCGCTGTCTCACCTGTAGACCTGCGATACCTTCGGCTTCGCTTCCCAGCGCTTCGATGCAACCAGCGAACTCGCTGCCGGGATAGTAGGGTAGTGGTGGTTTGACCTGGTATTTCCCCTGCACCATCAGACCGTCCACATAGCCGATGCCAGTCGCGGTGACGCGCACTAGAGCCTCGTCTGGCTGGGGTTCCGGTCTATCTACCTCCACCCACTTGAGGCCTTCGGGCGGACCGAACTCTTCACAAACTAATGCTCGCATGTGCTGATAACGACTCTGTTGGGTTGTAAGTAACTGCTACGGTCGCGCCAGACGCTGTGTGGTATCAATAACCTGCCAGAATGGTAGCCGCCTGAAATTTTCAGACCGCCTTCACGCCCTTCGGCGGGCCGGCGCTGGTGTATTGGGTGCCGGGCGGGTCAACCGCCCAGGCGGGTGCTTCGTCCCATGTGTCACCGAACACCAGCTCTGACATCGGGCGTCGACGTACGGGACCATGGCCGCCTTGGGGCCGGCCGAGGGTGAGCGTGCAGGCGATGAAAACTTCCTCGGGTATACCGAGCAGCGCTTTCAGTTCGTCTTCCACCCGCCCGTGGAAACCGGTGATCACACCGCCGTAGCCCATCGCTCGGGCGGCGAGCATGAGGTTCTGGACCGCCGGGTACATAGACGCTCCCTCCATCGTGTGGGGCTCTCGATAGCGCACCATGCACGGCAAAATCAGAGCCGGGGCATTATCGAAGTTATCGACGTAGTGCTGCATCACGCGCGCCATGCGCGATTTGGGGGAGTTCGGGTCTGCACCGCTGCCTTGATCGTAACGATCGTTGGTGCGCTTTTCTTCCCAGAACAAGCGTGCCGATGTACCGATCAGTTGCTTGGCTTGTTGTGCCTTGTCGCTGTCAGTGAGCACCAGAAAGCGGAACGGCTGTCGGTTCGAACCACTGGGCGCACGGGTCGCGGTGAACAACATATCGCGCAGTGCCTGTTCCGGTATGGGCTCATCTGTATAGCGCCTGATGGCGCGCGTTGTCGCCATACCTTCCAGAAGGCCTATCGTATCTTCGCTGACCGGCGTTGCGCTGAGATCCACTCTTTCTATCCCCCGTGTGTGATTGCCAGATGCTAGTGGCGTTCCATGGAAATAGCCAGTCGCATCGGTTGCGACGCTGCGGGGGCTGTATCACACTGCTGCTCAAACAAGGGGAGGAAGGCATGAGTACAGGCAATCAGCAGTGGCGTCTCGCCGACCGTGATAGGGCTGGTTACCCGGTCGCCGCGGATTTTGTCTGGGGGGAGACGCCGGCGCCACAGCCGGTGGACGGCCAGATGCTGACCCGTACCATCTATTTGTCACTCGACCCCTATCAGTGGGTTCGTCGCCGCAGTGGGGTAGAGCAGCCTGGCGAGGTCTGTCATGGCCGGACCGTGGCCCAGGTCCTCGAGAGTCGGATCGAGGGTTACGCACCCGGTGACTATATCTTCAACACCAATGGCTGGCAGAGCCATGGCCTGACCGGCAAAGACATATCGGTGTTCAACTACATGTTTCCGCGCAAACTCGACCCCGAGCTTGCGCCGCTCTCCACCGCCTTGGGCATTCACGGCATGCTCGGCCTTACCGCTTACGCTGGGCTCATCGTTCAATGCGATCCGCGCCCGGGAGAGACCGTGGTGGTCTCCGCGGCGTCTGGCGGCGTGGGTCAGGTGGTCGGACAACTCGCCCGGATTGTGGGAGCGCGGGTGATCGGTATCGCCGGTGCTCAGGAGAAGTGCCGCTATGTGGTGGACGAGCTCGGTTTCGATGCCTGTGTTTCCCATCTCTCCGACAATCTGGCCGAGGATATCGCCAAGGCCTGTCCGGACGGGTGTGACGTGTATTTCGAAAACGTTGGCGGCAAGACGTTCGCCGCTTTGTTGCCGAGCCTCAACAAACGAGCGCGTATCAGCTTGTGCGGCGTGATATCCCAGTATGGCAATGAAGACGGGAGGGACGCGCGAACGGTCTGGCAGGAGACGGGTGCGAAAATCTTCGAGCGGCAAGAGGTCACCGTACACGACCTGTTTGTCGGAAATTACGTGGCCGATTATCAGGACATCTTTCTGCAGGAGATGGCAGCCCACATCCAGGACGGTGCTGTGCGCTATAAGGAGCACTTCTGGGCGGGCCTGGAACAGGCGCCGGAAGCGTTTGCCGCCATGCTGACCGGGGACAACTTTGGCAAGAGCATCGTCACCGTCAGCGATCCCTGATCACGTGGAGTGGGTGACGCTCTCGTGGGGTGTTGTTAGGGATGTCAGCAGCGGTTCAGCGCGTCTCGGGCTTCTGATCGTCGAGCTGCCATCGCCTACTCTCGCAGCGTAGTGTGTAGGTCCGATCGTCCAGACGGTAACGAATTTGTGGTTGGCCGGTTTGTTCGATCCCCTCTGTTTCCCCGGTCACCGCCGTCGCGCCGGCGGGCAATTCTGGAATAGCACCACACCCAGCCTCATCACCGGAGTGGGTTGCTTTGAAGGAGGAAGGTTTTAACGCGCTGCGCTGCAGCCGGGCAGCCGCCGCGCTGGCCTCAGCTTCTGCAGCCAATTCGGTGGGCGCTGGCTGCGCGTTCGGCGCTGAATTAGCGGCGGCATCCCAGGTCGCTTGGGTCACCACCTCCAGCAGTTCTGCAGCGCTCTCCTGCGCAGGACTGACCTCTTTGCCCGCAACGAAGTCGGTCATCCCCGGTATGTTGGCCGTTGGGGACGCCACGGTATCCCTGCGAGTGGTTTCCCGCTGCTCGGTGAGCTGCATATCCACGGCGGTGTCCGGAGCGACCGAATGCATCGCGGGCATGTCGTCGAACTGGGTTTGCTGGAACACGCCGATAGCGATCGCAAGCATAGCTATCGCGGCAGCGCTGCTACCCCAACGCCGCCAGCGACGCCCTCCAGGGGCATGCCGTTGAGCAGCCAATTGCAGGATCGCGCTATCCAACTCAGCGGGCGGCGCCTGCTGATTGTGCCGGGCGTAGAGTTCCTCCGGCGTCAGGGCCGGCTGTTTGGGGTCATCGTTCATGGCGTGCCATTCCAGCCTGCAGTTTGTTTTTGGCATAGCGCAGTCGTGATTTGACCGCCTCTACCGTCGCGTTGGTCAGGTCAGCGATCTCCTGCAGGGACAGTTCGCTCTCCTGTTGCAGCAGCCAGGCGCTGCGCTGCGCCAGGGGTAACTTGCCGATCTGCTCGTAGAGACGGGCGAGCCTGCGTTTCTCATCCAATGCTTCACCTGCCTCGACCTGTCCGGACGCGGGTTCTTCAAGCTCAGGCAGCGGCTGGGTAAAGCGTCGGTCGCGCCGGAAATGATCCATCAGCACGTTGTGGCCGATGCGGAACAGGTACGCTTGAAACGTGCCGCGCGCATGGTAGCGCTCAAGGGTGTCGAGCAGCTTCGCCCAGGTCTCCTGAAAGCAATCCTGCGCTTGCGCCTCGCCGGTCTGGCGCAAAAAGTACCGGTAGAGTGGGCCCTTGTAACGCTCGTAAAGCTGCGTAAAAGCGGCTTGGTCGCCGGCACGGTAGCGCAGCACCAGCGTGTCATCCTCGATCTCGGCGGCACCATCGGAGCCAGGCTCGGTAGCCTCGGCTCGACGATAGGACGCCAACTCGGTCACATTGGAGGTCGATGCGCTCATCGACCCCGCCGACATGACGGATCGCGTCTACCGTACCTGGATGATCGCAGAGAGGGTGGCCACATCATGACGGTCTAGCGTTGCGTGAGTGCCGGATATTGTGCGTTCGCCAGTTCCTGGGTCAAGCGCACCAGGTTCAGGAATTCGTGGCGGTGGCCGTGCTCATCGTCGCCGATCGCACCGCGCGCCAGCCTCAGAAGTTCTTCCAGGTCTTCTTGCGCGACATATTTGCTGCCCTTCAGATACTGTCCCAACCAGGCGACCGCAGCGCTGAAACGATAAGCGTCGCTGGTCGCGTGGAGCTGCCGCGCGATGTCCGCTGCCGCGACCGGCGTCTCCAGCAGCTTGCTACGCTGCCCGTTGGGTGCTTTGTAGCGAATGCGCAGAAACGCAAGTTCATCAGTGTGGGCCACCTCCGAAGGTTTGCTGTGGCTGCCATAACGCAGCGGATCCACAGCATCCGGGTGACCGGTGAGGGTGATCTCATAGAGCGCGGTGACCGTATGTCCCGCCCCAACCTCGCCTGCATCGACTCGGTCGTTGTTGAAATCTTCCCGTTCCAGGTGTCTGGTCTCGTAGCCGATGAGGCGGTAGTTGGCGACGCGAGCCGGGTTGAATTCGACCTGTACTTTCATGTCCTTGGCGATGATTTGCAGATTGGCTGCGAGTTCTTCCACCAGGACTTTGCGCGCCTCGCGCAGCGAATCGATATAGGCGGCGTTGCCGTTGCCGTGCTGGGCTAGGGTCTGCATGAGGTGGTCGTTGTAGTTGCCTTGCCCGAAACCGAGCACGGTGAGCGCGATACCGCTGCGACGCTTGCGTTCGATCAGTTGTTTCAGCGTGTCGACATCGCTCGGGCCGACGTTGAAATCGCCGTCGGTCGCCAGGATGATGCGGTTGATACCGCTCGCGTCGAACTGCTCCTGTGCCAGCTGATAGGCCAGCTCGATGCCCGCGGCCCCATTGGTCGAACCGCCCGCTTCAAGCTCTGCGATGGCGGCGGCGATCTGACTTTGGTGGCGTCCGGAGGTCGGTTCGAGCACCGCGCCGGAGCTACCGGCATAGACGACAATCCCGACGTGATCTTGCGGGCGCAAGCGCCGTACCAGCATCTGCATGGAGGTCTTCAACAGATCCAGTTTGTCTGCGGAACGCATCGACCCCGATACATCGATCAGAAATACCAGATTGGCCGGGGGGAGAGTCTCCCGCTCGGTGTCGACCCAGCCATTGATGCCGACGTGCAGAAGATGTCGGTCGGGATTCCAGGGGCTTGGTGCAACTTCGACGTGACTGGCGAAGGGTCGATCGCGGTCCCGGGCCTGGGCGTAGTCGTAGGTGAAGTAGTTCACCAGTTCCTCGACACGCACAGCGTCAGGCGGTGGTAGTTGACCCTGATTCAGGAAGCGGCGCAGATTGGCATAGGCCGCCGTATCGACGTCCACGGCGAAAGTCGACACCGGAGCGTCCGCGGTCCAGATCAGGCGGTTATCCTCGATCCGCTGGTATCTCTCGCGACTCTGGGGTTGCGCAATCACCGGGTGCGCGATCCGATGTGCCATATCGCGATGGGTTTCATGCTGGTTTTGCATGACTTCTGCCAACGCCGGGGTCGTCCGGACGGCTTTGCCTAGGGTATCTGATCTGGGTGGCGGCGCCTCGTCCACCGTCGTGCTGCAGGCGTAGAGCAGGGGCAATAGAAGCGCGAAAGTGAGGGTTCTGTGTCTTGAGCGTGTGCGTTGCATGGCGAAATCCCGCGATGTGGCATTGTTGTGGTCCTGATAACGCCGCAGCGAGCCAGATGGGGTTATTTTTTTGTCACGAGCGCTGCCTGCAGCTCGGGCGGGGCATGGACAATGTCTTACGTGAGCAATGGCGCTTCTGGCGCTATACTGCGTTACGGAACAAGAAGGTGGTGATCAGGGAAAGTAGTGACAGGCAAGTTGTTTTGGATGGGATTGTGGTTAGGCAGTTCCCTGACAGCCTTCGGCATGCAAACGGATCCGTCGACCGGCCCGTCGTCCGCTGTTGAGGCAGCAGGCGATATCGGGTTTCAAGCCCGTGCCTCAGATCGCTCCGCCACCCCCAGCGAGATCGCTACTGCAGGCTTTTTTGTGGCGCTCGCCAGTTTTAACTCGGCGGTCAATGCGCAACGTTATCTCACTACGCCGCCGCAAGCCCTGCCGTCAGACCTGGTCGCACAGCTGCGTGCTCTGTCTGCTGCCAACGGCCTGCATCGCGTGGTTGTCGGCCCTTTTGCCGGCGAGCGCGAGGCGCGCGATGCCTTGGCGCGAGCACGCGCCGGCGGTCTGTCCGATGCCTGGTTCTTGCGCGGCACGCCCGTCGAGGTGTCGTCAGCCGCGCGGGCCGCATCGGCGCCCGACGAGCGGGTTGCCGTCGTGCCCACGCTTGCGATTGCCTCAGCGCCTGCTGATACGCGAAGCCGCACCGAGTTGCCATCCACCCCAGCGCTCAACGCCCCACAGATGACCCAGCAAGGCTCCGCGGCCGCGAGTACGGGACGCGGCGCGCTGCCCGCGCAGCTGGAACTGGTGTCTGCCGATACCGAGGTTTTGCGATTGCAACGCCTGCCCGCCGATGCCCGGATAACGGTGGATGGTCACATCGATGAGGCTGTGTGGTCGCGGATACCGGCGATCAACGACTTTGTTGTGATCGAGCCGGATACCCTGCAACCCGGCGCGCACGAAACCCGCATGCAGGTCACCTATAGCGACGAGGGTTTGTATGTGGCGGCGCGCAACTTCCAACCCGCGCAGACGCTGGTCCAGCGTTTGTCCGGGCGGGACGTGCGCGACAATCGGGACAGCTTCAGTATCACCCTCGATACTTCCGGGGAGGGGCGCTACGGTTTTTGGTTTGGCGTGAACCTGGGTGACTCCTTGATGGACGGTACCGTGTTGCCGGAGCGAACTTTCTCCAGCGACTGGGACGGACCCTGGTATGGGCGCAGCAGGGCGCTGGCCGATGGCTGGTCGGTGGAATTTTTCATCCCGTGGGGCATTGTGTCCATGCCGGCCGCCGATGAGGTCCGCCGCATCGGCATGTACGTATCGCGCAAGGTGGCCTACCTCGATGAACGCTGGGCCTGGCCGGCGCTGGCACCGACCCAATCAAAATTCATGTCGGCTTTGAGCCAGATAGAAATGCGCGACGTCAAGCCACGTCAGCAATACAACGTCTATCCGTTTGTTGCGACTGCCTACGATTGGGTGGACGGTGAGCCTCGTTATCGGGCGGGGGTGGATGCCTTCTGGCGACCCTCGAGCAACTTCCAGATTAACGCGACGCTGAATCCGGACTTTGGCAACGTGGAATCCGATGATGTCATCATCAATCTGACCGCCACCGAGACCTTCTTTCCGGAGAAACGCCTGTTTTTCCTGGAAGGTCAGGAAATTTTTGTCGCTTCTCCGCGGGCCGACACGCGTGGGCGTGGGGTCGGCAATGCCGGTCTGCCTTACACCATGGTCAATACGCGGCGCATCGGCGGCAGGCCGCGGGCGCCAAGTGTGGGTCCCGGCGTGGAGGTGCCGCAGCGCGAACTGGTCCAACCCACAGAGCTGCAAGGGGCGTTCAAGACCACTGGCCAACTCGGACGCTTGCGCTACGGTTTTATGGGTGCGTTCGAAGAGGATGTGAAGTTTGATGTGCTGGACAACGGCGTGGACATCAATCTCGGTCAACCTGGCAACGACTACGGTGTGGCGCGGCTGTTATACGAGGACAGCGAAGGTGAAGGGTACAAAGCGGTCGGTGTTCTTTCCACTGCCGTCCTGAACGAAGCCGGCGATGCCGTCGCTCACGGCGTCGACCTGCACTACCTATCCCCGCGCGGCGGAGTCAAGATCGACAGCCAGATCATGACCTCTGACATCGATGGGATTGAGCAGGGTTACGGCGGCTTTCTCGACTTCGAGTTCACTTATCGGCAGGGGCTGAAGCATCGCGTGGGCCTGGAATATTTCGATGAGCATATCGACATCAACGATTTGGGTTTTCTGCAGCGCAACGATGAGTATCGTATACGCTCCGCCCTGCAGTGGACCAAATCTGACCTCGGTTGGGCGCGCGAAAACCAGTTCGATGTGCGAGGCTTCCTGCAGAAGAACATCTCGGAGTCGCTATTCACGGGTGGTGGCATCTTTTTCTCCAATCGCACCAATCTGAACGATCTGTCACAGGTTGTCGCACGCGTGAACTTCTTCGCGCCGGTGTATGACGATCTCAACAGCTTCGGCAATGGCACTTATCGAGTCGAAGAACGGGTGGTGGGCGACTTCTCCTGGGAGTCGGATACCACGCAGGCCTGGAGCGTGCGCACGGGGCTGGTCTATGCGGAAGAACACCTCGGTGCGCCAAGCTACACGGGCAGCCTGGGCGTGACCTGGCGACCACACGATCGTTTCTCTCTCGAGGCGAGTGCTGCGTATACGCAGAGCGATGGCTGGCTCCTGCACCAGGGCGCTGATCTGATGGCGACCTTCGATACGGAACAGTGGATCCCACGGCTGTCGCTGGAGTATTACTTCAGTGCGCGCCAACAGATTCGCCTGGCGGTGCAATGGGTGGGCATCCGTGCGGTAGAGAAAGACTTCTTCCGTATTCCGGGGGCGCCGGGTGACCTGCTGCCGATCACCAAACCGGTGGGGGCGGGTTTCCGGGACGACTATAGTTTTGCCGTGTCTCAATACGCCATCCAGGCGCGTTATCGCTGGGAGATTGCGCCGCTATCGGATGTATTTCTGGTCTACACCCGGCAGGCGGATCTGCGCACCGCGCTGGGTGAGGCGGGGTTCACAGATATTTTTGACGATGCCATCCGGGATCCGTTGGCAGACGTGTTTGTGCTAAAGGTCCGCTATCGCTTCGGCAGCTGATGCCAGTCGCGTCTGCAAGCGCCGCCCCGAACGCCTACATCCGCGCCTGCGCCTGCTCCATATCCGCATTGATTGTCTTGCTGGCCATCAGATAGAGAATGGCCGAGATCACGTTGAAGATCAGGCTGATCACCAGTGCCCAGCGCAGCGATTCTGCACCCAACTCGGTGCTGACGTTCAACACGTCCGAGATGATGCCGGTGAAGTGTGGACCGAGTCCCAACCCGATGATGTTGAGGATGAACAACAGGATGCTCGACGCCAGTGCGCGCATGCGCAGGCCGACCAAGCCTTGGGTGAGGGAGAACGTCGGGCCAAGATAATAGGCGCCCAGGAAGTAGGGAATCGAGAACACCCACAGGGCCGCAACCGGCTCGCTCCAGGTGCGCCCTTTTCCCGCGGCTGAGCCATACTTCTCTCTCCCCTCATACCTCGGCCGCTTCCGTCATGCTTCGCTCTGCGCGCATGCTTGGAAAGAGGCGCGGCTTGGTTTGCTTCAACACCACCTGTTTAGCCGTTGCCCGTGTGGTGCCGTTCGATATTTTGTTGGAATGCCGTAAATTACGGCCAGCAGAGTGTGCCCCACGCAGCCGCTCCGGGACAAGCTTTGCAGTACGTTTGGCGTGGAAGGTCGCCTTCGATTATGACCGCGACCGGTAGCGCTTAGGTGGCCGGCGGGATACAGTGGGGTCACGCATTGCTGTTCACGTTCGTACGTGAGGTGTCTGGTCGACGTTACCGGTCGACGCGAAGTGTGGGGACAAACAACTGTGGGGGCAAACATGGTTTCTGGAAAGCAACTGCTCGAAGCGCTGGTCGTGGCGCTGGTGGCCGGGCTGCCGGTGATGGCGCTGGCCGCAACCGGGGTGGTGTACGAAGATAGCAACGGCAACGGCACGCTGGATGCGGGTGAACCCGGGATTGCCGACGTGCGGGTCTCGGACGGCAATAAGATTGTGGAGACCGACGCGGACGGTCGTTGGCGTCTGGATATCGGAGCGCAGGCGGTGATCTTCATCACCAAACCCGCCGGCTATCAGGTGGCGGTCAACGCACAGCAGATACCGCAGTTTTACTACATCCATCAACCCGCCGGTTCGCCGCCGCAACTGCGCTTTCCCGGCGTGGAACCCACCGGCCCACTGCCGGATAGCATCAACTTCGGGCTGCGCCGCCAGGAAGAACCCGCGGTGTTTGAGGCGTTGTTGTTTGCGGATACCCAACCCCAGACCGAAGTGGAGTTGGACTACATTCGCGACAAGATCATCACCGAGTTGCTCGGCACCACTGCGCAGTTCGGCATGACGCTGGGTGACATCATGTTCGATGACCTGGCTTTATTCCCGCGCTATCTGGACATCATCGCTCAGTTGGGCATCCCCTGGTACAACGTGCCTGGCAATCACGAATTGAACATGTTCGCCGAGAATGACGAGGATTCGCTGGAGACCTTCAAACGCTACTTCGGTCCGCCGTATTATAGTTTTGAGTTTGGCGGTGCGCACTTCGTGGTTCTCGATAACATCGAATATCAAGGCCATGGCGAAAGCGATCCGGGGGACGTGCGCGGCTCGGGCGGTTACATCGCCAATTTCGGCGCTCGACAGCTGGCCTGGCTGAAGCGGGAGCTTGCGTTTGTGCCTAAGGACAAGCTGGTTTTTCTGGCGATGCATTCGCCGCTGGAGACCTATGCAGGGACCTCGAAAGGTTCCACCACGCAGGATCGCAAAGCGTTGTTCAGACTCTTGTCAGGGCGGGAGAACCTCTACGCGGTGGCCGGTCATACCCATACCACCGAACACCACTACTTTGACGAAGACGATGGCTTCAGGGGCCCTGAGCCCTTTCACCACCATGTGCTGAGCACGGTGAGTGGTTCCTGGTGGAGCGGCCCGTTCGACGAGAACGGCCTACCCACGACCTGGCAACGAGATGGCACGCCCAACGGCTACCACATCCTGGAGGTCGACGGTGTGGATGCCAAAGTTCGCTTCAAAGCGGCGGGCAAACCCGCCGACTTCCAGATGCGCATCATGTATGACGTGCACTACCACGGTCTGCGCAAGGATGGTCTGCGCGACTTCCGCCATGGTGAGTTGTTCGACGGGCGTATGGGTATCGATCATGTGCCCGCTGCCCAGGTGTTGGTAAACCTGTTCGACGGGGGACCCAAGTCGCGCGTCTTCTTCCGGGTAGGGTCAGGCGCAGAGATCGAGATGCAGCGCGTGGTGCGCAGAGATCCGATGATCATGGAGATGTGGGCACGCGACGGCGACGAGAAGAAATCGTGGGTTGAGGCCACGCCTTCGTCACACATCTGGTCTGCTGACCTGCCGGACGACCTGGTCGCTGGCGTGCATACGCTGTCGGTGCGCGCCGTGGATGAGTTTGGCCGTACGCATCATGGCCACTCGATCCTGGAGATCACCACGAGATAGCGCTTTCGGGATGCCGGGGTAGAATGTCCGGCTTTAGTTCAGCGGGGGAAGAGCATGTTGGAACGTGTCCAACCTGAGTCCATAGGCTTGTCAGAAGCGCGCCTGGCGCGAATGTCGACGTGGCTCTCCGAGCAGGTGAGTAGTCAACGGGTGGCGGGTGCCAGCGTGATGATCGGACGGCAGGGCAAAATCGGTCATCTCGAAGCGACGGGGCTCGCCGACGAAGCGCTCGGTCGGCCATTCGCCGAAGACACGATCGTGCGGCTCTACTCCATGACCAAGGCGGTGACGACGGTCGCTGCCATGATGCTCTACGAAGAGGGTCACTTTCAGCTCGACGACCCGGTGAGCGCCTATCTCCCCGAATTTACAGACACGCCGGTATGGCTGGGTGGCAGAGCGCGTCTCGACGATGTCGAATCGCAGAAGACGCCGATGACCGTGCGCCATCTGATGACTCATACCTCGGGTCTCACCTACGGCTTCATGGGGGTCAACGTGGTGGACGCAGCCCATCGTGCCGCGGAGATCGAGTTTCCGGGTACCGCGGCCAACCTCGAAGAGTTGGTCAAACGGGTCGCGAAGATACCGCTCATCTGCCAGCCGGGCAGTCAGTGGAACTACAGCGTATCCAGCGATGTCCTGGGTCGCCTCGTCGAGGTCTGGTCCGGGCAGAGCCTGGCAGACTTCTTCGCCGAGCGCCTGTTCGCGCCGCTCGGGATGACCGATACGGGCTTTCATGTCCCGCCTGATAAGCACGATCGTTTTGCCGCCCTCTACGCCCCCCTGAACGGGGCCAGCATGAGCAATGTCGGTGCCACAGCCAAGAGCGGGGTCGCGCGGGAGACCGGCTACAAGCTGCAGGAGTCGTCGAGTGAATCGCGCTTCTTAGAACCGGCGCAACTCTACTCCGGCGGCGGCGGGCTGACCGGGACGATCATGGACTATGGTCGCTTCTGTCAGATGCTGTTGAACGGCGGCGCCTACGGCGGGGAGCAGATCCTTGCGCGGCCCACGGTTGCTTACATGCGCCGCAATCATCTGCCCGAGAATCGCGACATGGCGGCCATGGGGCAACCGGTATGGAGCGAGACCAGCTACGACGGCATCGGTTTCGGCCTGGGGTTTGCCGTGGTCATCGACCCCGTCAAAGCGCATATCATCACGTCACCAGGCGAACACCACTGGGGGGGAGCCGCCAGCACGTTCTTCTGGCTCGATCCGGCTGAGGACCTGTTTGTGGTGTTCTTAACCCAGCTCATCCCTTCGTCCACGTACCCGATCCGGCGCGAACTGCGCGTTCGCGTCTATCAATCGATCGTGGACTGAACCGCAGGGAACGCCGCTAGCGCCCGGTGAATTGTGGATCGCGTTTCTCGCGAAACGCCGCTGCTGCCTCCTTCGCGTCCGCTGTGCCGTGCAGCACGGACAGGGCCATGTTTTCGTAGCGGAACTGGCCTTCCATATCGGACCCGAGTTTCAGACCGCGCTTGTTCATGCGCACGGACATCGGTGGGAAGCCGGCGATGGTGCGGGCCATGTCCATGGCGGTGGGCACCAAGGCATCGGCGTCGGTGACCTGATTGACCAACCCGATCCGCAGCGCTTCTTCAGCGTCGATCATCTTGGAGGTCAACACCAGCTCCATCGCCTTGCCCATACCTAATAAACGTGGCAACACGTAGGTGGAACCCAGCTCGGCTGAGATGCCGAGCTTGGTAAATGGCAGCTGAAACCTGGCACCTGCGGCGGCGATCCGGATGTCGCATAACAAGGTCATGGTACAACCACCGCCAACCGCCACGCCGTTGATCGCGCTGATCACGGGTTTTTCGATGTCGACCAGCGCCTGGTGCATGCGCTCGGCGAGGGTGGGGGCGTTCGATGCGCGCTCTACGGTGCTCGAGGGAGGGTTGAGATCCGCGCCCGCGCAAAAGCCTCGGCCCGCACCGGTGATGACGATCACCCGGCAGTCATCGTCGCTATCGAGTTGATGCAGGGCATCAAATAGCTCGTCGGCCAGCTCCAGGGTCAGGGCGTTCAGCCGGTCCGGCCGATTGAGGGTGACCGTGGAGACATAGTCCGAGGTGTCGACCAGCAGTGTGTTGTAGCTCATGTTAACGTCTCCGTGCGTTGCTCCGTTGATTGTTCGCCGGCTGTCTTGCGTTCAGGCCTGATCCAGGGACTGTTCCAGGTCGGCGATGATATCGTCGATATGCTCGATGCCAACGGACAGCCTTATCGTCTCCGGCGTTACCCCGCTGGCCGCCTGCTCGGTCTCGTTCAACTGCCGGTGGGTGGTGGAAGCGGGGTGGCAGGCGAGCGACTTCGCATCGCCGATGTTCACGAGGCGTTTGAACAGTCCCAGCGCGTCGTAGAACTTGACCCCCGCATCGAACCCGCCCTTGATGCCAAAAGTCAGAATACCCGAGGCGCTGCCGCCCATGTATTTCTGCGCCAGGTTGTGATGCGGATGATCGGCTAGTCCGGCGTAGCTGACCCACTCCACCTTGTTGTGACTTTGCAGATACTCCGCCACCGTCTGGGTGTTTGCACAATGACGCTCCATGCGCAACGGCAGGGTTTCGATCCCCTGCAACAACAGGAACGCGTTCATCGCTGATAGCGCGGAGCCGGTGTTGCGCAGCGGCACGGTGCGCGCGCGGCCGATGTAGGCGGCCGGTCCAAAGGCTTCGGCGTAGACCACGCCGTGATAGCTGGCTTCGGGCGTGTTGAGCATGGGATAACGCTCCGCATGTTCGGTCCACGGGAACTGGCCGGAATCGACGATGATGCCGCCCAGCGTGGTGCCGTGGCCGCCCATGTATTTGGTGAGCGAGTGCACGACGACATCGATACCGTGCTCGATGGGTTTCAGCAAGGCTGGCGTGGCGACGGTGTTATCGGCGATGGTGGCGACCCCATGTTTACGCGCGACCTCTGCCACGGCCGCTAAGTCTATGATATTGCCTGCGGGATTGCCGATGGTTTCGACGAACACCGCCTTGGTGGAGCCATCGATGCACGCTTCGATATCGGCGGCTGAATCGCTGGCAGCGAACCGCACTTCGATGCCCTGTTTGGGCAACATGTGGGCGAACAGGGTGTAGGTACCGCCGTAGAGTTGCGGGACGGTCACAACGTTGTCGCCGGCTTCACAAATGTTGAGGATGGCGTAGTTGATCGCCGCACTTCCCGCAGAGACCGCCAAACCGGCGACACCACCTTCGAGCTGGGCTACCCGCTGCTCCAACACGTCGCAGGTGGGATTCATGATGCGGCTGTAGATGTTGCCGGGTACTGCCAGATTGAATAGATCCGCTCCATGCTGGGCGTCGTCGAATTCATACGCCACGGTCTGGTGGATCGGCACAGCTACCGATTTGTTGGTCGGGTCGGTCTCGTAGCCCGCATGGATCGCGATGGTTTCGTCTTTCATGGCATCTTCCTGGTTCTTGAGTTGGTTGTGTCAGTATTCTTGTTGGTGTCAGTCGTCGGCCCAGAGCCAGCGCAGGGTGTCGGCGAACAACGCGCCGCCGTGGCGCAGATTGTGCCCGCCTTCGCCGTATTCGAAGCGATAGTCATAACCCGCGTACTCGAGGGCTGCTGCCACCGCCAGATTAGCGGTCGCCCAATCACCGAACAGGGTTTTGCCATCGTTGGCGCCGGATTGCAGGAACACACGGAGGTTTTTGCGCTCGGTGGACCTGATGAGGTAGGGGTAGTTATGACCGCCACGGATGTTGGTGTATGAGCCGCAATGGCTGATCACCCGAGCGAACTGATCCGGATGGAACCACGCGGCTGAGAAAGCGCAGATACCGCCGGATGAGATGCCGCAGACAGTGCGTCGTGTTGGGTCGTCGGTCAGCACGATGCCGTGCTCCGCGCGCACGAACGGAATCACATCTTGTAATAGGAACTCGCCATAGGCCGGCGTCATGGTGTCGTACTCTATACTGCGCTGGGTCGCCGCCGCATCGTAGTCCGTGGTCCCCCCCATGGGCGCAGCACCGGGGGGACGGCCGGGATTGACGAAGATTGCCGCGGTCGGTTCGATCTCGCCGGACGCATGCAGGCTGTCCAGGACGTTGCCGGCGCGGATGGCGCCTTGACGAGTTAGATAGCCCACACCGTCGTTGCAGATCAATAGATTCAGCGGCGTGTCCGCTGCTCTGTTTGCGGGAAGATACACGAACATATCGCGGACCGTGTCAGGGTAGAGGGTGCTATCGCGCCAGTCGGCGTACTTGGTGACCTCGCCGCGTGCGACTTCCGCATCCGGAAACGCCTCCGGACAAGGGTGGTAGATCGCGTCCTGGGGCGTGTTCAACGCTTCCAGGATATCCCGGTTTGAGCGCCCGTTGACCTCTTTGGGGGTCGGGAGATGCAGACCCAGGGCTTCGTGGGTCTTGCTGTCCATTGGCATGTGTATTCTCCTGTTTCCTGCGCCGGGTGGTGTCTGTGGGCACGGCACTTGCGTGACGCTTTAGTTCCTCATCGCGGGCTAGCGCTCGTGCACCCTCGCGCTGCGACGTTGATGGTTGACCCTCGGCTGCCTGGGCTCAACGCTGGATTGCCAGCCACGCGTCTATTTTGCGTTCGAGCAACGCCATCGGCAAACCGCCGCTGCCGAGCACCTGATCGTGAAACGCCCGATAGTCGAAGTCCGGCCCCAAACGGTCGCGCGCGCGATTGCGCAACTCGATGATCTTCAACATCCCGATCTTATAGGCGGTGGCCTGTGCGGGAGATTCGAAATAGCGACGCACTTCCGAGCGTACGGAAGTCAGCGGCCGTGGCGAGTTGGTCAGCGCGTACTCGATTGCCTGTTGCTCGCTCCAACCCTGGGCGTGGATACCGGTGTCGACCACCAGGCGAATGGCCCGCCACAACTCTCCGCTCAGCCGACCGAAGTCGTTGTACGGGTCGGTGAACAGGCCCATATCTTTGCCCAGGTATTCGGCGTACAGCCCCCAGCCTTCGCTGTAGGCGGTGTAGCTATGATAGGTGCGGAAGCGGGGTACGTCCTGGAGCTCCTGGGCGATGGCGATCTGCAGGTGATGCCCCGGCAGCCCCTCGTGATAGGCCAGTGTTTCCAGGCTGTAGAACGGTACCGCTGCCATATCCACCAAGTGGGCGTAAAACACACCCGGTCGGGATCCGTCGGGGGTCGAGCGCATGTAGTGGGCAGCACCGCCCGCTTGTTCGCGGTAAGCCTCTACCCGCCGTACTTCTAACGGTGCCTTCGGCAGGAGGCCAAAGTACCGGGGCAGGCGGGTTTCGATCCCGGCCAGAAACGCGCGGGCCTGCTCTAGATATTGGGCACGACCAGCATCGGTGCTGGGCAGAAAGAAGCGCTCATCCTGGCGCATGTATTCGAAGAAAGCGGTCAGATCGCCGTCGAATTGCACCTGTTGGGCAATCTCGCGCATCAGGGCGTGGATCCGCGTCACCTCATCGCGCCCGATCGCATGGATCTCTTGCGCGCTCAGGTCGGTGGTGGTCATGCGCGCCAGCGCAAACCGATAATAGGCTTCGCCATCCGGCAGGGCGGACACACCCTGTGCACGCTCATCGACCTCGGCGCGTTGTGCCCGCAACAGGTCTTGGAGGCGCTGGTAGGCGGGCCCCATGACGTCGAGTAGCAAGGTCTCGATCTGCTCGAGGTAGTTGGATCCCGCAGCCGCTGTGATCAGGTTGGCGTCGACCAGCGCCTGGGTTTTACTTTGGGCATCCGCCCACAGGACGTTGTCGCGCTGCGCGTCCGCGACAAAGGGTTGGCCCGCCAGGAAGGCGTCGATGTGGCCAATGGCGACGTCGTAGGAAAAGTACGGGGCGCGAATGCCATCCGCGGCGGCCAGCCGCACGCGTTTCATGTACTGATCGAAGTAGCGGCCCGTAGCAGCGAGTCGCGCGATGTAGGCTTTGAGGTCGGCTTCGTTGTCCACTTTGTGGTCGTTGATAAGGCTGCGCGGCAGTCGCGTATTCGGGCCTCTGCGCCCGAACAGATATTCATGTCGTCGGAAGCGGTAGCGTTGCACTTCCTGTTCGGCCAGGAATTGCCAGAGATCGAAGCTGCGCGCATCTTCCGCACTCAAAGCTGAGCGATCAAATCTGGCCTGCATCCGGTTGACGCTGTCGAGGCGCCACTCCACCAATGCCGCACGCGCCGCTTCGCTCACGTAGTTGAGCTTGTCATTGTCGGTCTTGTCGCCCAGCCGGCTCTTGGCCAGCGGCACAAAATTCAGATAACGCGCAAACTCGGCATCCAGCCAGGCGTTAAAAGCGTGCGGAGCTTCCGTGCTCGGCAAGGATGGCGTCTGGTTGCAGGCGCTCAGGACGAGCAGGCTGGCGAGCAGGAATGCCAGGGACTTGGTGCGCAGGCTAGGCGTTGCGAACATCGTGACTTCCGGATGGCTGGGAGTCGATTTTATCGCGTTTGGTCGCAGAAGCTAGATTGTCGTGCGACAGAGAGATGCGCGACACAAGAGTGGCAGAGTCGCACGCACCTTGTCGCCGGCCTGCTTGGCTGCTTCTTGGTGGGCGTCGGGATGTTGGGCGTGGGTCAGACGGTGCAGGGCATCATAGGCGAGACCCGCTGCGAAAATGTTCTGCTCGTTCTCGGCGATTGCCGTCAGCGTGTCCACCAGGGCAGGGTGACATGAGGCAAAACGGGCGCTGCTGTGGCTGCTCAAGACCACCAGCGCGGTCAATACACACTCGCGCACATTGGAGCGTACTGGGGCGAAGCGTGCGTGGTTATAGGTGATGCCCATACCTTCGCACACATCGGTCTCATCCGTGGGCCGCACCAGTTTGATCGAGCGTCCTTGCGCTTTATCCAGCGCGAGGCGATTGGCTTCGTGGGTCAGGCTTGTCAGGAGGGCTGTGGTGAGGTCGGTGGCGAACGCTTCGGCTTGCGTCGGGGGTAGCTCCGGCAACTGTCGCAACAAGCTGCCGATGCTCGTCGCCGCCACGGAGCGCACGTACACGGAAGGGTCGTTGTGCAGGCGCTCGATCAGCGCAGCGACCACGTCGGTGGTGAGGGTTGCGGCCTCGCCCAGGACAAACACGGCCCCACGCCGCACCCAGCGATTCGCGGAGCGGCATGCGTCGATTAATTCTGCGCTGGGGAAGGGCGCGTCCAGTGCGGACAGTCCGTAGGTGCCGGCCCGACGGATACTCTCCCGCTCATTGAGCAGGGCGGCCAGCAGGTGCCGGGCAGCCTCGGTCCGGTCCGGATGCAAGGCCAGCGCGTAGGCTGCGCCGATGCGTTGCGGTTCCTGTTCTTCGCCGGGCAGGTGCAGTTTATCCACCAACGCTGGGAGTGCCGAAACTTCTCGTTCGGCGCTGTATCCGTGCAGCCAGGCGTAGTGATGGCGCCAGGTGGCGTGTTCACCGTCGCCCGCCGCGGTGCGATCGATCTTTGTCAGCGCGTCAGGTGTGCGTATCGCTGCTCGATAAGGTCTGTGACGACGACGGCTCGGATTGTGGGTTCGGTACAACCAGAAGCGCCACATGAAGCGCGGTTGGGCGCGCCATTCGGCGAACTCGTCGCGGCGATGATTGCCGCGGTGAAAGAGGTTGTGCGAGTACATCAGCACCGAGCCGGCTTTGAGGGGCGCTGCTTCGTACGGCGCCACGTGGGGCCAACCGGTATCGGTGACCGCTTGACGCATGCGTACATCGTGGGCGGTGGTTTGGTCGCGCACGGCGTCCGCCGCGTAGGCGCTGCGCGGTCCGCTTACCGCAACGTGCTCCATCCCCTCCAACTGATAGGCAAAATCCAGATGATCGGCGCCGGCAAAGTTATCGTGGTTCTCTTCGTGGTTATACGTCCAATACTGGGAATAGGGCAGGGTGGCGGTGGGGCCCATCACCGGGGTCACGGCCTGGGGGTAGTACAACATCTCGACCTGCACCGCCTGATGGTGCCGGGCGCGCCGCGCATTGAAGGGGCCGTTGTCGTCCTTGTGCCAGTGTTGATCGAACGCGCCGCTGACAAACGGGGCATTGTGGGTGTAGGGCACAATCGCCCAACGAGGCCCGAGCAGGCGTTCGCAGGCCTCGCTCAGACCCGGGGCGGTCAAAATCTCGGTGATCTGCGGCAGATTATCGGTGGTAATGACCACCTTGTCGCGAAACAGTGCCCGCTGCTCAGCATACAGGCTGCTGTGCACTTCTGGGTCGAGCCCCAGATGCTCAGGCTCCAGCAGCACCAACCCGCGGGTCGCGAAGTCCAGCTCCAGATCTTCCGGCAGGGGTTTGGGGGACAGCGGTTGGGGCTCAGTCATAGTTGGGCTGCGTGATGCCTGGCGAACGCTCAGATGGGGGTGATGTTAGCAAAATAGGCGTTCCGGTGAGTCAGCGGCGATGGTCAGCGGTAAGTTCATGCGAGCGCAAAATACAAAGATGATATTGATTCGTCTACTTTAATATAGTTAACTAACACTTCCCAATGTGGAGGTAGGAGAGACGAGAGCACCTATGGGTCACGACGTCGGTATCCGGGGGGGAACATTGTAAGCGGTAGTGGGAGCGATCCGCTTATAAACGATGTCGAAATTGACGATGGCGTCCATCACCGTCTTGGGAGAGGCCGGTGGCGTGGGTAATCAGGAAATCGATGCACAGGGCTTGACAGTGACTCCGGGCTTTGTCGACCTGCGTACCCACCTGGATGTGTATATCGGTTGGGATCCGTCAAAGACAACTGTGAGTGGGTACGGGTGTCACCAGCGCGTTGATCGACAACAGTCGCGCGATGGTCGCACCGGTGCAACCTGCCGACTTTCTGCTCGCAGGTAGAGACCGTCGAGGACATCCTGAAGACGCCATACAATAGACTTTCATAGGATTGGGAGGATTAGGGCGGCAATCTCGATACGATCGAGCGCCTAATCCTGCTCTCAACGTTCCTCGCTTCGCAATCTCAAACTCAAACTGGTGATTTCCATCCGAGACTCGCTGCGTCCTAGCTCAGCACTGTTTGCGCTTCCACTTTACATGGTCGGGTTAATAAACATTCCGGTACTTATACTGATTGCCTATATCGGGGCGCAGTTTCCGAGTGAGATACGCTACGCGATCATCATTGCATGGACGGCCATCGCGATTACGGATGTCGTGATGTTTCGTGGGGCGATGGATAGGGTTCGGCCTGAAATGCCTGGTTTTGATTTTTCCGTTCAGATCGCAATCTACTTTGTGTTGGCCGGTCTACTCGACCCCGTTGTTGGTTTCTTGATCGATGAGCAAGGTTACTTACCGGCATTCTTTATAACGCTACCGCTTGCACTCTTACCTGTAGGGCTCATGTTCTTCCGATTGGCCTATATTTCAAATGTGCCAACCGTCAAGGCTCAATCCACTTAGGGTGGAAGTCCTGTGTTGGCCGATAGCTGTTGGTGAGCAATCTGCTGTTGGCCGTCTCTGAACGAAGGGTTGTATTGCTAGCCCCGCCAAGTAGCGTCCAGCTACCACACCGTAACGGCGTGGGTCACGTGCGCCGCCGTCGTCGCAGGGGTCCAAAGCCACCTCCATCCACCGGTATGGTTACGACCCCATCGTTAGGTATAGTGGCGTTGGAGCCCAAATCGTTGCACATTGACTTGACCCGATGTCCGCTGACCGATTCATCATCGCCGACGACACCTACGAAGATCATCACGGTCGCGTCGTACGCGTCGCGGTGCTCACGGATAGGCATTCCGGGGAACTTGCTGAGATCTTGTTCAACACACCCGGTGGCGACAATCGGAGCAACGGTTCGGGTGGCGTCAACGGGTTGCTGCTGCGCGACGCCGTCAGCGGAGAACTTCGCGAGATCATGCCTTATCGAAAAGGCTTCGTCGGGGGTCTGATGGCACCATTTGCCAATCGGGTAAGCGGCGGGGCCTACTCGTTTGGCGGTGAACGGCACCAACTATTTCGCAATTGGGATGAGGTGACAACCCGTATCACGCGCACAGGTCAGCATGCGATTCATGGACTGTTGCCACGGGAACTCGTACAGGTGGGTCGTCACGTCACGGAAGGCGAAGCGCGGCTCACCCTGGGGGCGTCGTTCGCCGGCGAAGACGAAGGTTATCCCTTCCTGGTTGACGTCGAATTCACCTACTGCCTGTCGGTCGAGCGGGGCTTCTCGATCCACGTGGCTGCGACCAACCGGGCAAGCAACGGGAGACCCGCACCTTTCATGGTCGGATGGCACCCCTATTTTCTCATGGAAGGCCCGGTGGACGAGGCCGTACTGGCGTTCGACCGACGCTCGGCGTTCATTCGCTCGATTCCTGTGTCGGGCGGAGGCGACGGACGGGAACGCGACTCTCATCCAACCGGAAGATCTGAGCCCTCGACCGACTTCACGCAAGGGCGCTCTTTAGGTCACAACTATTGGGACGATGGCTTTAAGGCAATCGCCAGCACGCTGGCGGTGCCTCAACTTGAAACAAGTTTAAGCGATAGCGCGGCGGATGGTGAGGATTCTTTGGTCGTGTTGTGGCAAGACGCACAATGCCGCTTTATCCAGGTGTACACCGGCTTGCGCGAGCGGGGTGCGATCGCCATTGAACCGATGTCCGGGCAAACTGATTGTTTCAACAACGGCGACGGGCTTGTCGTTTTGCAAGCCGGTGAAACGTGGGAGACCGCGTTCGGTGTTCGCCTTGCCCCCCGAAGTGGATGACGCGCTAGAGTTGGCCGAGCAAACTGAGTTCTGATCTCGAAACCGGCCGTTCATCAACGGTCGCTGTCCGGCCTGGACAAATTGCGGAAAGGTCTCAGGGTGCATTTTGTATCATTATTGCCGAGACCAGTTTTTCGTCAGCTGATTCCTGGTTTCCAGAGTTTGTCGCTGCGACTGAGACGACGGTTGCAATCGAAGTCAATCGAGATGCTATGTCTGGACACAGGTAGGAGTTCTATCGTCCCTACACCGGGCTACCACTACCTAGGTCTTCCTATAGCCGGTCTTCTTCTGGCCGAACGCGGCATCCTGTCGTCTACACTTGATCGTCGGCTTTGTATGGTGGCTAAGGTAAGAATATCTATCGAGCCGCCTATCGTGTTTGAACTCTGACCGACAAAAATGGACCTTGAGGAGTTGTTCGACGACACAAGCGCTACCGCGTATGCCGAAGCACAAAGACCGGTTTGACGATGCGATGCTGCGTGCGCTGTCGGAGCGAGGGGACTGCCATCTGGCAGTGCGTCGGCAAGCGCGTCGCGTGCTACTTTACATGCTCATCGAGGAACGCGTTGATGGCGTCGTACGCCGCGCGGTTATCCTCCGGCGTGTAATCCACGAAGTGCTCGCGACCTTCTAACGTTAACAATTTGTTGTCAGCGCCAGCGTCATCAAGTGCAGCATGCAAGCGAACTGCATGTTCGTACGGCACAATGACATCTTCATCCCCGTGGATGGTGAGGATCGGAGGCACATCGCTGTCGACGTGGGTCAGCGGGGACACGCGGCGCGCAATGTCTTCGCGGTCGGTTTGTGCGCCGAGCCACGCTACCGCGTACGACGTGATGTTGGGTCCGGCGATCAAATCGTTCACGTCGGTGATGCCTGACCAGTTGACGATGGCAGCAACCCGCATGTTAGGCAGCGAACCCGCGGCTCGATCCGTACCTGTACCGCCTTTGCGGACCGGGCAGCGCGCGTCCAGACCCGCGTCGGCCGGCAGCATGCCGGTGATCAGCGACAAGTGACCGCCGGCTGAACGGCCGGTGAGCACGATCTTGTCGGCATCGAAGCCGTAACGATCAGCATTGTTGATCACCCACCGAAGCGCGCAACGGGTGTCTTCCACCGCAGCAGGTGCCAACGCAGTGCCACCAAGTCGGTACTGCACGTTCACGGCCGCCCAGCCTTTGTCGAGGTACGGCACCACGCCGAGCTGCGAGGCCTCTTTGCTGCCTGCCACCCAACCGCCACCGTGGTAAAAAATGACCGTTTTGAGTTTGGGCTTTGTCTCCGAGTTTACCGATGACCAAGGCAGGTAGACGTCCAGTTTGAGGTCCACCCCGTCAGCGGTGAGGTAGGTCGAATTGGGAATCACGGCGTAGGCAGACGCAATCTGGCCGGAGTCGGCAAAACTAAGTGCGGAACTGCATAGCAGCAACGTCGCAAGCAAGATTTTCATACCTGGGCCCCTGCAGTCCCGTAAAGAGGACGTTAGGCTAGCGCCGTAACGTCGGAAAATAAAGCGCAGCCGGACCGAGTCTTACCTCAAATGATGGAATCTCCTGCTTGCTAAACACGGAGGCGTCAACCCACATCGAAGACATTTGCTGTCTATGACTCTACGCCTAACAGCGCGTTAAGCGTCAAATCGCCCGGGACTGAAGTGTTATGTGGCTCCTTTGTTCCGCTGAAAGATCCAAACTGGATAGGCACAAACTGCAACGACAACTAAAACACTCGCGATGGACATGAAGGTCAATCGGCGAACGTCTCTTGTTGGCCCCAAATCGGCCAAGCGAAAAAAATTGAAGCCTCAGGTTGATGAACCGCGATGGAGCAAAGATGCAAAGAAGCTTCGCGAAAGGTCGCTCAAGGGCCAGTTGGGAATACCAGAGTGAAGGGAATCATCAATAGCAACGCGAAAACCCAAGCTGAAAATAGTCCGGCGAAGAAGATCAATCCAACCTCTCTAGAACCCGCGAGTAAGGCAGGGTACGCCGCAACTAGGAGCCAAAGTGACTTGTAAACCAGCTGCACGACAAGAATTGGAATAAACCTTATGGGCGAAATCAAGCCGAGTATCGATACCGCACCAAGTGATAGCCAGAGTGCGCCAAGTATACGGATGTAAATATCAACGTTCGTCGCGCCTAAGAAGACATATCTCGCCGCCAGACTAGGAGCGAAGAGTGTTACCAAGCCCACGATTCCTGCACCCAAGATCGCGCAGCCATACATTATTCTTAAAGCCGTGTTCAGATCCAAGGCGTTGAGTCCTTCTTTTAGTGATCTATGTGACCTATGGTCACATTATATCCCTTGCCGCGTCAAGAAAAATGTGAACAATGGTCACATGAAAAGTGAATCTAAAGCCAAGCCCTACCATCACGGTGATCTGTTTGAAGCGGTTCTCGATGACGCTGAGCGCTGCGTAGAACAAGGCGGGCTCGAATCCGTTTCCCTTCGAGGCACCGCCAAATCTCTTGGCGTTGCACATAGTGCGGTGTTTAGACATTTCTCTGACAAACGACATGTACTAACCGAACTTGCCGTTCGCAGCGCGCGGCGTATGACGACTGTCATCGATTCAGAAGTAAACCGTGCGTCCCCGAAAGGTAAATTTCTAGCCGCGGGCCTCGCCTACGTTAACTTCGCAAAATCAAATCCTGGACCCTTCAGAGTAGTTTTTAGAGAAGATTTGATTAATGCATCCGATCCGAAATACCTAGAAGCAGTGTCTGGTTTGGCGGCAATTCTTGCTCTAGGTGGACACGGCGGTGGGAATGACCTGAAATTGAGCCCCAAAGCACTACTAGCGTGGTCCAGTGTTCACGGTATCGCGACACTGTGCGTTGACGGGTCACTCACTCGAGACATTCCCGAGGGGAAATTTGAAGACCTCATCAAAAAGTCTTTGCGCCAGTTGGGTCCAATTCTACAAAGCTGACAACCGTGCGAGTATCAGATAGAAAGCTTCGCGCGAAACCCTTATGCCTGTTGATAGCCTGAGGGCGAAGCGTGTTAGGCGGAACGGAGTCTGTCACAAGGACAACGCGGGTGGGAGAACATCGGTCGCTTTACACCCAGATCTGGAACAAGTAGTCAGTCTCCAGTCTTAGGGTGTGTCATCGTGCCATAAGTTGGTGCCCGGGCTGATTAGCTAGCGGTAACGACCTCGCACCTTTTCATCAGACTCGCTACGCCATATGATAATTATGACTATTTACATCAGTCGGTACGCCCGGCAAAAGGCCAGGCATGAGCAGCAACCGACCATCACAACGACCGCCTGACCCGTTAAGCATAGAAGACGACGTACCCAACGATTCGCCTCCGTCGGATTGTGTCGTCCCAACGCCTTTTTCCGTCGACGATGACCCGCTCACCGTGGCATATAAGGACTACGCAAAAGAACTGGCAGATGGCATCCGTAGCGCCTTTGGCAGCGGTCCTCCTGATCCCGAGGACGTGGCACAGGAGGCCTTTCACAAGCTCTACGAGCGAGGCGACATCGATTCGATCCGTAATCTCCGCGCGTTTCTCTGGCGAACGGCCCGCAATATTGTCCTAGTTGCCAAACGGAAAGTCGATGTTCGAAATAAATATGATTTCGAGGTCGAACACCTTTTCTTTTCGCCCGGGGGTGACAATTCAAGCCCTGAACG
>JBCCHL010000011.1:0-40860 GCA_039028775.1 Pseudomonadota bacterium | reverse complement strand
TGGGAATACACGAGTAAGGAAGTGGTCGTGCCGGTCAACCGCCTGGAAGGAAGAGTGTTTGTTAAGAACGGGCTGATGTGCCTGATCACGGAAGTCGACAACGACCAGCGCACCGCACGCATCAGCTATACCGATGGCGAGCAACGCATCGTGGAACAGATGGAAATCGCGGAGGTGAGCGCGCTGGTGGCCGTCTCTGTAGGCATCCAATACGACAACCTCAACAGCAGCCGCACCATGGCCCGGATCAGCGAGCAGAACGACGGTTGGTACTTCAGCGCCCGGGAGGGTGATCAGGGACCTTACAAGACCGAGAAGCGGGCCCAACAGGAGTTACGCCGCTTCCTGCTCAACGCCCAGGTGCTCCCCAACCGCCAAAACCGGGAGGGAAACGGCGTCTGAGCGCTCCGCGTCCGCGGATACTCTGGCGACTAGTTCAAAGGCCCTAGGCCTCTATTGCACCGTAGATGATATTCTTGAGCTGACCTCGAAAGTTGAACAGCGTGGACGGCATCAACTGGGTCATGAAAATCACCACCAGGTCTTCAACCGGATCCACCCAGAAAATGGTGGAGGCCGCCCCGCCCCAATAGTAATCGTCATAGCCGATGGTGGCGGACTGGGTCTGGCTCAGCGTCATGGCGAAACCCAGACCAAAGCCGACACCTTCGTAGGCGGTCTCCGAGAAGCCTCCCGCCGCGATGCCGGCGAGGTCACCGCCGCCGGGCAGGTGATTCTCATGCATGAGCTTCAGCGTGCGCGGACCGATGATGCGCTCCCCGTTGTAGCTTCCCGCCTGTCGCAGCATCTCGCAGAATTTCAGGTAGTCGCTGCTGGTGCTGACCAGCCCCCCGCCGCCGGACAGGAATGCGGGCCGGGTGAGATAGCTGCTGGTGACCGGATCGTCGAGCAGTTCCAGGCGCTTGTCCGCGCCGCGCTGGTAGTTTGCCGCGAGGCGATCGCGCGCTCCCTCGGGCACCCAGAAACCGGTATCCGTCATGCCCAGCGGGTCAAAAATGTGTTCCTTAAAATAGGCATCCAGGCTCTGCCCTGACAGCGCCTCCACCAAGTAACCACACACATCGGTGGCGTAGGAGTACATCCAACGGCTACCCGGATCGAAATGCAGCGGCACCTTCGCCATACGTTCGACAAAACTCTGCAGGTCTACCCCTCCGGTCCGCACCACCTCCTGACGCCGGTACTGCTGATCCACCGGGTGTTTGGTGGCACCGTAGGACAGACCCGCCATGTGCATCAGCAGGTGTTTGAAAGTCACCGGGTTCTCCGGCGCAGCCAATTGCAGGTCGTCCGCGTCGCCGCCCACATACACCTGCTGGTCGCGCCAGGCGGGCAGAAGCCGATACACGGGGTCGTTGAGCTGAAACATGCCGCGCTCGTAGAGCTGCATCAGCGCCACAGAGGTGATCGGTTTGGTCATCGAGTAGATGCGAAAGATGGTGTCCTCGGCCACCGATCGATTGCGCTCAAGATCCATGCGGCCCATCGACTCAAAATACGCCACGTGCCCGTGACGCGCGACCGTGACCTGCGCGCCGGAGATCTTCTCCGCTTCGAGATAGTTGTGCTGCAGATGCTCACGTATACGCGCAAGCCGGGTGGCGGAGAAACCTGCGAGATCGGGATGCGTATCCATATGTTTGCCTCTTGTAGCTGCCTTCTGTTGCTGCTTTTGGTTATTACGTTTTGCTACCACTTTGGCTGCTTTTGGTTGCCGCCTCTATAGCTGCTTTTTGGTTGTTGCTTGTTTGTTGATACGTTTGCTTGCGGCAACTTGTCAGCTCGCGCCACCTAGAATCACTTTATCCTGATCTTTCGGCACATAGAAGTAAGAGCCCGGCCGAAAGTCGTAGCCGAGATCGCCCAACAATCGCCGCTGACGCGGCGTGGCACGCTGCGCCACATCGGGCACTTTGTCGTGGTCGTAACTGCGCACCCACAACTGACAATAGTTGTAGAGCAACACCTTGCGCGTGCTCTTGCCCAGATTCTTCGCCGGGCCATGCCACAGCGCATGCGGAAACAGGTAGACATCACCCGCCTGTCCCAGCAGTTGTGCAGCACCGGGCGAGTAGGGGGTCATCACCCGATCTTCGTGATCGGGTATGGGCCGCATATGACTACCGGGAAAGACCGTCAGGTTGCCCGTGTCCTCTTCTGTTACATCCGTGAGCAGATACATCGCCTTCATCGCGATCGGCGGACTGCTCTCGGTGATCCGGATCTGGCGCAATGACTCGCCACCATCCGTATGGGTGTAGCCGGGAAACTTATCGGTGGGCGGCCGAGCGATGGCCTGGGTCATGGACAACATGATGTTGGTCCCCATGATGTCGACGATGTAGTCGAACACCGGGGCATGGTCGACCAGATCTAGAAAGACGCGGTGATAGCTCAGCAGATCGCGCCGGTCCATGAACCCATCCGGGTCGAGATCTCTCGCATGATCGAGCCACGCATAATGGCCCATGGGTAATTCGGGATTGTTATCCGGCTCGTAACCCGGCAACCCGCGCACCCGATCCATCTCGGCATTCAACAGCGCAACCTGGGAGGCGTCGAGCACACCCCGCAAGTGCAGATAACCATCGGTGTGCCATTGCCGCTGCTCCTGTTCGCTCAGCGTTTGCATCAGATTCTCCTCCCTCTTCGGCCTCTCTCTTGGCCTCTTTGTCCGTTAACCTCTTTGTCCGTTAACCTCTTTGTCCGTTAACCTCTTTGTCCGTTAACCTCTTTATCCGTTAGTCTATTTGTGCCTTGACCTCTTAGGCTCTCTCTTTCTATCACTCTCTCTTTCTTACCCTTTCTCCCACTTCTCCCACTTCTCCCCCAACCGAGAGTGCGAAAACCCGAACCGTGGACCTTACCCCGCCGCTATAAGTTTGTTGCGGACGTCCACCATCTGCGCTTCACTCACCCCATTGGCGCGCAGATAGCCGCGCACGCCATCGTACTCGTTGGCGATGAACTCCAGCGTATAGTGCATGGTCTCGGCTCGACACTCTCGCAGATAGGCACCCGGCTGATCCGGCAGCACATGCACTTCGCCCTTGAGGTAGTTTGCCGTCAGCGCGAAGTCTGCCGCGATCGTATCGGCCGGAACATCGGCCAGCGCCAGCAACAGCGCGGCGACCAGACCGGTGCGGTCTTTGCCCGAGCGGCAATGGAAGGCATAGCCGTGCAGATCCGGCTCCGCAAACGTGGCGAAAATCGCGCCCATTACAAAACCGGACTCGACCAATCCGCTGCAATACAGATCAGCGAGCTTACGCGGGCCGGACGCCCCCTTGTTTCTGGAGCGGTAGTGGTCGAAGCGCGTCCCCCAGAAGTCGTGGTGGTGGAAGCGCAGTTGCGTACCGTCGGCAAAGACATTGGCAGCGGCGCGATACTCTTTTTCCATGCGTAGATCGATCACACAGGCCAGCGGATACTCGAGCAGACTGCCTTGATCATCCGCCGAGAGCTTGTCCATGTCCCCCGCGCGAACAAACTGTCGCCAGCGGGTCTCTTGCCCATCGCGATTGGTATAGCCCCCCAGATCGCGCACATTTTCCGCATAGTCGAGTTCGATCTCCCGTCGCGGATCGTTCAATTGTGACTGCAGATCAGTCGCTGACACCCCTCACCCCTGCAAACCATTGTGGTCTCGATTGTGGCATATTGCTGGTCGGATTGCCGACGCGCCAGTTGAGGAACTTCATGCGCCATCTTTTTGTGGTGACCCATCCCGAGTCCGTGCACCACATCGAGGGTCGCGTGGGCGGGTGGTATGACACCCCCCTCACCGAACGAGGCAGGCGCCAGGCAGCGGCAATCGCCAAACGCTTGATCGCCCTGACACCCGCCCAAGGCTACGATGCCCCGATCTTCACTTCCGACCTGCAACGCACGCTGGGCACCGCCCAAATCCTGGCTGAGCACCTGGGTCTGGAGCTGCACCAAGACCCGGACTTGCGCGAGATGAGCATGGGTAATGCCGAAGGCCAACCCCACGCCTACCTGGCGGAACACGCCCGCCCGGTGCCGAGCGCGGGGCGTCTCGACTACCGCGAGGTGGCTGGTGCGGAGACGTGGCGCGAATTTGCCAAGCGCGTATATCGAGCGATGGACCGCATCATCGACCAACCACACACCCACAGCCTGGACGTCACCCACGGATTTGCTCTCTCGTACGTGATCGCGGCCTGGATCGCTATGCCCATACCAGCGGCCGCAGGCGCGCGGTTCGCCGCCACACCGGGCGGCATCACCCATTTGTGGGAAGACGATCATGTCGGCAAGCGCAACGTCGAGATGCTGAACCAAACCGATCACTTAGAGGGGATATAGCGTTGCGCGCCCCCCTGCGAGCTTACCTGTTAGGCGATGATGGCTATCGCGTTCCTTTACTTGTCATGCTAGGCGTGAGCATCGCGCTCTTGATCACCGGCCTGCTCAGCGCCCACAACAGCACAACCGGTCTGCTGGAACTCAACAACAGTCGGGGGCAGGCCATCGGCACCTCGCTCATGTTCGCCCTGCTGCCGGCTTATCTGCTGGCGATGATGAAGAACTTCTGGCGGCGTACAGACACCGCGCTGCAATCGCTACCCTTGGAGCCTGGCCAGCGAGCCGCGTTGGAGGCGCGCGCCGTCGATCTTCCGAAGTGGATCGCGGTACCGGTCCTCGCTGCCGTGCTCTGGGGGTTTGAGCAGAACAGTGGTTTTGTAGCCGACATTTTTAACGGTCTTCCATACGAGGCATACGACGTCTTGTATGTCCTGTGCAATGTCCTGTTGTGGACACTAGTGGCGCTGGTGATCAGCTGGCGCTATCACCTGAGTCGCGGACTCTCGCAACTCGGCCGGTCGCTGCCCTATGACTTCTATCGGCCGGCCGCGTTCTCCCGCGTGGGACGCATGGCCACCACCGACGTCCTGGCGGTGGCGGGCGCTTTGGTGTTTATGCCTCTGCAATCTCTGGATGCGCAGTTTCGCTGGTTCAACTACGAGTCGGGACTGTGGGTGGGATTGTTCGCCATGGCACTGGTGTTCTTCACGCCGCTGTGGGGCTTTCATCAGAGCATGCGGGCGAGCAAACGCGAGCGGATCGAAGAGTTGGAACGTTTGTTGGCGCAAACCCGCCAGGACGACATCGCAAACCTGGAGGTCACCGCCGCCCATCTCGAGCGTGTGCGCGGCTATGTGACGTGGCCGCTGAACCTCAAACTGCTCGGGCGCACGCTGGGCTACGTCATTCTGCCTCCCGCCGCGTGGGTAGCCGCCGCGTTGGTCGAGCAGCTGCTCGAATCTATCGGCTGAAGATCAGCGCAGCTCGCCGGGCGCTGTGAAACCGCCGATCTCGCGGCTGATCTGGTGGGCAAACTCTATGCAGCGCTTATCGCGATACGGGGCGCTCACCGCCTGCAGTCCCAGCGGCAAGCCTTCTTTGTCCAACCCGGTCGGGAACACCGTGCTCGGCAGATACGCGTTGATCACGATACCGGCCCAGAAGAGCTGTTGGAAGTATGGCTGAGCCACATTGTCGACCAGCGTTTCGCGCTCCCCAAACTTACGATGATCGTGCGGAAAGGCCGGAACCGCCATCTGGGGGCAGATGAGAATGTCCCACTCGGCAAAAAAATCGTCCCACGCCCGGCGCAATGCCTCGCGCTCGTTGTTGCTGGCAATCCAGTCGCGGTGGGAGATGACACTGGCCCGCGCCAGGACCGCCTTATAGGACTGGTCCTGTGGATCAAGCCCGTCGACAATGCCTTGCGCAGTGTCGATCTGCGCCTGGGTCATGCCAGAGGACAGCACCGATTGCAGCAGGGTTTGGTAGTTGCGATGGGCATGCTCGCAGACAAAATCAGGACGCGCGGTATCCGACACCGTGGCCCCGAGGCGCGACAACGTGCTGCCGACCAACTCGGCGCGAGCGACGGTCCCAGCGGACACCGGCGCAATATCATCGGTCGGCCAGATGGCGACTCTAAGATCTTTGAGATCGGTAAAATCCGCGCCCGGCAGGTCGAGCTTCCAACCCACGCCTTCCCGTGCGATCGGCCCGGCCATGATGTCGAGGGCAACCTCCAAATCCCGCGCACCGCGGGCCATCGGACCACAGACCGACAGGTCGGCATCCGGCAGACCTTCGACCAGTTCGTGGCCCTGGGTCGGGACAATTCCGTAGGTGGGTTTGTGCCCATACACCCCACAGAAGTGGGCCGGATTGCGGATCGAACCGCCTATGTCGGAACCGGCTTCCAACCCGCAGAACCCCGCCGCCAACGCGGCCGCACTGCCCCCCGACGACCCACCTGGGATACGGCTGTAGTCGTACGGATTGTTGGTTTGACCATAAATCGGGTTGTAGCTTTGAAAATCCGCCAAGCCGACGGGCACATTGGTCTTGCCCAGAAAGTGCGCTCCGGCTGCCTTGAAACGCGCGACCGCAAGCCCATCGTGATCCGAGAAGTTGTCGGCGAAGCTCTCATAACCATAGGTCGCAGGCGTTCCCGCGATAACATAGGATTCTTTGATGGTCATCGGCAGACCGTGCAGTGGTCCCAGATCTTCACCCCGGGCCAACGCGGCATCGGCCTCGGCAGCCGCATCGAGGGCTTCGTCGAACAGCCGTACCACCACCGCGTTGATTTCGGCATCGTGCTGTTCGATGCGATCGATGAACATCTGCGTCAGCTCCACGCTGCTGACCTCGCGCGCCTTAATCTTCTGCGCCAGTTCCAAACCGGTCATAAAAGCCAACTCACTCATCGGTTCGCCCTCCTGTTCCTCTCTTATTGCGTATTCGCTTGCATGCGTTACGTAATCGCATACATGCTTGTGCGCATGCTATTGCGTCTGTTGTGCGCCTTACGTTTCTTTACGCAAACTTGTCGCTGAACTGGCGCACACGTCCGCCGCCCGCGAGCGCGGCCCCAAAAGTATGACCGATCACACCAGCAGCTCAAACCGAACGCGTTCGTGCCCTACTCCGTTGACAAGGATCTCTACGTAGTGAGCGCCGGGGTATAGGGTGCGCGTCGTCATCGGGCGAAAGGCCACCTCTTTGCGCAGGGACAGCGTTTCTCCTGCCTGCAACACTCCGTCGCGCAGCGCAAATACCTTAGCACTGTGTTTGCCATTGGCCTTTAGGAAGTGGACTTTAACCGTCACTTTCAACCGCTGCTCAGATGCCGAGAGCAGCGCCGCCTGAATGCTTAGCTTCTCGCCTATGTGTAAACGCGGGGTTATCTCGACCTGGTGCAGCTCGAAGTCCGGCTCGGCGGTATAGCCCAGCAATGCAAGCGCCCCCGGATGATCCTGCTTTAACAGGGTACGCAACGCGTGGCGACTGAGCCAGTCGAGCTCGGCATCCACCCTGCGGCCGCGCCAACGGCGCAGCGTCTTCACCACCAGGTCGGGATCGTCCTTGCTGATGTCGTTCAGCGTATTGGCCACCGAGCGCACGACAAAGCGCGTCGGGTCTCGGTGCAACTTGTCAAGCACCGCGATGATGGTGTCCGCCGCCAACGGCGCGCGCACCGCCCAGGGCAGATACGGCCTTATGCCTTCACTGGCGAGGCGGCGCACGTGGTAATTGTCGTGCTCGGTCCAGGCATGCACAGCCGCCAGGGTGTGTTCCGGGAACGCCCGCAGGAACGGCCGCAGCGCGCCCTCGCTGGTAAAGCGCTGGGTCGCCTCCATCAGGAAATCCAGCGCCTGCTCCAGACGATCAGCGCTCACCCCATGACGCGCCATCCACTCGCCTGGCACAGCCCAGATGAACTGCCCGAAGTCGTCATCGCTCAAGCTGGGATCCAAGCGCGCCGGCAGGCTGTCCCGCAGGATCTGCATCGCCGCCGCAAAGTCTGCGGGCAGGTAAGCCTCCAGGACGTCGACCGTATGCGCGATGCGCGCTTTGAGCTCGA
Source organism: Pseudomonadota bacterium (assembly GCA_039028775.1). Classification (GTDB taxonomy): domain Bacteria; phylum Pseudomonadota; class Gammaproteobacteria; order Pseudomonadales; family Azotimanducaceae; genus UBA4421. Next base: position 32,927 of record JBCCHL010000011.1, on the reverse strand, counting down.
GCTGTGGATATGCCGCCAGCACGGCAGCCTCAAACGCCTTGCGTGCGAACGGTGGGTGGGCCGCCTCGATACGCGCGGCGAGCTGCGCCACCGTACCGGCATTAAAAAGCTGATCTTTCAGCGCAAACGAGGGTTCCGCACGTACGCCCATAACAAGGTCGGCTGCTCAAAAGCGTCATGCTAACATCACGGGAAACAGCGAGACCGAAAAGATTCCTATGATGACACCGCTGCAGCGTTACCAGTTCGACGCGTTTGGATACATCGTGGTGCCCAACGCCCTGAGTGCGCAGGATGTTGCCCGCTTAAAGGACACGCTGCGCCAGCCCACAGAGCAATGGGAACCGGTGGACAAGCAGGACGGTCCGCTGCACTGGGACCCCATCTGGCGCGCGCTGCTGGACTTCCCGACCCTGAGTCCGATCATCGAAGCCCTGGTCGGCAACCACGAGTTTCGTCGCCGCTTTGAGGCCCGCAAGGGCTACGCGCCCTACCCCACCTATCGCCTCGACCATATCAACGTGCACACCCATGTGGCCAACGGCTATCCCGGTTCGGTCCTGCACGGCGGCTGGCAGAACGCCGGCGGCTGTCAGTACTTTCGCTACCACGACGGCGAGTTCCACAACGGCCTGCTGGCGGTGGCGGTGGAACTGTTCGATACCCACCCCAACGGGGGTGGCTTCTGCTGTATCCCAGGCACCCACAAAGCCAATCTCGAGCTTCCCGACGGATGGCGTGACCTCAGCAAGCTCGCGGATACCGGGATTGCATCGCTGCTGCACCGCGTGCCCGCAAACGCCGGTGACGCGATCATTTTTACCGAAGCCCTGACCCACGGCACACTGCCTTGGACGGTGGATGCTCAGCGCCAGACCCTGTTCTATAAGTTCTCACCCCACGGTACGACCTGGGCGGCGGAGTTTTTCGATCCGGATGACTTTCGCCACTACGACGACATGGACGCGCGCAAACTGGCGGTCCTGGAACCCCCCAACGCGCGCTATCCCGGGCGCGTGACCCGCCCCGCCGGCGCCTGACCGTTTCCAGCCCCGATCTGTTGGCGGACGAGCATGCACCGGGCATGACGCCTGCGTGCAATAAAACCGCCATTTTTGTCATTTAAAATGCCTTAAACAGCCTGGCAACGCAATCTTCAGGGAATCCCCACAATTCACCCAGGCTTCGCCGGGCAACCGCGACTAGAGTGCTCGCTCAATCACCGACACAAGGACGCGCTCCCATGCAGGTACATTCCCCTTCGCGAGCCCCATTTCGCCCCCCCGTGGCAGCGCCCTCACGCCGCAGCAACGACCTCGAACGGGCAGGCGTGCGGCTGCGTCTGTTCGTCGCCGGCCTGGTTGGCCTGGCGATTGCTGTCGGCAGCATGTTGAGTCCCTGACCTGCGCCCACTCCCCTTTGCCGCTTTGCGCAGAACCCGAAGACGGGCTTTGACATCCCCCGGTCCGTCTCGGGTTCTTTTTTGAACCCTCATGTAAACCCCGGGTTTGGTTTTACCCCCACCCGCCCTACAATGCCACCGCCCCATTCCTCCTGCAGATCCCTATGGAACTCAACCTCACAACAATGCTCGGCCAATCCGGTCTGATCGAAGCGGACAATGTGGCGCGCCTCATCGAAACAGCAGAGCAAATCGACGTCGAAGAGACGCTGGCGAGCAAGGCTGAATTACTCACCACCTATCGCGCGCGCCTTGCGCACCTGGGCCAGTTCAGCACCCACCACGCCACGCGGCTGCAGCGGGCAACCGCCGAATTTGTCGCGGCTCTGGAACAATTGGATGACGAGGCCATGATCGCCCACGCGCGCATTGACGACCCGATCCTCGGCGGCTACGTGGTCTGGTTTGTGCCCTCCAACGCCGTCGCGATCGGCGCCTTGTACGTGATCGGCCGCTCCGAGGTGCCGGCGGAGGTCTGGCAGAGCATCTGGGAGGACCCCTGATCCGCACAGCCGGATCATACGCTCCGCTGCTTGGGCAGGCGGCTCGCGCGGTTGCTGGGGTGCGCGCGCCAGGCTAGACTGCGCACATTCAAGCCGCCCATCCCCGGGCGCCAGCAGGGGGCGCGATGCCCGAGGAGATGAGGACATGACCAGCTAACCGTAAACCCAACCTTTGGATTTATGGAGATGGCCATGCCACAACTGCTCTGCCGCGCCCTCACCTTCGGCTATGACGGCGCCGCTACCCACGTTTTTTCCGACCTGGACCTGTTGATCGACACTCAGTGGCGCTGCGCGCTGGTCGGTGCAAATGGTCGGGGGAAGACCACCTTGTTACGCCTGCTCGCCGGCGAGCTGCAACCCGACCGCGGTACCATAGAATGTCAGTTGCAACCCCACCGCTGGATCGCCGAGGCACACTCCGGACCGACTTGGACCGTGGCACAGGACGCCATGGGGCCATATCGTCGCTGGGAGATGCAGATGGAGCGGCTGCTCGCGGCGACCGATGCAACGTCTTTGACGCGCTACGCAACGCTGGAAGAACGCTATCGTGATGCCGGTGGTTATACCGCTCAGGCTCGTCTGCGCGCAGAACTCAGCGCGTTGGACATCAGCGCACCGCAGCTGCGTACCCCGTTCGAGCACCTGTCAGGCGGGGAGCAGACCAGAGTTCTGCTCGCTGCGCTGTTCGCGCGGGACGGCGGCTACCCGCTGCTCGACGAACCGACCAACCACCTCGATCGCGCCGGGCGCGCACTGTTAGGTGCGTACCTCGCGGAGCAGCGAGGTTTTCTGGTCGTGTCTCACGATCGTGCGTTTCTCGACGCAGCGACCGATCACGTGATCGCGCTGAACCCCGACACCGTTGTGGTGCGCCGGGGTTCTTACAGCGCCTGGCGCCAAGATCATCTTGAGCTCCTGACCAACCAGGGACAGCGCAATGCAGAATTGCGCAAAGACATCTCGCGCCTGCAAGGTGCAGCGCAAAGCCGTCGCGACGGAGCCCACGCCAGGGAAGCGCGCAAGCGGGCCGGCGGGAAACCTCAATTGCCGTCCCAACGCGGCGGGGACAGCGGTTTCACCGGTGCCCGTGCCGCGCGCCAGATGAAACGCGCACTCGCGGTGGAGGCCCGCATGGAAAACGCCGTCGAGCAGCGCCGCGCCGCCCTGACGGATACGCGCAGGCAATACCCACTCCACTTCAAGCCTCCGGAAAAACCAGCGCCAGCCGGACCGTTGATACAGGTGCGAGACTTCAGTGCCGGTTATCCAGCCCCCCTGTTTACACCTGTGTCATTCGATCTGATGGCCGGGGCGCGCCTGGCACTGAGCGGTCCGAATGGGAGTGGAAAGACAAGCCTGATAGAGGCTGTGACCGGTGCAGGCAGCGTTATCAGCCACGGTCATTTACGGATCGATCCACGCGTCACCATCTCGCGGGTTTGGCAACAGCCACGCTGGCGCAGCGGCAGCCTGCGCACCGCTTTGCAACAGGCGGGGCTGGACGAAGGGCACTTCCGGCAACTTATGGCGGCGCTCGGCAACCGCGGGGCGGGTCTGGATCAGCCCCTTCAAACCCTCTCAGCGGGCACGCTGAAGAAGATCGAACTCGCCCGCTCGCTGATGGTCCCAGCCCATGTCTACGTATGGGACGAACCCCTCAACTACATCGACATCGACACCCGCGAACGCATCGAAGCCGCCATCCAGGACAGTGATGTGGCGCTGCTGGTCATCGAACATGACGCCACGTTCCTGCAACGCATCGGCGCCGAGGCGTTGCTATTGGCCCCGGGTTAGGACTCCGCGGCGTGGTCGCGGACCAGTCCATCGAGGATCAGGTCGCGCATGTACTTGAAATCATTGCGCTGGTCCTTGCCGGCCAGGTGCAAGCGCACGTGTTCGCGCAGATAAGGAAACTCATCCTCGGAGAGCGTCGACAAGGCCTGATGCCCGAGCGCGTGCACCTTCTGCTTATCGGTCATGGTCGCACGCAACTCCATCACCTGCAGGGCAAAACCCACCACGTGCATGGTCAGCCCATGGAAACCGCGACAGGATAACTCCTCCGATAAACCCGCCTGACGCATGATGCGCAGCACGGTTTCGTGGTAAGCATTTTTGGCCGGCCCATTGCCCCGGCCCCAGTGTCCCGCGACCCACGGGTGGTTGAGCATCGCCTTATAGGCACTGGTGACGCAAAACTTCAAATCGTCCCGCCAGCCCTCGCCGCCCGGCCGCGGCGGTGGATGTTCAATCTCCTCCGCGACCGCGTCCACCATGGCCGCCAACAGGTCGTCTTTGTCGGCTATGTGGTTGTACAGCGACATCACCCCGCAGCCGAGCGTGCCTGCAAGATGGCGCATGCTCAAATCCTCAACCCCCTCTTGGTCCGCGTATTCGACCGCGGCCTTGACGATCTGTGCACGGCTGAGGCCGCGCCGTTGCTTGCGTTTCGGTGGGGAGGTACTCATGCGGAATTCTCTATCGAGGACACAAAATTCTAGCGTGGACTTGACGCACGTACAATGTACGTATAACCTAATGCGTACAGTGTACGTAAACCAATTAGGCAGGAGGCTGCTGTGCACCACGCGGAAGTGCTCCACCGCCCCCCAACTCTGTCTGCGTTGCCTCTGGCTGCGCTGGCCCACACCGCAACCGTCCAACGGGCGGATGCCAGCGGACGCCGTTTGGTCGCCGCCGGCCCGCGTGTCCTATGCAGCTGACCATCACCATCATCCATATTGCGGGTGGGATACTCGCCCTCCTGATGGGTGCGGTCGCCCTGACGCTGCGCAAAGGCGGCGCGCGCCACAGACAAACCGGGCTCTGGTATACCGCGGCCATGGTCGTCATGGCCCTCCCAGGCGGTATCCTCTCCTACGTTTTGGGCAAACCGTTTGACGTGCTCTCCAGCCTCGTCGCGCTGTATATGGCTCTAACCGGCTGGTTGGCATTCGCCCCACCGGTGAAACCCACAATCTACGCGATGCAGGGCGGGGCAATGCTCTGCCTGTGCGGCTACCTGGCCGTAGAGGTGTACGGCCAGCAAACCGGGGTGCGGTCGACGGATGCACCACCGGGCGCAGGCTACGTGTTCGCAGGTATCCTGGCACTCGCCCTACTGGGCGATACCCGCCTGCACCGCCCGTGTACCCGGCGACAAATAACCAGACGACATCTGTGGCGCATGAACTTCGGGCTGTTCATGGCGTGTGCTTCTTTCTTCGGCGCCAGACCACACCTGTTTCCCGAGTGGATGCAAACCTACGGAATCCTCCTGCTGCTCTCCGTAGCACCCCTCGGGGTGATGGCGTATTGGCAGGTGCGTTTACGCAACCGACGTTCGCAGACCGTTTAACCAACAGGTTTGTGAAGGGGTTCCGTCTTGCAGCACCTGACCTGATTCGGTTTCACTAGCCTTATCAGATAACCTCTAGATTGGGATTCGAGCTAATGCGACCAAGGCTCACCCTGGCGCTGCTCTGCCCGCTGGCTGAGCGACGCGCACATAAAATCAGTCTGAACGCACACCCATCACATCAAAGCCATACAGATGTTCGAACAGAGCTTGCGAGGAACAGCCGCAGCGGCGGGCTGATCCGCCTGCGCGGCCCAGCCCACAAAGTCAGGCCACCAGCGTTTCTCTGCCCCGGACCCGCTAATTCAGTCCGCCGTCGCGATGTGCCGCAAGACCCCTTCCGCTCCGAGTTGATATCCGGTCTGCCACGCAAGCTCATAGTCTTCGCTCGATAGCGCTGAGCGCGTGGTGCTCTGATCGCCCGCCAGCCGCTCGGCGTTATAAGATTCGATGTCAGCGTTCAGCTCTTCACGCAGCCGCGCGGCCGCGCCGAACAGATAGGCCGCTTCGGATGGCTGTTCGTTGGCCTTGAGTTCCATGCCGGCAAGGAGTTCAGCGCAGTAGGCGATCGCGAGTTTCATCTGCAGGGCGCCGAACAACTTGAGACTGTCGCGGTACAACTCCCGTGCGCGGGAGAGGTCCCCCTGCTGCTGGGCGATCTCCCCCAAATTGATCATCGCGGTGGCCATGGTACTGCGGTCGCTGATCTCGCTGCCCAGCGCGAGGGCTTTCTCATACAGCACAACCGCTGCAGGCAATTCCTCGCGCAGATGCTCTACCACCCCGCGGGTGGCATAGACGAAAGACATCCCACGCTGGTTTTCGGGCAGACCCTCACCCACCTCGATACTGCGATCGAGGAAGTCCTGCGCCTCTTCCAATGCGCCTCTGCGTAGCGCAATCGCGCCGAGTTCGCCGAGCATCGCTGCTTCCCCAAGAGCGTCTCCGAGCGCGACAAACAACTCTCGACCCCGCTCGGCAAACTCTTGCGCGGCGTCCAACTCATTCTGCTGACGCAGTATCGTGGTCAGCCCCCGGGTGGCTCGGGCAACGTAGACGTCGGCCGTGTCAGGGCCCGCCTCCAGGGCCCAACGCAGCCAACCCACGCCTTCATTGAACACCCCATAGTCATACCAGTAGTACCACAGGCTGCTGATCAATCGCCGTGCAAACGCATCCGCCGCCGGTTGGTCCTGGCGATGCAAGGTCAGTATTTCGCGCAGATTGTTGTCTTCGACATCGACCTGTTGCAGCCAGACCTCAAGACGTTCTCCCCCCTGCTCGAACGCGTCGACGTCAAAGGTCGTGACACACCAGGCGTGCAGTTGCTTCAACATATCGCCATACTCGGTGCTCGCGCGCAGCAATTCGAAGGCATATTCGCGCAACGAAGCGAGCATCGTCACGCGCGGATCTTCGGAGCCGGACTCGATGTTCAGGAGGCTCTTATCCGCCAGCGCCGGCAGATCCACCTCCAGAAAGTACTCGTCGTCGGGATCGCATACGGCTTGGGCGGCCGACAACGTCGCGCCGTCCGCAAAGATGGCGACCCGTCGCCAGAGCACCTGCTCTTCTTCATCCAGCAGATCGTAACTCCAGCCGATCAGTTCTTTGAGATTGCGCTGGTGATCGAGCAGATCACCACCACCGCGGCTCAGGACCTTGAAACGCTTGTCCAAGGCAGAGAGAAGACGGGTGGTATCCATGTTGCTCACCCGCGCGGCCGCCAGTTCGATCGCCAGGGGCAGCGCATCCACGCGCCGACAAATCTCGGCCACCTCCCACGCGTTGTCGGCGGTTAACTCGAAATCTGGACGTGCAGCACTGGCGCGCTCGGTGAACATCTGCACACAGTCATAAGTCTGCAGCGCCGCCGGGTCGCGCTCCGACCGATCGGGCACCTCCAGGGGAGGAACGCGCATATTGATGGCACCACCGAGTTGCAGTGCCTCCCGCGAGGTCACCAGCAGGCTCAATGCGGGGACACTTTGTAACAGTTCAACCAACACACGCGCACCGGGCTGTACCTGTTCGAGGTTATCGATGATCAGCAACATGTGTTTATTCACCAGCGCGCCGCTAAGGGCCGCCAGCGTGCTCTGTCCGCTCCCCTCGCGAACTCCCAACACATCCGCGATCACTGCCGCGATGCCCTCCGGATTGCTGAGCGCGGCCAATGGCACCAGAAACACACCGTCGGGAAAGTCTGGCAAGCAACGACGTGCCACCTCCAATGCGAGGCGACTCTTACCGCTCCCGCCAGGACCGACCAACGCCAACAGGCGCTGCTGACCAAGCCCATCACCGACTTCCTGCAACAGATCTTCGCGACCGACAAACCGGTTCAGAGCGGCGGGCAGGTTGTTAGGCGGTGGAACCCGTTCGCTGAGCAACTGCCGCAGGTGCAATCCCACGGCGTTGCCGAGTTGTTGCGCATCGGCGAAGCGGTGGTAAGCACCTCTGGCGGTCGCATCGTCGTGTTCAAACCACCGTTGAAAGAAGGCATCGACCTGCGCGTGCTGCGCAGCATCTGTGGGGGAGAGCTCCGCGGCGGGAGGCGGCTCCTTCCGGTAGGCGATGATCTGTGGCGCCCCGCGCTCTGCATGGGCCGCGTGGGCTTGCTCAAATTCAAAAACCGTGGCGGATTCGAACCGACTGCCATCCGCCCGCACGTACTGGGGGCCGAGCGGACTGCCCAGACGCGACCACAGCAACATGATGAAAATGTCCGTATCTGCCGGCGAGCCGATCTGCGACTGAAAGTCCGCCGTCGCCAACAACGGCTGGTGCTCCCAGAAGGTCACCTGCAACTCCAGCTGGGGCGCAAACTCGACGCGGGCCGCATCGATCAGGCCGAGCACGGTTTCCCGCTCGGGCGCAACATCGCCCGGGGAAGCTATGAATATGCGTATGGGTGTCATAACGCTTCCAATTTAACGCGACCTGCCCTTTGTTGCGCGGCCTGACGGCGGCGGCATGCCGCGCGCAAGTTATTACCCGCCATTCGTATCCGATGCGTTTGAGAGTCTGACAAAACTGCCTGCCGAGCGGATGTAAGCACTTTGTAAGGACATCAAGCGCTTGCGTTTACATAGAGAATTGTGACTGCTAGTTTGTGACGCGTTGCATGGATTGCAAAGCCCGCGGGCAATGTCAGCGTTACATCCTAACCGAACCGCAACGCCACCAACACCCGCTTAAAACCGCCTGCGACCACCTCGACATGGGGTCGGTACCCGGCAATTAGATGCCCCACCGTGCTGCTGGCAAAAGCAAAAGAATATGCAAGGCGCACGATGTGGGCAAAAAAAGCATGCCGCCGCAACGCCAGTACCGCCGGCGGACATGCAAGCAGTACTTAGGGGGATACACCATGGCAGGAGCCCAAATCATCATTCCACACGCTCGCCCACGGCCTCGGCCGCGCAGCTTGCGGCGCACAATGACCAAGCTTTCACAGCTCGCGCTTTGCAGCCTCTTCAGTATCTGGGCGTACAGCGCCCAAGCGATCATCATCAACCTGGAACCCGAGTCGTCGACACCCGCGGTAGGTGACAGCGTTGACGTCGACTTGACCATCTCCGGTTTAGGCAATGGTGCTGCCCCCTCTCTGGGTGCTTACTTTCTAGAGATTTTCTTCGACGCTACGGTCCTCGATCTGGACACGGTGACCCACGGCACCTCGCTGGGTGACCCAGACGATTTCTTCGAGACCGACGTCGTCACCGATATCGGCAGCGGGGACGTCTCTCTGGAGGTCATCTCCTTCCTGGACGTGGTCGATCTGGACGCGCTCCAGGGCGACAGCTTCCTGCTTGCTACCCTGACGTTTAACGTGCTCGGGATGGGGGGCTCGGACTTCAGCTTCGGCCCTGCATACGACTTCAGCGATGCGCCCGGGGAAAACACGTTGGTCCCCACTTTCACGATTACGCAGCTCAGGGTGGGCGGCGGTGGCCCGGCTACGCCGGTCAACGCGCCAAACGGTATCGCCCTGTTGCTGTTGGGTTTGATCAGCCTGGCCACGCTGCGTCGCCGTTCCAGCGCGACGTGATGCAATTGGACTATGAACAAGCTGCTGGACAATCGCTAAGATAGACTACAGCGTGCTGGTTTAACAGGCGCGGACAAATCTGGACGGGAACAGGCCGTCCTCGCCACTTGCGAAATCGCAGGCTGCACCAACCGGTGCACGCCGTCTACAGGGAGGTCACCGCTAATGCGCAGAATTCGCAGCCTTCGCAGATATGGCATCGCAATCGCATTGGGGCTGCTGCTCAGCCCAAGTGCCTGGGCGGTGGACTACACCACCACTCTCACCATCCAGAATCCAGTGCTGGATGATGGCTCGCTGTTCGAACGTCTAGACCAGGTGATCATCCGCTGGTCTGCGCCTAATACCTCGGGTCCGGTGACCATCGGTGATCTGACCGACTACGTCATCGAACTCTACACCGCGGATGCCCTCGGCGGCTGTGCGACCAATACCAACTGCCAACTGCTCTACACGGATGCCGTCATCGTCAATGGCGTGGTCCAGGATTTTGCCGGGCAGTTACCGCGGGCTCTCGCCAACCTCACATTCGACTTCAACCTGGCGAATCTGACGCTCAGCACCTTCACCAATGCAGAGAATATAAACCTGGCCAGCACCACCGGGCGACAGTACGAACTCAACGGTTTCGTCGGTGATTTCTTCATCGCCATGCGGCGTTTCCAGAATGGCACCGTCGACGGCAGCGCCGATGCTGACATCATCACCCAGACGACGCGTACCGCGCTGGCCGTGCAGAATCCGATCGACGATCAGTTTGCGATCGAAGACGATCAGGGGTTCTTTATCTCGCTGGCCAATGTCGACCGGGATGCTTCGCAGCTGCAGGGCCAGGACACCGAAGAGGAGATTTTCAGTGGCCGCAGCGTCGGCCAGTCATTCGTGGTGGATGCCGCCGGCACGCTGAACGCCATCGAACTGTCGCTGTTGGAAACCGGTAGCGGTGGCGACCTTACGGTGGAGATTCTCGACTTTGCGAATCAGACACCCGTCGGCGCACCCGTGCTCGGCACCTTAAACATCCCGGAGGAACAGCTCACATCAGCGCCGCTGAGCCTGCAGAACGGCCAGATCACGGCAACCCTGATCGATCTCAGCAGCCTACAGATAACCGTTAACGCCGGCGACCTGCTCGCCATCCGGCTGCGCAGCCAGCGTCCGGTCAACAGCGGCAACTACCGCCTACGGCGGGTCAACTTCGATCCCTACGAAGACGGTGACCTGTTTGTGGAGGTTGCCGGTATCCCACCCACGTTTGGCGGCGACGCCGCATTCAAAGTGTTTATCACGGTACCGAGCATCAATTCGGTCTTTAATGCGACGGACGTGACCTTCACGATCAACAGCGTCGGAGATGATCTCTTCGACACCCCGCAGATCGAACTGGGCGAGCTGTTCCTGCCACTGCTACCCGACGCGGGCGGCGAAGCCGATCTGATCCTGGTCGGGCGGACCGCTGGCGGCGACACAGCGGCGAGCAACTTCACCGCCTTCGTCGACGCGGTGGCAGACCCTCCGATCTTGATCGCCGACGATCTGTTCGCCGACGAAGACGACATCGTCCAGCTGCTGCTCGAGGGCTTTCCGAGCGACCAAGACGGGTCGGAGTTTGTCACCCTTGAAATCGACGGCGTCCCACCACAGGCACAGCTCAATGTCGGCAGCCAGGTTGGGGCCACCACCTGGCTGGTCGATGAGTTTGAGATTCAGGATGCGGAACTGGAGTTGGTGGAGCACTTCAGCGGCGTGATCAGCCTGGACCTGCGCCTGGTCAGCGAAGAGTTCAGCAATGGCGACTCCACCGACGAGTTTGCGTCGATCGAGCTCACCATAGAACCGGTGGCCGATGCACCGGCGCTCTCCGTGCCCGGTCAGCTCAACGCCCCGGAAGACACACCGCTCGGCTTTGCGGTCAACGCCGATCTCATCGATACCGATGGCTCGGAAACCCTCACCGTCTCCCTGGACGGTCTGCCCGGTGGATTCACGCTCACGGATGGCAGCAACCAGTCGATATCGACGAGTACCGATATCAGTACCTGGGACCGGGCCAACCTGGTGATCGTCCCGGCCGCCAACTTTAACGGTGCGTTTGGCCTCACCACCCGGGCGATCGCAACCGACAGTAACGGCGACCAGGCGCAAACCACCACGGCCACAGCGGTTGCGCTGGCGCCGCGCAACGATCCACCGTTTGTCATCGATCCGCTGCCGGTGAGCATCACGCTGGACCCCGGTGACACGGCCACCTTCGATGTCGCAAGCCGATTCGATGATGTAGACATCGCGACCAACGGTGACGTGTTGTCCTTTTTTACCAGTTCCGATAATGCCATCGCGGTCGATGCCAACCTCAACGGAGGGCTACTGGAAGTCACCGCACTCAACCCGGGCACTGCAGATGTGACCCTCGTGGCCGAAGATCTCGGCGAGGCATCGACCAGCACGATCATGGAAGTGATCGTGACCAACACCAGCCCAACGCTCTCCCCGATCATCAGTTACAGCCCGAATCCGAATCTCCCGATGGGCTCCAATCCCATCGAAGGCGACTTCATCTACTTCGACTGCGCGGCCACGGTGAACTTCGATCCCAACACCATGACCTGCAGCTGGTCGGTCGTAAGCGCCAGCTTCGGTACCCAGCAGGCTGAAGGGGAAGTGGTGGTCTTCGTATTCCCGCAGCAGGAAGCGCTGGATGTAGAGCTGACCATCGACGGACCGCTCGGCCAGTTCGTCAGCAGCGAAACCGTGGTGGTGGATAACTCGGCACCACTGGTCGGTGCGATCGACATCGAGGTGCCCGAGGGTGGCACCGGTGAGGCGCTGTGCCGCTTCGCCGATCCGGGCGTCAACGACAGCCACAGTGTGAGCTTTACCCTCGCGGGGGCGACGGCGCTGAACCCGCAGCAGGCGGCGGAAGAGAACATCGCCAGCCTATCCAGTGGCTTCGCCCGGCAGGCCTTCAGCGTAGCCGGTCTGAACGCCGGCAGCGTTTTGAACGCCTCATGCACCGTCACCGACGACGTCGACAGTACCACCGAGAATTTCACCATCAACATCCTCGCCGCCCAGGACGTCAGCGCCAAAGAGCAGGGTGATACCGACTCCAGCCTGGCCGCCCCACAGGTGGTCGCGGGCAGCGAGGTCATCGCGCGCCTGGAGTCCCCGGTCGACATCGACGTGGTGGAGATCACCACACCCAATGGTCTGCAGGTGGGCGGGGAGTTTGTTTTGCGCCTGCAAGCACCGGCAGACTTTGACCTGCTGGTGTTCGCCCGTAGCACCTCCGCGAACGTGGATGCGTCACCGTTTGTAAACGCACCGTTCGTCAATGCCCCCTTTGTCAACGCCCCCTTCGTCAACGTACCGTTCGTCAACGCGCCGTTTGTGAATGCCCCGTTTGTCAACGCCCCATTTGTGAATGCGCCTTTTGTAAACGCGCCATTCGTCAATGCGCCCTTCGTGAACGCACCGTTTGTGAACGCCCCGCTGAACAGCTCGCCGTTCGTCAACGCCGGGTTCGAATTCGAGGACTTTCCTTTAAGCCAGGTCGGCCTGGCCGCACCCGACGGGAGCAATCTGTCGGGTATCGATATCGGTTTGGACGAACTCGGCTCGAGCAATCTCGGCGCCTTGGAAGAGGAAGGCCTGACGCCGGTGGCTTTCTCTGCGAGCACCGGCAAGCAGGACGAGGCGGTCTTGCTGCGCGTCGGTCCGGGTACCGACAGCCTTTATGCGGTGATTGTATCCAGCTCGGGCGCCTACTCCGACGAACCATACAGCCTGCGCGTTGAAGCTTCGGTACCGCCCAGCCAGGAACAGCTGATCGGTGCCCAATGCCTGCGGCCGCCGCTGGTCGCCAACCCGGGCAGCGCCATCGAGGTTCTCCACCCCCAGGGCACACCGCGTACCCTCATCGTGACCCAGCGAGAACGCATGATGGCGACTCATGGATTGACCCAGGCACAGTTCGAAGCGTTCATCAGCCAGTTACAGCCCTTCTTCGATCATCCCGAAGTCCTGGCGGAAGTGATCTCCGTGCCCGGCGACATCTATCAGACCGCCGACATGAATCAGTGCCGCATCGACGAACAGAACCTGGTAACCGACGCGATTCGCACCATCATTCAGAACCGGGTGGCCAACAGCGGCATCAGCTACGTGCAGATCATGGGTGGCGTCGACATCATCCCGCCCCGCTATGCACCCGATGAGAGCACCGTCGGCTATGAAGGCCTATACGTTCAGGACCTCCTCATGGAGCCGGGACGTCCCATCGCGGTAGCGTTCGCTGAAGGTAACAACATCACCGACGCCGCTTATGTCGACTTCGAACCCCTGCCGTTCCGCGGGCGGGCGCTATATCTGGAAGACCTCTCCATCTCGCGAATGGTCGAAACCCCGAATGAAATTCTCGCGGCCGCGAACAACTTTGTCGCAGCAAACGGTCTCATTACCAATGATGATGCCCTGGTCGCCGGCTACGACTTTTTCATCGATGGCAGCCGCGCAACCGCTGAGGTCTTGAGCGCCGTGTCCCAGGTCAATGACAGCCTGATCAGCGATGACTGGAAAGGTGACGACCTGCGCTGTGGCTTCCTCGACAGCGCCAACAAGCCTCTGGCCTGCCCCGTGAACGTCCCGAGCAACATGCCGGACGTTGCAGTGGTGAACTTCCACGGCACCTACAACGCCGGCATCTCGGCATTCGGTTTCAACAATCTGGCCAACGCGACGTCGGCCGATGAGGTCATCGAAGCGCTGGAATCACGCATGGCACAACCCGATGGTTTTGTGCTGACCATCGCCTGCCACACCGGTTTGAGCGTCCCCGACCGCTGGGCCCTGCCCAACGGGGTTGGGCTGCCCCTTGATCCAGCGCAGGACTGGGCACAACAGCCGGGGACCTGGGTCGGCCCCTGGAACTATGGCCTGGGCGACGATACGGTCGCGGACCGCGGCACCGAGGGTCTGGTGACGCTGGTGGCCCAGGAGCTCGCCGGCGGTGCCACACTGGGCGAAGCGGTGGTGCGTGCTAAGCAGCGTTATACCGTAGGTTTGTTCGAATTCGATGTGCATGACGAGAAGAGCGTGATCGGTCTCGCCCTGTTCGGCATGCCCCAGGCGCGCTTTGTCACTACCGGCCCGAAACCCGACCTGCCGGTCGTACTGCCTCCGGGCGCCCAACCCGCCGGCACGTTGGACCTTCTGGTCAGGGACAACACCGGTGCCACAATCACCAACGAGCTGATCGAGTATCAGCAAGTGACCACCGGCAACGGGGAGTACTTCCCACTCGCCGGCCGGGCGCAGGGCGTGGTCGGTCGACCCCTCCTGCCGGTGACGTTACCGATCGATGCCGAACCCGTGGTGGGTGATCGCATCCACGACGTCATCGTCACCGGTGGCGCGTATGACGATATGTTGAATATCGATCCGGTGTTCGCTTACCCGCAGCACGACTGGGTGGCCAGCATCAGCGAACCACGCGCGTGCGTAGACGTGTTCGCGCCGACCCAACTAGGTATCGCGACCGGCGTGCAGGTCGGCGTGCCGGGTTCCACCACAGTGCTCGAGAGCGTGATCGCGCTGGGCGCACAGTTCAAGTGCACCCTGACCCCCGCACAGCGCGCGGACCAGGCGGTACCGGTGCGCGGTACATTGCGCAAATTCGAGGCGCTGGAGCTGGTCGCCCAGCGACCGGCGAACGCGGCCATCGCCGACGACTTCGATCCCCCGACCGTCCTGCAGCGGGAGCTGATACTCACGACGGGCAGTGACGACGTGCAGGCGCTGCTCGACGCCACCGATCCCAACGGTTTGCGCGAAATTGTTGCGCTGATCTTCCGCGATGATGACGGCATCCCCGGCGGAACCGGCACCGTAGAATCGGTCAGCACCGGACCGATCAGTGGACCTGGGCCCTATACATTGACGCTGCCCAACGCCCGCGGCCTGCCACTGGCCTTCCAGTTCGTTGACAATGCAGGCAACGCCATCCTGAAAACGGCGAAGGGCGCCCTCACCCGCGCCCTGCAGGTCGGCATTGCCACAACTTCAATTACCGCGCAGAACAACGCACCTGTCGATCTCACCCTGATCGACGCCGCGAATCTGGAGGCCCCGGAAGTGACCGTCGATTTCGGCGATGGCGCGTTCGCGACGGTCGAACTGTTCGATGCGAACGGCACCCCGACAACAGGCGTGACGATTGCGGCAGATGGTTCAGCCGCCATCGCCTTGACCCACGACTACAGCGGATTCAGTGCCAGTTCGGTGACGATCAGCGCCAACGCCCGAAGTGCCAACGGCGAAGGTACGGCAGTCGCCAATCTGGCGGTCACCCAAGGGGCGCTCCTAGGTGACCTGAACGCCGATCAGTGCGTGGATCGCACGGACTATCGCATCCTGATCACCGACATCCGCAATGGGCCGCCCAACAACCCGGCTTATGACTTAAACGGTGACGGAACTGTCTCACGGGCCGATGCCCGGACGTTGATCGGTCTGTTCACCAATCCACGAGGCGCGTCCTGCCCCTGAGTAACGGCGGCGCATGATCGACGTAGAAGCGCGCCCGTTTGGGCGCGTGGACTTTCAGAGTGACTTAGTGACCCAGAAGCGCACATTATGGTCCGCGGTGCCGTCGGTCACACCGCCGAGAACACCAGTTCGATCCCATCTGTCGGGTGGTCAGCGCCAGAAAGCGAGCCTGCCAGCGCGGTGCGATTTGAAACTGATGCATCCAGTTCAAGCCGACCTGGTTCGGGTGGCTACCATCGCGCACGCGCAAATCGAGGCGCAAACCGTGATGCCAACCGCGCTGCACGTCTGCTAATTGCCAAAACAATTCACCCTGGAAAAAGTCGAAATCGACGTTGCGAGTATCGGTCTTGCGAGTTTGTACTACCCCTCGCCACAACAAGTTAGCCGACGTAGATGCCTGATAGTGCAACCGCTGGACGAATGAATCGCTGTCTGGATCGTGGGCGGCTCGATACTGCCAGCTCTGGGTATCGTCGTTCACGATCGGTCCAAACACGCCTCTCCGTGTCGCCCGCCAAGGTCTCGGCACATACACATACGCTGAGGACCAAAACGGCTAGCGCACGCATCGGCCGCGCTACTGCACGATCGGTGATAGCAGTTCAGGCGCAGTCACCAGTTGGCGAACGCCATGCGAGTACTGCTCTTCAGGCACGTTGCCGCTCTCGGCCCGTGCATGCAGGGACTGGATATCCAACTTCTCGCACTGGGGGCGCACCGCCCACGTGACCTGCGCTGGGGAGCAGACCGACTAGGTTAGCTGGGGCCGGTGGGAGAGCCGAGAAACTGCACCGGCCTGCCAGGTGGGGATAGACTTCGCCTGGCTCAGACCGTTGTGTGTATTGCCCCCATAGACCATATCCATGAACGACGGCGCGGCCCGATCGTGAACCACAAGGAATACCTGTGCCTCTAAGCGCAAGGTGGGACTCGCACACCCTTCGGGGACTCACGCGCCCAAGCCTGTGCTTGGTTGCGCGTCACAACCGGTGTGTGGTACCCAATGCACCTTGATCGTATCGCGAGGCTTAACCCCCTTGTATGCCCCGGGTGCTGCGGCCAGCTCTGACGCGCAGATCGACCTGTCTCAAACCACCCACTGACCCGCCTAGTTGTCTTACGGGCTGTGCGCGGGATTAATCCTGGCCGTGAGCACGTGATCGCGCCAAACCCCATCGATCTGTAAGTAGCTGTGCGCCAGACCTTCTTCAACAAAACCGAGTTTGGCCAGCACTCTGGCGCTGGCAACATTTTCCGGCACGTGGTTTGCCATGATCCGATGCAGGTCGAGCTCGCGGAACACGTGATCACACGCCGCACCGACAATCTCCGTCATCAGACCCAGCCTTTGATATCACGTGTGCGAGCGGTTTCGAACAGCATCGCTTTCCCTTATGCAATCCCTCTGTGACACATCGCCCTCGGTTGCCCCTCTGGCCAATGCCCTGCGCTCCGCGCTAGGATGGAGGTTCGAGGATTTTACAGGATGAGGGGAGGCAAGATGTCAGATCTGAATACCTTTCGTGCCGAGACACGAGATTGGCTGGCGAGCAATTGTCCTGCGGGCGCACGGGGAGAAGGCCAGGTACCTACCGGCAGCACCAAAATAAATATCGAACACCCCGACGTGACGCTGTGGTTGGAACGGATGATCGAGAAAGGCTGGACCGTCCCCACCTGGCCGGTCGGGTTTGGCGGTGCGGGGCTGAGTACCGATGAATACGTGGTTCTGGTCGAGGAAATGCGGCGCATCGATGCGCGCCCGGCGCTCGCCGGCATGGGCACCAGCATGATCGGTCCCACCCTGCTGGAGTACGGCACCGAGGATCAGAAAGACCGGCATCTAATGCGGATTGCTCGCGGTGAGGTCGCCTGGTGTCAGGGCTACTCCGAACCCGGCTCAGGCTCGGACCTGGCGAGCCTGAGCACCCGAGCCGCCGACAACGGCGATCACTTCGTGATCAACGGCCAGAAGATCTGGACCTCGGGTGCCCAATTCGCCGATTGGATGTTCTGCCTCGTGCGCACCGACCCGGATGTACCCAAACATGAGGGTATCAGTTTTGTGCTGCTGCCTATGGATCAGGAAGGCGTGACGGTGAAACCGATCAAACTGATCAGCGGCAACTCGCCCTTCTGCGAAACGTTCTTCGACAACGCCATCGCGCAGAAGGTGGATCTGGTCGGCGAGGTCAACAAAGGCTGGACCGTCGGCAAGCGCCTGTTGCAACACGAGCGCTCGGGCATGGCCGCGCTGGTCGGCAACCGCCAACGCGACCCCGGTAGATCGCTACAGGCCGTGGCCGGCGCTACCCTGGGCCAGGTTGATGAAGGGAAGATCGACGATCCGGCGCTGCGCGGGCGGGTCATCACCTACAACATGAACAGCGCGGCATACCAATTGACGCAAAGACGCACCGTGGAAGAGTCCAGCGATGGCAGCACTCCCGGGCCCGCCACCTCCATCTTCAAGATGTACGGGACCGAGTTGCAGCAGGAGAAGTCTGATCTGATGTGTCAGTTGCGCGGCTTCGGCGGATACGGTTGGAGCGGCGATATGTTCGACGAAGACGCGAGGGAATGGACCCGCACCTTTCTCAGCAACCGAGCCGCCTCTATCTATAGTGGCTCTAATGAGATTCAGCGCAACATCATCGCCAAGCGGGTGCTCGGCCTCCCGGATTGATTCATCTGACGCGCGTCCTTCGCAACCTTACCCCTGATGCAGGACGAAGCGTCCTATCCCGGGCTGCTTGCGTTAGACTGACCAGAAACAAACGCAAGTGCACGTTGCTATGCCCAGCGCCCAATCCAAACGCGGCTACGATCCGCTGACCTATCGATTCGAAGACGCGGTCCCCGAACCGGGTACCGCTATCGCCATCGCGGACGGTGTGTTCTGGATCCGCATGCCGATGAGCGGTCGTCTCAACCACATCAACGTCTGGCTCCTGCGCGATCACGACGGTTGGACCATTGTTGATACCGGCGTGTTCAGCGAGAGCGTGAAGGATCATTGGCGCAACATCTTTTCCAATCACCTGGGGGGCGCACCGATCAAGCGGGTCATCGCCACCCATCTGCATACCGACCACACGGGTCTCGCGGGCTGGATCTGCAGCGAATGGAACTGCGATCTGTGGATGAGCCGCAGCGACTTCTATATGTGCAAGGTAATGGCCGCGGATGGTCCTTCCGACGTGCCTGAAGATGCGATCAATTTTTATCGTCGGGCGGGCTTCACCGAAGAGCGCCTGGATCGCTATCGCAGCCGCTTCGGCTCGTTCGGTCGCTCTATCGCCCCGCTGCCCGCGGGTTATCGACGCATCAGCGACGGCCAGTACCTCGACATCGGCGGGCGCGAATGGCGCGCTGTGATCGGTCACGGACACGCCCCGGAGCACGTCTGCCTCTATTGCCCTGAGCTGAAGCTGATTATCGGCGGCGATCAACTGCTGCCCAAAATCACCCCCAACGTCAGCGTCCAGCCCGCGGAACCGTTGGCCAACCCTCTGCGCGACTGGCTCACTTCCTGCGCGCGCTTTCGTGAACTGCTGCCCCCCAATCTGCTCGTGCTACCCGCCCATGAGTATATCTACGAAGGTTTGCATGAACGGCTGACCGCACTGATCGACTGGCACGAAGTTGGCCTCGAAAAACTCTACGACCTATGCGCGGAGCCGCGGCGCGCGGTGGACGTGTTCCCTGCCATCTTCAAAAGCAAGATCACCGATGGCAGCTTCTTCCCTGCCACAGGCGAAGCCCTGGCACATCTGCATTGCGCCCACGAACGTCGCATGTTGAGCGTGGAAGAGGACGCGCAAGGTGTGGCCTGGTGGCGCCAGGCCTGAAACCCGGCTGAGCTAGCGCGCCGCGAGCGGTTCCGTACCTACCACATCCGCTATGATCAGCTCCGCGAGTTCATCATCGCTCATACCCAACTCCCCGCACAGCACTTCTTCGATATGCTCGCCGAGCAGCGGCGCTCGCTGGTTAGGGGTAGGACCGGCATTGGCAAAACGATACGGCTGATTCGGATAATGCTTGGGGCCGAGGCCGGGACGATCCTGTAACAACAGTGTATCCCGTGCAGCGAGATGTGCATCCGCGAGCAGTTCCGGCCCGTTCATCACCGGACAGGCGGCAAGCCCACTGTTCTGCAGGCGCGCGGTCAGTGCGTGCTTGTCCTGCCCGCGCAGCGCATCCGCCAACGCGTTCTCCTCCACCTCGGCCAGACCCAGCGCCTGACCGAGCAGGGCAACCTCGTGGGCATCGCGGCACGAGATCGCGATCCAGCCATGGTCCGCGCAGGCATAGACGCCCTGCAGCGCTCGGGTCGGGTGCGCATTTCCCACTCGCCCGGGATCATGACCGGTCAGGCTGTACGCGGTCATGGCGTCGCCGATATACATATTGCACGCCTCGATCTGAGAAAAGTCGAGATGCATCCCCGCACCCGTCTCGTCCCGCCGATGCAGCGCCGCGAGCAGATCTGTCACCCCCATCACCCCGGAGAAGAGATCCCCGCCGGTCATGCCGGTGAAGATGGGTTCGCCCCCTGGATAACCGGTCAGGTGCGCCACCCCAGACATCTGCTCGGTGGACATGCCGAACGCAACGTAGTCGCGCCATGAGACGTCCGCGCCGAACCCAGACAGGGAGATCATCACCAGGCGGGGATTTATCGCCTTCAGGGTGTCGTAGTCGAGACCAAATTTCTCCATGACCCGCGGGGTGTAGTTTTCGATCAGGAGGTCCGCATCGCGGATCAGACGTTTAACGATTTCCACGCCACGTGCGTCGTTAAGATCCAATGTTATGGCACGCTTGTTACGATTGACCCAATTGAAATACGGCGAACTTTCCCAACTGGGGAGACCGTCCTCCACCAGCGTACCGCTGCCGCGCCACCCGTCGATGCGCTGGATCGATTCCACTTTGATGACATCCGCCCCCGCATCAGCGCAGATCTGCGCCGCGACCGGCCCGGCGAAGAACATCGATAGATCGACAATGCGCAACCCTGCAAGCGGTAAGTCCGGCGCCGTCGGCGCCGGGGCAGATGCGGGCTGAGCGACATCTTCGAGTTCGGCGAACACCTCTTCGGTATGTTCGCCGAGCAAGGGTGAACGAAACATGCGCGGCTGGCTGTGGGTGCTCTTGAACGGCAGCGAAGGCATTGACACCGTACCGCAGACCGGGTGTTCCAGCGGCACGTAAAAGCCGCGCTCGGTGTGCGGCGGGAGTTCGAACAGACCAGCGAGATCGGGCACGAGTCCAAAAGGCACCCGCCAGGTCTGTGCTTCGTGGAACAGCTCCTGGGCATTGCGCCCTTGGAGCGCCGCACGGAAAGCCTCCCGCACCTCTTCCAGGCGCTGATCCGGCGCGGTCCAGGACATCCCCGCATAAGCCTCGTCTAGAGCGATATCTTCCCGGTCGAGGAACTTGCACAACATCTGCCACTGCGCGAGCGTGAGCGCATTCAGGCCGATGTAGCCCGTATCGGTGGGTAGCATATAACAAGCACCCGCACCGGAGCCGACACTGGAGTAGCGTTCCGGCGCCAGCCCTTTGTATTCGTACAGCAGCGTGGGAATCTGCGCCCCTGCGAGCACCGCATCTTGGGCGCTCACATCTATATGTTCACCCTGACCATGGCGTTGGCGCCCCAGGCTTGCGAGCATGATCGCGGCCGCTGCGTAGGCGCCGGTCAGCGTATCGCTGGTCATCCCGCCCACCTGCAGGGGCTCGCGTTCCGGGACACCGCACAGTTGCGCCCAGCCACCCGCCGCACAATGGATCAGGTGGTTGGAGGAGAAATGACTGTGAGGGCCGGCGGAGCCAAACCCGCTGATGGTGGCGAGGATGACCTGTGGGTTCCAAGACTTGAACACGTCGTAACCCAGACCTTGTGCCTCCAATGCCTCGCTGGTCTGGGAGCACACAACAATGTCATAACGCCCCACCAGATGTTGCAGCGCCTCGCGCCCCTCCCCGCTTTCGAGATCCAACACCACGCTGCGCTTGCTGGTGTTCATATAAAGGAAGGTCGCACTCTTTTCGATGTCGGGCTGATCGCCTGGGAATGGCCCCAGATGCCGCGCCTCGTCCCCCGCCGGATGCTCGACCTTGACCACGTTGGCACCAAGATCACCCAGCAGCTTGGCGCAGAACGGCCCCATTATCCCCTGCGACAGATCCAGAATATTCAGCCCGGCGATCAGTCCTTCTCGCCCGCCCGAAGCTCTGCCAGCTGTACCCATAGCCCTATCCTCCCGTAGCAGCCTGTTCAGAACAGACCGCTAGGAGCCTGTTGAAAGACTATTTTGAGGCTCAGAGCGCCAGAGCTGCGTTTCCGCAAGGCGCTCGCTGCCGCGCAGGTCGGGTACCTTCGCAAAGCGAGCAACGCAGCGCAAACGCAGCTCTGACGAGCCCTTGCGGGTCAAACGCTCCGCTCCTTGGCCCGCGTTGCGCCTCTTGCCCCGCGTTGGCCTCTTGCAAAGGTACCCGACCTGTACCGCGTGACGCGCCGTGCCCAAGAATCGGAGAGTTTGACCGAGTCCTAAATAGTATTTCAACAAGCTCCTAATGTCGCGCCAGGCATCGCGGAGCGCAAATCGAGTGGGTCATCGTTCGCTCCAACGCCGCACATCCGCACCGCTCTGCACGACGGTTAGATCGATGCGCGCTTTGTGGCACACTGATCCCCCGTGCACATCGAAAGAGGGGAGAGCGATGCCGCTGATCGAAGCCATCGAAGAGATGCAGGCCGAACTGACGGCGTGGCGTCGTGACATTCACGCGCACCCGGAACTGGGATTCGAAGAGACCCGCACGGCCGATTTTGTGGCCGAGAAGCTCGCCTCGTTTGGTATCCAGGTGCACACCGGTATCGGTAAGACCGGCGTGGTCGGGGTATTGCGCGAAGGTAACGAGACCCGATCTATTGGCCTGCGCGCGGATATGGACGCACTGCCGATCGACGAGTTGAACACCTTCGACCACAAGTCGACCCACGCGGGCTGCATGCACGCCTGTGGCCACGACGGCCACACCACGATGCTGCTCGGCGCTGCTAAATACTTGGCGCAAACCCGCAATTTTCGAGGCCAGGTCAACTTTATCTTCCAGCCCGCAGAGGAAGGCATCGGCGGCGCAAGAGCGATGATCGAGGATGGACTGTTTCAGGAGTTTCCCTGCGATCAACTGTTCGGAATGCACAACGCCCCTGGCATGCCGCTCGGCAAGTTCGGTGCGAGCACTGGCACCGTGACTGCGGCCGGGGCATTCTTCGACATCGACATCGTGGGGCGCGGCGCCCATGGTGCGTTCCCCAACGATGGGGTTGACCCCGTCACCACCACAGCAGCGCTCATACAAGCTCTGCAGACCATCGTCGCGCGCAACGTCAGGCCTACCGAGACCGCCGTGCTGTCGATCACCCAGGTGCACTCCGGCGATGCCTACAACGTCATTCCGGAAACGGCTCGCATCAGCGGTACTGTGCGCACTTTCAGCGTCCAGACCATGGAGCTGATCGAGACGCGTATGCAAGCCCTGGCAGAGGGTATCTGCGCGGCGCATGGGGGTAGCGCGCAGTTGGATTTTCGAACCGTGTTTCACCCGGTGGTTAACGATGCCGCGGCCGCTGACCTCGCGGGAGAAGTCGCGAGCGGCCTGGTGGGGCAGATTAATGTGCTGCGACACCTGCCCCCCGGCACCGGATCGGAAGATTTCAGCTTCATGCTCGAAGAAGTGCCCGGCTGTTACCTCCTGCTCGGCAATGCGGACGAGACCCACAAGGCGCCGGTCCATAACCCGCACTACGATTTCAACGACGCGGCGGCAGTCTACGGGGCCAGCTTTTTTGCCAGCGTTGTGGAGACGGCGCTGGCACCCGATCGCCAGGCTGGCTGATTACCCGGCCTGGGACACCAAAAACCGATCGAAACGTCGCCTGGTACTCAAACCTGGCGCCGTGTTAGGGTCTCTTGCTTGGGGAAAGTTGAGAAGTACCAATGTCCGTGGACAACCAGAATCCGTACGCGAGCGATTCGATGCGTTACTATGCCGTCGGCTTGCTCACGATCGTGTACACCTTTAATTTCATCGACCGCCAACTGCTGTCGATCCTGCAGGAATCGATCAAAGCCGACCTGCTGTTGAGCGACTCGCAGCTCGGTCTGCTGACCGGTTTCGCCTTCGCGCTGTTCTACGTCTCGGCCGGCATACCTATCGCCCGTTGGGCCGACAATGGCAACCGGCGTAACATCGTTGCTCTGGCGGTTGGGATCTGGAGCTTCATGACCGCCATCAGCGGTCTGGTGCAGAACTACACTCAGCTGCTGCTCGCGCGCATCGGTGTTGGCGTTGGTGAAGCCGGCGGGAGCCCGCCGTCCCACTCGATCATATCGGACATATTCCCACCCGAAAAACGCGCCAGCGCGCTGGCGTTTTATTCGATGGGGGTCAACTTCGGCATCATGTTCGGCTTTCTGTTCGGCGGTTGGCTGAATGAGATTTTCGACTGGCGGGTAGCTTTCTTTGTGGTCGGCCTGCCCGGGATTCTGGTCGCCCTGGCGGTGCGTTACACCCTGCGCGAGCCGATCCGCGGCCTGTCAGAGAACCGCGAAGCTAAGGACGAGGACAACGTACCTTTCTCGGGCGTGTTGGCGCTGCTATGGAGTCGCATGTCGTTTCGTCACATGGCCTTCGGGGCAGCTTTGAACGCATTCGCGGGCTACTCGACCAGCAGTTGGACGGCGTCGTTCATGATCCGCAGCCACGGCATGACCACCGGCGAGTTAGGCACCTGGCTGGCCGGCATCATGGGCCTGGGCGGTGCGATCGGTGTGTTTCTCGGCGGCGTGTTTGCTGAGAAGCTGGCCGTGCGCAATCTGCGCTGGTACATGTGGATGCCGACGCTCACCGGCCTGATCTGCGTACCTTTCATGGTCGCGACCTACCTGGCGGAGAGTGCGTACGCCGCCCTGTTGATCTCGATCGTGCCTGGCGTGCTGTTCAACGTCTATCTGGGGAATACCCTCGCCATGACCCATGGGCTGGTAGGCCTGAAGATGCGCGCCCTGGCCTCAGCGATTCTGTTCTTTATCCTCAACCTGATCGGCTTAGGGCTGGGTCCGTGGGCGGTGGGCATTTTGAGCGACTACCTGGAGCCCACCCTGGGACAGGAATCCTTGCGCCACGCCATGCTCTACCTGCTGCCCGCAGCGATGACCTGGTCGGTGCTGCACTTCTACCTGGCATCCCGTACGCTGCCCGAAGATCTGGCGAACGCCCCGAAGTAGGGACGCACCCCGAGCGAGGTCAGGTTCCAGAGTTGAACCTGACCCATGCCCGAGCGACAAAGCTAGATGCGATCCGCCCAGCGATCCGCGATCTTCTTGGCCGCATCGCGTCCACCGAAGCCGAACGCGATGGCGGCCGCTATCGCGACGCTGCCAAGCGTAAGACCGAACGCCATGTTGACGATGTTGTCTGCCAGGCCCATGGCTTTCAGTCCCATAGCGATGACCAGCCCGATGATCGCTATGCGCGCGATATTCGCAAAGCCTGCACTCCCGCGTTCGCTCAGCTTGTTGTAAGCCAGCGTGCTGAGGAAGTTGCCGATCAGCAGGATGAGCGCGCCTACCAGGATGCCCCCGCCAAATTCGAGGATGCGTGCAAAGATCGTGGAGATCACCTCGATGCCCAGGGTGTCGACCGCCGCTGTGGTCGCGGTGAGCATGGAGAAGAACATGATCGCGCCACCGACCAGATCGGCGAGCTTGAAGTTTTCACTGAACAAGGCCTCAGCGCCTATCTTCTCAGGCAGGTCGTTGACGTTCAGACCGTCCAACAGACCGAGCAGGATGAACACCACAAAGCGGGCTGCGAAGTAGGCCACCAGCAGGATGATCGCCGCGCCGACGACGTTGGGTACCGCAGCCATCAGTTTCTGGATCATCGCTGAGGCGGGTGCGGATATGGCCGGGATTGCCAACACGCCCAGGGCTGCGACGATGATCGGCAGCAGAATGCCACCAAACACAAGGGCGCTGCCAAAGCCGGACACTTTTATCTCGTCGTTGCCGGTGCGTTCGGCGATCTGTTGATCGACCTTCTGCAAGCCCATGCCCACGAAGTCCGAGACAATTTTGGCGAGAATCCAACCGGCGTAGGCGACCACCCCGGCACCAATGATGTTGGGGATCGCACCAAGGAATTTATTGGCCAGATCCTGCAGCGGCGCCAGCACGTCGGTGAGGCCGAAGTGTTCGAGTACCGCCATCAGCACAAAGATGGTCAGCACCCCTTTGATCAGTGAGACGATGGGCGGCACCAGGCTCCGCCCCCCGTCGCCACCGGTGTTGGCAAGAAAGTCCACCTTGCCGAGCAAACGGCCAAACAGATTGGCGATCAGGCGTACGATGAAGAGCCCGACCACCAGAATCGCAAGCCCCACCAGTGCGTTACCCAAAGCACCGGGCAGTACGTTGGCGATCATGTCAGAAAGTGATTGAATAAATGCGTTCATACTTCTCCTCCATTTTTATTGTCAGGCAAATTTAAGCAAGTTCTGAGAAGCAGAATGAAAAATTGGGGTAAAGATTCACATGTCGATTTTGCATCGACACCCTCGTTAACCCGGGTTCGGAAAGTGTCGGGGATCAGGCCAGCCTGGTCAGCAGTTCGGCTTCGACCGCATCGAGAAAACCAAACATGTCGACCACGTTTTCGGTCTCAGGCTTGAGGGTCTTGCCTTTGAGATCACCGGTGATCGTGCCGCTATCGACCGTGGCGATCAGGGCGTCTTTGAGGGCGCGGGCGTATGCCCGGACTTGGTCATTATCTTCCCGCCGACCGATGGTCTGCAGAGCGTTGGCCAACGCATAAAGTAACGCGGAGGAGTTGAACAACGCGGTTTTACCGTCGCTCTCCAGATAGATTTGGTACAGATCATGCGCGGTACCATGGGGTGCCTCGAACAGCATTGTGCCGTCCTTACTCTCGATGACCGAAGAAGCGGTGGCGAGGCTGCCGCCCAGCGCCGCAGCGATGTCCGAGAAGATATCGCCATCCAGGTTCTGCGCCGGATAAAGTGCATTGCGGGGTGGGTCGGTGATCATCTTCTTCAGTTGGCTCGAAGGTCGCATGATCATGTAGGACGGCGGTGGGGTATCTTGCTCCGCCAGTGCACGACGGGTATCGGCGATCACCCGACTGAACACTTCATCATACGGCATATATTCGCGCTTCAGACCGAAGTAGACCTCTTTGTCATTGAGGGATGCATCACGAAAAACCTGGGTCACCCAATCTTCGATCGCCCGCTTGTCGTTGGACATCAGCAGGATCGGATCGCCCTGTTTCACTTCACGAGCATGTTTCTCTTCCCCATCCACGATGACTTTCAGGATGCCATCTTCGAGGATCGGTGCATTGAACGAACCATATTGGTCGCCCCCACCGGCGCTCATGCGCGAGATCGACACGTGGGAACGTCGTTGTGCAATGCCGAACAAACGCAGCTCTTCGACCAATTTATACAGCTTGCGGCCGCTGGTGTTATCGGGCACCCCCCACAGCGCGCGCTGCGGGGGATTGGCGACAATAGAAGCTGCCTGAGCGTCGATCAAGCCGTAGGTATAAGAAAGATCCAGCGCTGCGAACCGATCTGCATAACTGTCATTGTAGATCTGCTCGATCGCGGCACGCATGACGCCGTCATAGCCCGGGATGACCGTGTCTTTCAAGCCCAGATAGACATCGCGTTTTTCATCGATGGCGCGTTGAAAGAAATTGTGCGCCCACGACCGCACCGCCTGCAGGTCGTTACTCGCGAGCAGCCATGGGTCGCCGCGGTACAATTTGCGTCGGTGCAATTCGACCGGGTTACCGCTGGCGCCGACAAACATCAGCCGCAAGATGCCGGTTGCCGCCGAAAGCTCGTTATAGCTATCTATCAAGCCGCCTTTGTCCATGGTGTCGACCGCAATGTCGCGGCCTATCCACTCGGGGGGGCGCAACGCAATATTCGCGAAACTGATATCTTCGCGGGTGATGTTGCCCTCGATCCCCTTGCGGATAGCTCCGTTGGGTGACTTGGTAGCGAGCGGGTCGAGCTTTTGGGCATCGACTTCAGGGTGTTCTTTTAACAAGCTATCGAACTGGTCGCGATTGACCGTCATCCCCGCATTCTTGATACCCACCCCATGCGTCTTCAGGGCCGCGATGGCATCGCGCACCGCTTCACCATTGGTCAGAAGACGATTGGGCGCTGAGAGATCGATTTCCACGAGTTCGATGTCGAGCTTGCTGTGCACAAACTGTTCGAGAATCTGTTGGAAAGCCACCTGTGCCATCTCGTCTCCGTGCAAAACCACCAGCGGGCTGTTCACAGGTATCAAATCGCGCTCCTCGTTTGGGTGATGGGGCTGATGAAGGCGCAGTCTATGCGCAAAAACAGACGCTTAACAGCGTCACGTTCTGCTGCAACGCGCCCCGATTAGAACTTGGAGAACGCGGGCTTAAACGCCGAATATTGTCCAGCAATTTTAGTATGGACTTTGGCAAATTCAGGCGTAAAATCGCGCCGCCGCAATATATTACGAATTATTTCAAAGCGGTTTTACTCAATATCGGAGAGACGAAATATGGTCTTAAATCAAAGGGTTAAGGTAGGCCTGGCAATTGCTATTGCAAGCCTGCTAACGCTCCTGACTGTACCCAGCCGCGCGCAAGATATGGCGCAAGCTGACAATACAGTGATCGAAGAAGTCGTGACGATCGGCACCCGTGGTAAGCCACGTTCGACCACCGACTCCACCGCTCCCGTGGATGTCATTTCTGGAGATGACTTCATCAATCAAGGCGGTGTCGACACCGCCAACCTGCTGCGTAACGTAGTACCTTCTTTCAATGTCAACGATCAGCCGATCAGCGATGCGGCCACGCTGGTGCGTCCGCCGAACCTGCGCGGTCTGGCCCCGGACCACACTTTGGTACTGGTCAATGGCCAGCGCCGCCATCGCGCGGCGGTGATCACTTGGTTGGGTAACGGTCTGTCCGACGGCTCGCAAGGCCCTGACATCGCCGCCATCCCGTCGATCGCTCTGCGCAGCGTTGAAGTCCTGCGCGACGGTGCAGCGGCCCAGTACGGTTCGGACGCTATCGCAGGGGTGATCAACTTCAACCTGAAGAACTCCAACTCGGAAGGTTCTTTCGAAGTGAAGTACGGTCAGTACTCCGAAGGTGACGGCGACCAGATTTCTTTTGGTGTAAACAAAGGCTTTGCACTGGGTGAAACCGGTTTCATCAATCTCTCCGCAGAGTGGTCTGAAGCTGACGCAACCGATCGCTCCGTACAGCGCGCTGACGCCGCAGCCTTGATCGCGGCCGGCTACCAGAATGTCAGCAATCCCGCACAGGTGTGGGGAACGCCGGAAATCGACGGCGACTACAAGCTGTGGGCCAACTTCGGCGCCGATATCGCCGATGGTGTTGAGCTCTTTGGTACCGCCAACTACAACAACAAAGACGTACTCGGCGGCTTCTACTATCGTAATCCCACCAACCGTGGTGGCGTTTACAGCGGCGACGGCGGCGCGACTCTGTTGATCGGCGATCTGACCCCGGGCCCGGTCGGTCAGGACAACTCTGCGTTCCCGCTGCTCGGGACCGGCGATGGCGTTGACTGCCCTGTTGTTCCCATCACCAACCTGGTGCCGGATGCCACTGCCTTCGGGCAAGTGCAGGCCGACCCGAACTGCTTCAACTTCCAGGAGCTGATCACCGGCGGCTTTACCCCCAATTTCGGTGGCGAGGTCAGCGATGCATCCTTCTTGATCGGACTGCGTGGCGAAGCCGAAAACGGTCTCAACTGGAGCGTGTCCGCTTACTGGGGCAACAGCGAAGCAGACTTCGTGATCAACAACACGGTCAACGCCAGCCTCGGCCCGCAGACTCCGCGTGATTTCGATCCGGGTCTGTACGAGCAGGAAGACTTCAACATCAACGCTGACTTCTCTATGCCGCTGGGCGATAACATGAATCTCGGTTTTGGTGTGGAGTGGCGTACCGAGGAGTTCACCATCGGCGCCGGTCAAGCAGAGTCCTACATCGATGGCGGCCTGGGTGTCCAAGGCTTCTCTACCTCCACCAACGGTTTCCCCGGCTTCTCTCCGCAGATCTCGGGTTCCTGGGAGCGTGAAAACTACGCGGCCTACGTTGACCTCGAGTTCTACGCCAACGAAGACCTGCTGCTGCAGGGTGCGGTACGTTTCGAAGACTTCGATGACTTCGGTACCACCACCAACTTCAAGCTGGGCGCCAACTACGCGATCAACGACAACGCAGGCGTCCGCGCCACGGTCAGCACCGGCTTCAAGGCACCGACCCCGGGTCAGTCCAATGCCTCCAACATCTCTACGCAGATTGTCGGCGGCGTCCTGACCAACCAGGGTGTGATCCCACCGACCAGCCCCGCAGCCCTGCTGCGCGGTGGTAGCGTGCTGGATCCGGAAGAATCCACCAACTTCACCATCGGTGTGTACTTCTCAGCCGGCCCCTTCGACGTCACCATCGACTACTTCGATATCGACGTAGAAGATCGTCTGAGCCTGTCCAGCGACTTCAGCCTCACCCCTGCGGACCTCGCTCTGTTGGCCGGTCAAGGCATCGATGCGTCTGACATCGCCGACTTCCGCTTCTTCACCAACCAGTTCGACACCAACACCTCCGGTGTGGATGTGGTGATCAGCGCGGACACCGAGTGGCTGGGTGGCACCACCACCTGGAACCTGGCGTTCAACAGCACTTCTACCGATGTCACCGATCGTGATCCGACCTTGTTGAACAACAACCGTGTGCAGCTGATCGAAGATGGTGTCCCGGGCACTCGTTGGAACCTGACCGCGAACCACAACGTCGAAAACTGGCGTTTCCTGGCGCGCATCAATTTCTACGGCGAGTACTACGACAACGAAGCGGGCGGCGATTTTGACGACGCCTACGTCATCGATCTGGAAGCGGCAACAACCATTTCCGAGAACGCTGACGTGACCTTCGGCGTCCGCAACGTGGGTGACGAGCAGGGTTGTGGCACCGGTAGCTGCGGTACGCTACCGCCGCGTATCCTGGGTCTGCCCTACAGCCAGTTCACGCCTTACGGCTTCAACGGCACCTTCTTCTACGGTCGTATGACCTACGCGTTCTAAGCGACGCAAAATAGAAGAAACTGTGCACACGCCGCAGCGCGTGTGAACACAGATCGAAGGGGTCCCATCGGGACCCCTTTTTTTGTGCCGCTCACAAATTGTCAACCACACCACGGCGATGGAATACTACGCATCGACGAGAATTCCCCCTGACCGGAGCGCTCCGCCGTTTTTAACATCATCCGCAGCAGGTCCGAACGCAGAGGCGTGGAGCTTGGACCGTACCCATTCGAAGCTTTGGCCCACGGTCCCCCGCTGCACAAGCGTCTGACCGCGAGGGCACGTGCGTGGGTATCCAGCGCCAGCCCGCTGGGGCGCACGGCCGAATTTTATCGCGATCTCTTCGTCACCCATGCGTCCCGTGCGAGTGCCCCGCGCGGCGCGGGCAGCACCGAACCAAACATCCGCAGTCGCGAGCTCAAAGGTGCCGCCTACTATCTGGATGCGGATCACGTAGGCGTCTGTGAGGTGCCCGACTGGGTGTGGTACGAGCAGCCGTTAACGCAGCGCAGCTGCGCGTTGGTACTGCAGGTATTTCCTGGTCGCGCGATCGACCCGGACAACCTCGCGCACGCCTGGGTCGCCGATGCACAGGGCGATCTCGCCTACGTGCGGGCGCTGGAGATTGCCCTGTCGCTCATGGGGCATATCCATGCGCTGGGATTTGCGGCCGAATGTCATCATCCGCAGGCAACCTCCGTGTGTCTGGACACCCTGGCGGTTAACGCCGGCATCGCCCTGTGGGATGGGGAGCGGATACGCAGTCCGTTTCTGCCCGGACAGCCGATCACCATCGCTGTTGTCACAGACTACGCGCTGCAGGTCGATCCCCCGCTGGCCAGCGCTGCGACCGTGAACCCTCTGCAGCACTGGTTGGGCATCAACGGTGCGCGATCGGGACGCGAGCAGCGCCGTCGGGCCCGCCGCCCCGCGCACGAGAGTTTCTACCCGATGGAGCAGGTGAAGCGCGTCGCTACGCCCACCACCTTGATCTTCGCGGACGAGGTCCCGCGGGTACCTAAACGTGCGGAGTTTTTTCAACGCGCGCGCAGCGGTGATCTCGGCAACAAAGCCCAACAAGAAGTCCAACGGTTTGCGGTCAAACATCCGTTGACCCAAGGCATGATGCCGCAGCTACGCTGCATGGTGCCGCATCAGGATGGTGAGGTCGCTACCGAAGCCAATCCCGACCTGGACGATCCGCAACGCAACACGGCGGCGATCAAAGCGCTGAGCTATCACCTCGGCGCGGATCTGACCGGCATCTGCGAAATTCCGCGCTATGCCTGGTATTCCCACAACGCCGCAGGCGAAGAGATCGAGATGCGCCATCGATATGCGGTGGTCATGCTGATCGACCAGGGCTACGACACGATGGAGGGAGCAAGCGGCGATGATTGGATCTCCGGCTGCCAATCGATGCGCGGGTATATTCGCGGCGCCCAGATCGCGGGGGTGATGGCCGAATTTCTGCGCGGCCAGGGATTCTCCTCGCGTGCGCAGACCAACGCGGATAGCGAGGTGTTGCAGATCCCGTTGGTCCTCCTGGCCGGCCTGGGCGAACTGTCGCGGATCGGCGAGTTGGTGCTCAATCCGTTTGTGGGGCCACGCTTCAAGTCCGTGGTGCTGACCACAAACTTGCCCTCAGACGACACCACGGCCATCTACCTCGATGGGGGCACCACGGCACAAGCCAACGTCGGCGTGAACGAATGCTTCTTCTCTCACAACCTGGGGGCGCTCTTCATCGACCAGCAGGGATCGACCGAGCTGA
>JBCCHL010000010.1:0-41560 GCA_039028775.1 Pseudomonadota bacterium | reverse complement strand
CGAACATGCCGAGGTATGGCGCGATGCAAACACGCTCGCCGCCGGTATCCGTGTTCCGGCAGCGGTCGGCGACTTTCTGATCCTGCGCGCCGTGCGGGACTCGGGCGGAGCTGCGCTCGCAGTCAGCGACGCCGAGATTCTGCAAGCGCGCGACCACGTCGCGACCAGGGATGGGCTCCTGATGTGTCCGGAAAGCGCGGCGACCTACGTCGCGTGGCAACGGGCGCTGAGGGACGGCTTGATCGACCGGAATGACACCAGCGTGTTGTTCAACTGTGCGACCGGCTTGAAATATCCTCTGTCCGACACCAGCCGCACGGTCTGAACCCAGCGGTCAAATCGCGTTCGCGGATTCGAGCCGGTTGGTCCAGGTGGCCAACATCCTGCTCGACAGTGCGCTGCGCTACTCCGAATCCGGCCAGGAAGTTCACGTCGCGGTCGGGCAAAACGGCAGTACCGCCCAATTGACCATCCAGAATTCGGGCATCGGCCTGTACGAAGAGGAAGCCGCGCAGGTGTTCTCGCGCTTCTATCGCGGCAACGGCGCCCAGCACGTGAGCAACGGCTCCGGTCTGGGTCTCCCCGTGGCCAAGGCCATCATCGAGGCCCATGGCGGCGAGTTCCAACTGACCGGCAAGCTCGGCGAAGAGGCGGTCAAGATGACGGCTAAGTAGCTGGCGATCTTCTAACTATTCATGCTACGCCCGGAACGCCTGTATTCTAGGAAACGCGTCTTGAACAACATCTGGGGTCTGGATGTTGACCCGCTGACCAACGTGGTCGATGCGTATATCGGGCGCCTGCGGAAAAAATCGGCACCGACGAAGCGCCGTTTATCGAAACCGTACGCGGCATGGGCTACCGCATTGATCCCAGACTGCTGGAACAGCGCTGAACAATCCACTTTGCAGACGGTTTGTATACACGGTCATTCCACGTAAACTAAACCGGTTAGCAAGACAGGGGATAAGGGATGCTCGACGACCAGATGACCACCCTCGACTACGAGTCGATCACCAGGGAACGCGCGGCGGAGTACGCCCGCACGGCTGAGCTGGAAGATCTGGACGTCTCCAACTGGCATCTGTTCAAGGCTGACGCTCACTGGCCCTTCTTTGCGCGCCTTCGCGACGAAGATCCCGTCCACTACCACGCCGATAGCCGCTACGGGCCGTACTGGTCTGTGACCACCCACGAAGAAATTAAGGCGATAGACACCGACCACAAACGGTTTTCCTCCGAGCACAACATCACGATCATCGATTCGCCCGCGGATGGCAACTCATCGAGCTTTATCGCCATGGATCCACCCAAGCACGATCAGCAACGCAAGGTGGTCTCCCCGGTGGTCGGCCCGCGCAATCTCGCAGAAATGGAGTCCCTCATACGCTCACGGGTAATCGGGATCCTGGAGAGCTTGCCCCTGGACGAAGAATTCAACTGGGTACAGGCGGTGTCCATCGAGCTGACCACCCAGATGCTGGCCACCCTGTTCGACTTTCCGTTCGAAGAGCGGCGCAAGCTGACCTTCTGGTCGGACATCGCCACGCTCGGTCCGAAGTCAGGCCTGGTCGATTCCTGGGACGAGACTCGAACGGAACTACAGAACTGCCTCGGCGTTTTCCAAGATCTGTTTGCCGAGCGCGCCGATCCCAAACATGATGGCTTCGATCTCATCACCATGCTGGCGCAAAATCCGGAAACCGCCAACATGCCGCCACTGGAATTGCTGGGCAATGTCATGCTGCTGATCGTGGGTGGTAACGACACCACCCGCAACTCGATCTCTGGCGGCGTCTGGGCGCTCAATCAGTTTCCCGAGGAATACGACAAACTGCGCGAGGACGTCGGGCTCATCCCCAACATGGTGGCCGAGATTATCCGCTGGCAGACGCCCCTGACCCACATGCGACGCACCGCGCTGGAAGACGTGGAGTTTCGCGGCAAGCAGATCAAGAAAGGCGACAAGGTGGTGATGTGGTACGTGTCCGGCAATCGCGATGCCAAGGTTTTCGAGGAGCCCGACAAGCTGATCATCGATCGGCCCAACGCCCGTGCCCACGTGTCCTTCGGATTTGGACTGCACCGCTGTATGGGCAATCGCCTCGCCGAGATGCAGCTACGGGTGTTGTGGGAAGAGATCCAACAGCGCTTTCACAATATAGAGGTGGTTGGCAAACCAGAGCGTTCCCTGTCCAACTTCATCAAGGGGTACACCGAGCTACCCGTTCGCGTGCATCCGCTCTAGGCGCAAGCGGCGTGTGGGAACGCACGCCTTTGCAGGTCCTTAGACGAACTGGTCGGTGTGCTCGCCTACCTCGGGTGAGTTAAGACGCACTGAGAATGGCGCGTTGACCAACTGAAATGGAAAACCCTTGACCATCGCGCCGTCGGGGCTGGTGGCAAACACATCGTGAGCGGCCGCCGTTTGCGCGGCATACATCTGCGAACCGAGGAGTGCCAACGCAGCACCGACACCGTGGCGCGCAAGTTCGGCGATCGCCTCAGCGCTCCTGCGCGCGGCGACCCAAGCATCGGCGGAGGGCTCCAGCGCCACCGCCGTATCATCAAAGGCCAGCCAGTCGCCATCGGCGGTTCGATACGCGCGGCCATTTGCCTGTGGTGCCCCCGCCTCGCCGGCGGACACGCGCTCTATATCCGCACCGGCAAGAAATACGGCCACGTCCCGTTGCGAAATATCCAGGTGCATCCCTCGTTTGGGTTGAGAGAGTGCCGCGGCGATGACCGCAGCCGCATACAACACCACGGTCTGATCCGGGTAGTTCACGTTCCTGCCGGTGATGTACGGCACACCCTCGTCATAACTAACCTGGGCGGAGAAACCGGAGGATGCCTCCAAGGTGGAACCGAAGCTACTGGCACCGCAACCGGGGCCACTAAGCCCCTGCCCCGAGATCGAGGCCAGCATGATGCCGGGATTGACCGCCCGGAGGGCTTCGTAGCCCAGTCCGAGTCGATCCAGCACACCGCGGCGAAAGTTCTCCACCACCACATCCGCACGCGCGACCAATTCGAGAAAGCGGGCTTTGTCCTGCGCATCCTTCAGGTCCAGCGCGAGCCCATGTTTATTGCGGTTGTTGCACTTGAACAACGGCGATACGGCCTCCCCCGCCCACTGGCGGAACGGATCTGGATACGTGTGGGACTCAACTTTGAGCACCTCGGCGCCCAAATCGGCCAGCAGCGCCGATACGCCTGCGCCGGCGGTGATGATCCCGAGGTCGAGCACCGTGAGGCCGGACAGGGGCAATTCTCCGGCGGTGGTTGAGGTGGGAAACTTATCCGCGCTGTGCGCGGCAACGCGATGGGCCAGCCGCGGGCTCAAGGTGTCGCCCACCGTGCTGAACGCGTCGCGATGCAGCAGCAGCGGATCGGTAAGCAAATCCGCTGCGGTCATGACTGGGGCAGCCGGAATCTCGCGGGCCAAAAACTGCTCCATGATCTGCGCTTTGCTGCGCGTCGCCGCCCAGCTGCTGATCATCTCCATGTACTCATCACGGTGCTGTGCGCGCTGCCGAGGGCGAGCGAAACGTTCATCGCCCAGACGTTCATCCCCGACCATCGCCACAATCTGCGGCCAGTCCCGCTGCTGGTACACCAGCGCAACGTGACCGTCCGCACAGGCGATGACCGGCCACTCCGCGTTATCGCCTTCGCGCCTTACCTCGGCCCCGAGACCGCCCGCCGCCGCCGCTTTCCAGTTCACCCAACTCAGCACGCCGGTCGCGTCCACACGCGCGACATCCGGCAGACCGGTGCGCCGTCGTTTGGCCACCAAAGCCGTCAACCCGGCGAGCACGCCGTAGGCGACCGTGCCGGCGCCGTATTCTCCACGCGGGATCAACGGCGCCCGTTGCGGATCGCCGAGCAGGTCCGCCAGTCCGGAGCTGGCGAACAGCGTCGCTTCGCTGGCGAGCGCCTCCACGCCTAAAATCACCGCACAGGTATCGGGTGGCAGAACCACCTCGTCGGGATCGCTCGCCACCATCAGCACCACACGCAGGCCCGGTCCGGCCAGCCAAGCACCGAGGGTACCTTCGTGGA
Source organism: Pseudomonadota bacterium (assembly GCA_039028775.1). GTDB lineage: Bacteria > Pseudomonadota > Gammaproteobacteria > Pseudomonadales > Azotimanducaceae > UBA4421. Next base: position 37,495 of record JBCCHL010000010.1, on the reverse strand, counting down.
CCTGCTTGTCGCGGCTGACAAAACTCCCAACAGCGGGCGTCTCAAACGCGTCATGCACCGAAACCTGCGCTCCCAGTCGCAGTCCCATCTGCCCCGCAAGATCCAGCGCCCGCAGCCCCACGGCGGGTACGTCACCCTGCAACCACTGCAATACGTACACATCCGCGAGCATCGAGGTCTCTATATGATTCAATGCGGTCACCATCCAGCCAACAATCCGCCAGTTATACCCTGAGCCGCGAGTACTGTCTTGCCCTTTAGGGTCGGCACCGCGCCGCTAAGGGAAGAGTCTTTACGCGGCAGGTGGCGTTGCGGTTATGATAATCAGGACGCCGCTGGGACAGCGACAATGCCAGCGCTCGAACCATGAGACCTAGAGACATCTCACACAGGGAGCCCACCCATGCCCATCGACCCCAGCCTACGCATCCGCCAGATCTGTCTGCTTGCCCACGATCTGGACTGGACGTCCAACCTCTTGTGCAACGCGTTTGATGCGCCCGTGGTGTTCCGCGACCCGCGCATGGCGGCGGGCGGCAACCTGACCAACACCCACATACGTCTGGGCGACAGCTTCCTCGAAACGGTCAGCCCGAGCGACCGGGCGTGGGCCAATTCGACCACCCAGACCCGCCTTCTACAGCGTAACGGTGACTGTGGTTACATGGCGATCGTACAGGTGCCGGACGTCGCGGTGGCCTCCGTCTCGATGGCGCAACAAGGTTCAGGAATAGGGATAGTGGCCGGCGATTGGAACATCTGTCCCGGCACCCCGGGATCGGGGCTCGCGGGTGTTGAAGCCGGGCGTTACGAACTGGGCACACCGCTGCCGAAGAAAGCCGGATCTGTATCAGGGGTCAACGTGCAGTTCCATCCCGGGGATTTCGGCACTCTGGCCGAGATTCAGGAGAACTGGCCGGGGCAGGATACGTTTCCGCGCAACAAGGGTGCCTACTACCCGGCGGGCAATACCTGGCAGAACGGCGTGGACGCCCGCCCCCATGGCGGCGTGACCTACGGCTTTGCGGCGGTGGAAATTGCGGTCAAGAACCTCGATCCGACAGAGCTCTGCCGACGCTGGCTAAACGGCCTGGATGCCGGTTGTGAACTCGACCCAGACAATCCCGCAATTCTACACCTGGCGGACCACCAGACCATGCGCTTTGTCCCGGCCAGCGATGACCGCACCGGGGTTGTGGGCATCGATCTCTGGCGCGTCCCCGGAGCACCGCGCTTTGAGCACCTGAACATATGCGGCGTGCAGTGGCGACTGGTGGACTATCCCGGCTGAATCGCGCCGGCCTTAACGAGGGCGGGGTTATTGCGTAACATCCGCACACGCACAGGCAGGGGAGCAAGTATGAAAATAGCCGTCAACCCGGGAAGCATCTATCGCTTCGATCTATTTGAAGCCGCCGGATTCGAAGTGGTTCAAGGACGCGTCAAAACCGAAGACGACATGATCGAGCTGATGCACGACGCGGATGGTGCCCAAGTCGGCGTCATGCCTTTGACCTCCAGGCGGGTGCTGGAGAATTGTCCAAAACTCAAAGTGGTGAGCCGTTTCGGGGTGGGGGTGGATTCCATCGATCTGGCGGCGGCCACCGAACTCGGTGTGCTGGTGTGCAACGTCCCCGGCTCTAACACCAACGAAGTCGCAGACCATGCGATGGCGCTGTTGCTGAGCATGACCCGCGTCCTGCACGATGCCATCTCCACCACCCGAGCGGGGGCCTGGGCGGAGCAGCCGAAGTTGACCGCCGAATACTTCAAGCGGGTGCGCCGTATCGCCGGGCACACCGTGGGCGTGATCGGCTTCGGCAATATCGGGCGGGCGTTCGCCCAGCGGGCGCGCGGCTTCGGTCCGACGGAGATCGTGGCGTACGACCCTTACGTGCCGCAACTAACGGCCGATATCTACGGTGTTAGAATGGTTGAGTTGGACGAGTTGTTAGCAGGCAGCGACTACATCAGCATCCACACCAGCGCCACGGAGGAGACACGCCACCTGATCGACGCGCACGCGTTGGCGAAAATGAAACCTACCGCCATCCTGGTCAACACCGCGCGCGGCCCGATCATCGATGGCGACGCGCTCGCTGACGCGCTGCGTTCCGGCACCATCGAAGCCGCTGCGCTCGACGTGACCGAAATCGAGCCGGTGCCCTCGAACAGCCCACTCTTGAGTCTGCCCAACTGTGTGGTCACCCCCCACATCGCCGGTTTCTCGCCGGTGTTTCTGGCCGACTGCGCGATTCGACAGGCGGAGAACATCGTCTTTGCGTTGACCGGCACAGCCCCTCACGGCCTGGCGAATCCCGAGGTGATCAAGACGATCGCGGTCATGCGCGCGACCGATCCCGGCAGATGGGCGGGCGTACCGGACTTCTCCACGGCACTGCGCCTTTAACTTGATCGCGTGCTTCGAGGCACCCCGGCCAGGACTCAAACCCCTTTGAGGGCACCGGGAAGCCAACGACGTACGGCCTGCCAACCGGGCAACCAGCCGCCGAGCACACCTACCCCGCAGCCGAGGCACAGGGCCTGCCAGATTGCCGCGGATGTGAGATCAAAACGAAACGCCACGCGGGCGCCGGACGTGGTGGTGGCGGCAACAGTGCTAAGCATCTCGCCGTCGAGCAACACGTAGACGCACAGCAAGGCAAGACCTGCGCCGCACAAACTGAGCAACGCACACTCCAAGAGCACCGCCAGCAGGATCGACCCACGATCAAATCCTAGCGCGCGCAACACCGCCATCTCCCGGGTGCGCATCTGCAGCGCGGTCTGCATGGTGTTGAACGCGGCGACCAGCGCGCCGAGGGCCATCACCACTCCCACAAGCCAACCGATGCCCGTGATCAAGCCGGTGGTGCCGGCACTCAGATTGCGATAGAACGCACGCTCGTTGTATGCCGAAAGCGTTAGGCGGCGATCGTCGCTGATACGTGTTTGCAGCGCCACAAACGCATCGGCGCTGGTGAGGCGCACCAGCATGGTCGAGAAGGTCTCGCCCCGCCCCCAGGTCTGGGCGAGAAGTCGCTCATCAACCCAGGCTTCTGAAGCAACGGTACGATCCTGCGCGGCAAATACACCCACAACGGTCCAGGCTTGCCCGCGGATACGCACTTCGGCACCCAGCTCAAATCCGACAAACATCGCGGCCGCCCGATCTCCGATCAGGAGTTCATATTTGCCGGGAATCAATTCCCTACCCGCCACAATATTAACCTCGCTGCGGACCTGATAGGTCACCGCACCAACCCCGCGCAGCGGCAACGAAGCGTCCTCGCCGTTGTGCAACGGCATGCGGACGCTGACGTAGGTCTCGCGCGATATCTGTGGCACCCCGTCCTGGCGTGCGATCTCCGGAAAGTGCTTGACCACATCGTGCTGGAGCAGAGGGATATTGCCGTTGATCTGCGAAGTGGAACCAGCGCGCAAGATGATGGCGCGATCCGCATCGCCGGTATTGTCGAACGTGGCTTGAAAGGCGCTCGCGATGGCGGTAAGTGATGTGCTCACCGCGACCAAACCCGCCACACCGAACAGGATAATCAGACCTGGCGCAGGTCGCGCCGCCAAGAGCCGCAGACCGAGCACAAACAGTCTAGAAATCTTCGACATAACCTAGCCCTCCGCTCGCAGCGCCGGTACCACGGACCGGCGCAAAACTCTGACCAAGGGTGCAGTGCTCAAACCAAGGGCGATGCAGGCAGCGATCGCCAAACCCTGCGCGACGATCTGTGGCGCAACTACCAACCCGCCGATCTGGGCGAGCTGCGGCAACCAGACCTGGGCCTGGACGCCGATGACATAAGCGCACGCGAGACCAAACACGGCCGCCAAAACGACCAACGTCACCACCTCACCCAGCAACAGCGCGGCGATGGGGAGGCGACGAAAACCGAGGACGCGCAGCACCGCCACCTCTGCCCGACGCTCATCGAGCGACCGGCTGATCGTATGACCCGTCACCAACAGCAGCGTAAAAAACACGGCGCCCAACACCAACGTCGCTAGAATGCCTACTTCCCCCATCTGACGCGCAAAGCTCAGCGCGTATTCGCCGCTGTTCTGAGTGCGCGTCTCGGCACTGGAGTTAGCAAACAATGCATCGATGGCGGCGGCGGTGCTCGCCAAGTCATCGAGGTTGTGGACGTCGAGCACAAAAGTGCCCACGCTGCCATGCGCAAACGCGCGGTATTCGTCGAAGTAGTCGTAGTTGAAGTAGAAGCCATCATCGCCGAGAAGGGAGGTGTTGGCGCTATCGAAGATCCCCACCAACTCAAACGGCCAGGCACCACCGTCGCGGTTGTGCCAGATGTTGGGTATCAGCGCGATCCGATCACCGACCTGCCAACCGAACCGCTCTGCGGTCGCGCGCCCCACTATCGCCGCGGTTCGCAGTTGGGAAAACGCCTCCCGCTGATCTGGGTCCAACCGCAGTTCCGGATTGATCGCCAGAAAAGACTGCGGAGGGACTGCAAATTGTGGGAAGAAGTAGGCGCCGTCCCGATAGGTACCACCAAACCATGTGATATGGGCCACCTTATTAACCTGGGGCAGAGAAGCGATCGCAGCCGCATGCGCGACCGGCAGCATATCCGTTGCGGAGTGCTTGGGGGCGACGATCAAACGCGCATCCGGTGCGCTTTGCACCCCCTCGTTGAACACCACACGCAGCGGCTGCAACAAACCAAAGAGCACAAATGCGCAGGCGAGACTAAGCGCCGTGAGCGTTGTGCGCAGCTTATTGCGCCCAAGATAGGCGGCTAACAATCCCGCCCAACTCATACCGCCGCCTCCAGCTCGGGGCGTAGCTGGCCCTTATCCATATGCCACACCGTCGATGCATGGGTAGCGGCGCGGGGATCGTGGGTCACCATCACGATGGTCTTGCCGAGGGTCTGATTGAGTTCGCCGAGCAGCGCCAGCACTTCATCCGCGCTGCGCCGATCGAGATCGCCGGTTGGTTCATCACATACGAGCAAGGCGGGATCGGCCACAATCGCGCGGGCCAGGGCCACGCGTTGTTGCTGGCCGCCCGATAGCTGCGCGGGTTTGTGCCTCGCTCGGGCTGTCATACCCACCAGTTCCAGGGCGGCCGCACTGCGTGCTTGCCGCTCGCGCCGCTTCAAATCGGTGAGGAGCAACGGCAGCGCCACATTGTCCTGGGCGCTCAAAACGGCGATCAGGTTGTAGAACTGGAACACAAAGCCGAGGGTCTGCGCACGCCAGTGCGCCAGGGTGGACTCCGGTAGGGTACCAACATTCACCCCATCGACCAGCAGCTCGCCCGCATCCGGACGCTCGAGCCCGCCGAGCAGATTGAGCAGCGTACTCTTGCCGGAGCCGGACGGCCCCATCAGCGCCACAAAGTCACCCCGCTGTACTTTCAAGTCAAGTTTATTGATTACCGGTACGGGCTGGCCGCCCCGAGAGTAGCCGTGGGACAGACCCCGGCAGGAGATAAACGCAGTTGTCATCGGATGGGTCCTTGGCATCAAAACGTGCCTTCACCCTAACGCCGATGGCTCACCCGTTGCTGGTCAAAAATTCAATCGACCTCACCGATTGTGTTTTGCGAGGGGGTATTGCAGGAATCGACCATAGTTTGTGTGCGTCTGCGATACTCGGTCGGTGTCATACCATGCAGTTCGCGGAAGGCGCGATTGAAGGGATTGATCGATTGATACCCGGCGCTCAGCGCCAGCGTGAGTACCGGCGTGCGGTTTTGCGCCGCATCCTGCAAGCCTTTCGCGACCTCACCCACCCGGTAGTGATGCAGCAGCGCACTGAAATTGCGAAATCCCAACTCCTCGTGGATCACCTGCCGCAGCCGGTACTCCGGCACGACCAGATGCTGCGCAAGGTCCCGTACGCTCAACCCGGGCTGTCGATATATCTGCTCCTCTTCAAGCGCAGCCCGAACCGAACGTGCATCGCGCGCCTGGGCATCGTTTTGCGCCGCCGCTCCCGCCTCGATCGGTGGCCGCGGGCGTGTAGCCCCCAGCACCAGACGCAGATTGGGGGAGAAGCTGGCGAACAGTATGACCGCACTCAGCGGTACCCCAAAACCCACCAGAGCCACGTGAATCGGATACTGCCAATCGTATGAGATCCACTGCAGACCAAAGGCCACCCGTTCGAAGATCAACGACAGCAGACCCTGCACGCTGTAGATGGAAGCCACCAGCACCCGCGCCCGCCGTCGCGGTATGACGAGGTCGCCGGCAGAGCTGGCGATCATCCAGTAGAACGCCATACCCAAAAAGCAGGTCTGCAGCAGCGAGGGCAAAGCTTCGAACAATAAGGTGTGGGCCACACCTTCGCCCACGCTGCCCGCGAACAGAACTTCGAGGGGTTCTTCGAGCAGGATTTGCAGCACAAACAAGTACGACAACACCCTGGGTAAGCGTGTTTCATCACGAAATACCAGGTGACACAACAACATGAAGGCGCCCGCTGAGCCATTGCGCGCGATGTTAAACAGCGCGTGCCAGCCGCCGAGATCCAGGCGATACGGCTCGGCGATCAGCACGCCATAGTCGTGACGGCTGGAGATGAAGTAGGCGAGCGCGCCCAGGGCCAAGAGCACAAACAGTCCCGCCACGCGATAGTCAGGGGACTGAGACACAAGGCGCGCGGCCAAAAGCAGCGTGAGCAAGCACGCCGCGCCATCGATCGCCACGTACAATAAATTAATGTCGTTCATACACCTCTCCCTCTGCCACCCGCCCTCTTCCCTGGGCAACCAACACCGATGCTGACTGCGCGATCGCAGTGGCGCTGACGATCCCATCATACGATGACATTTGCACATACAACCAGGCACCCAGCGCCCATAGCGGTATCAACAGACCGAGCAGTGCGCCGCGGATTTGTGGTCTGCAAAGCAAACGACGAACAAGGAAAGACGAAGCAGGACGGGATTGTCGAGACATCGGTGCGCTCTTTTTGCAATGACGTGGCATCACCATACGCCGCGGCATAGATGCGAGCTCACCTAAACGCGACGCCCTTCACCCTTTCAACGAATCGGTGCGACTTTGCAGGAATAGAGCGACTTTGATGCCCGCCCTGTCGGTCCCGGATCCTACGCCCCATCTTGTGGCACAAAGCCCACCAGCGCTTTCCCCGCCGCCAGGTCGCGATAGTTTCGCTGATTGGCGGAGCCCGCAAAGAATACCGCGTAAGGATCCGATATCGGAGCCAAGGCTGCCAGGCTAAAGGCCTGCACCGCGTCCGCCTGACTGCACCAGACGCTGCGCTGCCGTGCGCTCCCGGGCTGGTCCTCGGCGTTGACATAGCCAAGACGCACACACACGAACTGCGACTGCGAGGTGTCACTGTAGTGGCGCGCCAGCGCTTCGCCCCAAACTTTGGTGCTGCCATAGATGCCAGCGGGTCGGACCGGCGCTGCGGTGCTGACGAGGGGCCAGGTTGCGGGGGCCGGGCCATCGCCCACCACGGAGCGATATGGTGCTTCACGTTCGTAGCCCGCGACGGTGGCGCCGCTGGACGCAAATACCACCCGGGGTACTCCGGCCTCGGTGGCCGCGACGAAGACATTACGGGTGCCTTCGACATTGGTGTCGCGCAACGCCTCCCATCCGTAGCTGTCGTCGATCTTCGCCGCGAGGTGGATCACCACATCCTGTCCTTCAGAGGCCTGACGTAACGTGGTCAGGTCCTGCAGGTCGCCGCGAATGCAGCGCACGCCGTCGAGAGCGGACCGATTGTAAGCCGTCAGATCGTGCTCATCCTGCAGATGGGCGCGCAGCGCCGTGCCGATCAACCCACTCATCCCCGTGATCAGAATTTTCATGCGCACCCCTCCCCTATATTGATCATCCGCAGCCTAACAAGACAGAGCGCGGAAAAAAATGGAGCCTGGATAGCGCAGACCCGACAGCGAATGATATGTGATGCCAACCACTAGGCTCGGGCGGACAGCTCCAACAAGCGCGCTAGACGAGGATCGTCCACACCGAGGTAGTGGCTGATCACCCCGGCGACGAACTGACCGTCCAGGGTGCCGGCGTCACGCATCGCTTCGAGATCGGCCCAGTCCTTGGTGCGATCGAAGAAGACTTTAAATACCGCCAGATCGACACAACTCAAGAAAGGCACGCGCTCCCCGGCAAATTCCTCCCATCGACTCCGCGCCGCCAATCCGTCGTGGTAATCCGTGCTGTTGAGAAACACATCGAGCGGCGTATGGTCCCACCAGAGTCGGCGCTGCAGATCGCGCTGCAAGGCGTCGATATCGTCTTGAGAACAGGCAACCCCCGATGGCAGTGCTGCCACCACGCGCGCGATGGCTTCAGGACCAACAAACAGATTAACGTCGATATCGATGGTCCCCCGTGCGCTGGCCGTGCACCACGCCAATGCCAACGCGCCACCAAACGCATGTGGCAGATCGGCCGCGCGCAGGCTGCGATGACACTCGACAATTTTATCGATCAGGTCCATAGCGGCCGGCGTGGGAACTTGGGATAGGCGAGCGTCGGGTGTGGCCGCGCCGGGAACTGCTCAGCTAGACGCAACACCTGCGCCAGCTCTTCACCGCGCGGCAGACCCTGAGTACCCCGCACACGCGGTCGCAGCGCCACATCCAGACTCAGATCGCAGGCATCGACAATGCGCGCAAGCGTACTGAGCGACGGGGATTTACGGCCCTTTATGTAGGCGATCAGCGTGGCATGTGAGGTCCCGGCCCGTCGCGCGACCTCGCGCACGCTGAGATCGCGGGTCTGGATCGCTGCGGCGAGGACATACCCCGCTTGGTTCTCCAGGAATTGATTCGACTTCCGGTTATGCTGCGGCGCATCCGCCGGTTGCTTGCGCATCATAAAGGTCACACCTCCTCACCTATCGATCAACACCAACTATTAGCGACGTCGATCGATATGGTATTCAATCGGATACCATTTTAAAGTAGACGCGACGAGCCCACAAGCACACCTCACGTTTGAAATCGCCCGGCGACACATCCAGAATCGCCCGCTACTCGATTGCGAAGAACCAGCATGCCTTTAAAGATGAACCGAGAGGGGTTCATCACCTGCGCCGTAACCGGCTCGGGTGGCACCCAGGATCGCTCGCCCCATGTCCCGCGCTCCCCGGCGCAGATCGCGGCCAGTGCTATCGCGGCGGCCGAAGCGGGAGCGGCGGTGGTGCACTGCCACGTCCGCGATCCGGAGACCGGGGTTGCCGCGCGCGACCCCAAGCTGTATCGGGAGCTGACCGACCGCATCCGCGATGCCAAAACCGACGTGGTGCTCAACCTGACCGCCGGTATGGGCGGCGACATTGTGTTCGGTTCTACCGAAAATCCCCTCACCCTTAATGCGGCGGGCACCGATATGGTCGGCGCCACCGAGCGCATGCGCCACGTGGCGGAGTGCCTACCCGAAATCTGCACCCTCGACTGTGGCACCATGAACTTTGCCGAAGCCGACTACGTGATGACCAATACCCCCGGCATGCTGCGGGCGATGGGCAGCATGATGACCGAGCTGGCGGTCAAGGTGGAAATTGAAGCCTTCGATACCGGCCACCTGTGGTTTGCGAAGCAACTCGTCGACGAAGGTGTGATCGACAGTCCTGCACTGGTGCAGCTCTGCATGGGGGTGCCCTGGGGCGCACCCAACGACCTGAATACCTTCATGGCGATGGTCAATGCCATACCGCCCGACTGGGACTGGTCCGGCTTCAGTCTCGGCCGCGATCAGATGCCCTATGTCGCCGCCGCGGTGCTGGCCGGCGGCAACGTGCGGGTCGGTCTGGAGGACAACCTGTGGTTGGAGCAAGGCGTGTTGGCGACGAACGAGGCACTGGTCGCCCGCGCGGTGGGCATCATAGAGGGGATGGGGGGAAGCGTTCTCGGACCCGAGGCGGTGCGCCGCCAACTCGGGCTGACGAAGCGATCGCCGCGTTGAGTCTTCCCCCGCCGCTCACCCCGGACTTCATCGACCATGCGTGGCATCCGCTGACCGACGCGCGGCTGCAGAGCAATTTCGTGTCCCTAACGTGGGGTGACGGGCTGCAGTGGCAGGCCTACTCGCTGTGGCTGCGCGAGAACGCCGAACGCATCGGCATAGAACCGACCGTGCGCGAAGGCCTGTTGGAACCATCGATGCTACCCCCGGCGGATTGCCTGCGCACAGCGTCCGTCGATCCAGACGGTGCGCTGCACCTGGCATGGAGGGACGCGCCCGCCACGCGGGTACACCCCGGGTGGTTGCGCTATGTGGCGCAAGATCGATTGCGCGCCGACCACGCCCTGCCGCGCCAGACGCCATGGACCGCGGCAGACTTTTGCGAACCACCAACCGTCGACGGCAGCGATGTTCTGCACTGCCAGGAAAGACAGCGGGAATGGCTCGACCATCTCGTGCGTTCGGGGCTCTGTCGTTTGAGAAACACACCGTTGGACGAGGCGTTTATCGGATCTTTAATGGCCACAGTTGGGCCGATACGCGGCTCCAATTTCGGCGTGCTCTTCCATGTGCGCACCCTGCCTACGCCGGATTCCACAGCCAACACAGGCATGAATCTCGGCCAGCACACCGACCTGCCGACCCGCGAGACTCCGCCGGGATACCAATTTTTGCACTGCCTGGAAAACACCACCTCGGGTGGCGCATCGCGCATGACCGACGGCTTGGCCCTGGTAGCGGCGCTCGAACGCGAGCAGCCGGAAGCCTTCCATCTCTTGACCACCGAGCGGTGGGTCTTCATGAATCGCACCCCGGACGCGGAACATCGCTACGAAGGCGCGATCATCGAACTGCCAGAGGGCGGCCGACCGTTGACCCTGCGCGCGTTCTATCGCGTCCGCAGCGCCCCGCGGATGGCGAATGCTCTAATTCCAGCCGCCTATGAGGCGTTGCGAATATTCTCCCGATACGCGCACGATCCGCGGCTGCAACTGCGCTATGCGTTCGAGGCCGGCGATCTGGTCGGTTTCGACAACCGTCGGGTGATGCACGGCAGAGACGCTTTCGAACACGATGGCGCCCGTCATCTGGTCGGCTGTTACGTCGATCACGACGAAATTTACTCGCGCCTGCGCGTCCTGCAGCGCCCAGCCTGAGGAGACATTTTGCAACCCAAACAAGTGGCCGCCATCATCGGCGGCGGGGTCATCGGCGGCGGCTGGGCTGCACGTTTCCTGCTGCACGGCTGGGACGTCAACCTCTACGACCCCGACCCGGAGGCACAGCGCAAGTTCGAAGCGATACTCGCCAACGCCCGACGTTCGCTGCCGGGCCTGTACAACGGCTTGTTACCGGATGAGGGTGCGCTGCAACTCTGCCCGACCCTCAACGCCGCGGTCTCACCAGCCACCTGGATTCAGGAGTCGGTGCCGGAGCGCTTGGACCTCAAGCAGGCGACGTTAGCCGCGATACAGGCCACCGCCTCACCCGCCGCGGTGATCGCCTCCTCCACCTCCGGCTTCAAACCCTCCGAGTTGGCCGCTCAGGTGACGCACCCGGGGCAGATATTGGTAGCCCACCCTTATAACCCGGTCTACCTGTTGCCGCTGGTCGAGCTGGTTGCCCACACCAAGCGTGATGCATCGATCACGGCGCAGGCGGTGGAAATCACCCGCAGCATCGGCATGCACCCGATCCTGCTGAACAAAGAAATCGACGCCCATATCGGCGATCGTCTGCTGGAGTCCATCTGGCGAGAGGCACTCTGGTTGATCAAGGACGACTACGCGACCACCATTCAGATCGACGACATTATCCGCTTCTCATTCGGCCTGCGCTGGGCCCAGATGGGATTGTTCGAAACCTATCGAATCGCCGGCGGCGAGGCGGGCATGGCCCACTTCATCGACCAGTTCGCCCCAGCACTGCAGTGGCCATGGAGTCATTTAACCAATGTCCCGGAGCTGGACGACGCCCTGGTGCAAAAGATCGCCTCCCAGTCCGATCAACAAAGCGGACATCTATCGATCCGCGACCTCGAGCGCCAGCGCGACAACAACCTGGTCGCGATGCTGCGCGCGCTCAAAGGCCAGAACTCGGCCGCCGGCGCACTGCTAAATCGACTGGATGCGCAGCTTGCGCCTTCACGTGCGGTGGATTGGAGCGCGCCGGTGATCACCGCAGACCGGATCGTGCCATTGGATTGGACCGATCACAACGGTCATATGAACGAGACCCACTACCTGGAGGTCATGAGTCGCGCCTGCGACCATCTCCTCGAGTTGCTCGGTTGTGATCAGGCCTACATCGCCGCCGGCCACAGCTACTTCACGGTGGAAAACGTCATTCAACACCTCGACGAAGCCAGCGCCGGTGAGCGCGTGCAGGTACGCAGTCAGATCATCGCCGGCACTGGTAAGACCCTGCACCTGTATCACGAGCTGCTCAGAGACGAAGCGCAGGTCATCGCTACCGCGGAACAGATGCTGATCCACGTCTCTCTGCAGACGCGCCGAGCATGTGCCCCGGTCGCACCGGTGGACAGCACACTGGACGCGGCAGCAACCGCCCAAGCGAATCTACCAAGACCAGCGCGCCTCAAGGCCGGACGCACCTGACTGGGAGCGTTCGACGCGCCGCCACCGGAGAGGTTGCAGAGTGGCATCAACCGTCATCTCTTTGCGCAGACTCTGGGGACGGGCACGTTGGTCAACACTTCCGCCCTGCTACCCAGGTCCCCTGCACTCGAAGCTGGTCGCCAAGCTGCACAAAATCCGCACGCTGACCAACCGCCAAGCCACCAAGGTCCGGACGTCCCAAAAACGCCGCGGGGGTGCGGCTGGCCATCATCAGTGCGCTCGCAAGCTCCAGGCCGATGCGGGAACAGCAGTTCCTGACGGCACTCGCCATATCCAGCGCGCTGCCGGCCAGGGCGCCATCCGCCAGGGTCAGCTTATCGCCATCGCGATAGATGACCGTGTCGAAATAGTTCAACGTCTGCGCATCGCTGCCCACGTGATGCATCGCATCCGTCACAAGCATGATGCGATCGACACCTTTGATCCGCACCGCCAGTTCACAATTGCGGGGATGTACATGGTGTAGATCGGCGATCAGCCCGGCATAGCTCTCGCGATGGCTAAGCGCCGCGCCGACCAACCCTGGCGTTCGTCCTTGCAACCCAGACATGGCGTTGAACAGATGGGTGAATCCGGTGGCGCCAGCTGCCAGAGCCGCCTCCACCAGTTCCAGGTCGGCCTCTGAGTGACCGAGGCAGACGATCACACCGCGCCGCACGAGCTCGCCGATCACATCCACGCCGACGTTCTCCGGCGCGACGGTGACCACTACCTGCCCGATATCGGCGCGGGCGTAGAGATCGAGTTCCTGCTCGGTGAGACCTCGCAGACACTCGGTCGGATGGATTCCTCGTTTCGGCCGAGCGAGATGTGGACCTTCGAAGTGCACACCGATCAGACCGGGAAGCCCAGCTCGAATGCCTTCGGCGACCGCGTCAGCCGCGCGCTGCATGATCTCGAAGCGGTCACTGATCAGGGTGGGCAACATCGCGGTGGTACCGAAGCGCTGGTGGGTCGTTAACATCGTCTGCAGTGTCAACAGATCGGGCTGCGCGTTGAATAGACGTTCCGCAGCGCCATTGACCTGCACGTCTATGAAGCCTGGTGCGATCAAGCCGGACAACCCGATTACGGCACCTCGCTCCGCAGGTTCGAGACCGGCGGCATCGTGGCGCAGGGCGGTGACCACTCCGTCTTCAACAAACAAGTGAACGTCATCCAGCAGTTGGGTGCCGGAAAAAAGTTGTGCTGCGTGATAGACCTGCGCGGACATCAACGAACCCGCGCGCTCGGGCGGGCGGTGAGTACGTTGTTGCGCGTGCAGGGGTGTGAGGCACCGTCCCTTGCCGCCTGCGTGCATACTCGGTTTAGCCGTAACAGGAATGTCATCGGGCTGTCACCGCGCTCACTTTCGACAATTACTTTCACGCGCTGCATCTCCACAGCCTAGCACCCGACACCGTCGCGACGGCGGGCAAAACCCACAGCCCCGGCCTCGGCGCCACCCAACGCCGGCGCGATCGCCGCCCGCACATCGTCAGCAAGCCGGGGCAACAGAGCCGGAGCAAGACCTCCGGTCAGGGACAGCCGACCCGGCTGATCGGCCAGCAGGCGCCGCGCGTAAGCATCCGCCGTGCGTGCCGCCTCCGCGACAATGGTCTGGGCAGCCGGATCGCTGCCCACCAGCTCGAACACCAGCGGCGCCAGTTGGGCAAAGACAGCCGGACTCGCGTCGATCGTGCGCTCCAACAGTTCCGCGGTGGTGACACACCCCAGGGCGGCCAAGACCCGGTGTGGCAGCTGATCACCGTTGCTCACCCCGTCGAGACAGGCAAACGTGTGGCGCACGGCCTGCAATCCCATACCTGCACCCGAGGCCGCATCTCCGAGCAACAGCCCGTAGCCTCCGAGTTCGTAGCCTTCATCCCGGGTATAGATACCGGCGTTAAACCCGGTCCCGATAATCATAACCGCACCATCCGCACCGGCGTGGGCACCGAGGCAGGCGATGTGCAGATCGGAGGTCAAATACATGCGAGCGAACGGATGGGACCAGGCAAGAAATTGCGCATAGGCGCTGCTGACGTTGGCCCCCGCGAGGCCAAGCCCGGCTATCACATCGCGCAACCGCGACAGCGGGAGACCCGCAGCGCTCAGCGCCTGCTCGGCAGCATCCAGCACCGCCTGGGACACGGCTTCTACCCCGCGCAGCAGGTTGGCGGGGCCACCCAGACCCTCACCGAGCACACGACCATCAGCGTCTTCCAGCCGGGCTCTACACTTGGTGCCGCCCCCATCAATGCCCAGATACACCGCAACCCTCGTGAAACCATCTGTCGGCCACCATAACCGGGCCGCAGCAGAAAGACCATCTTCGAGACCCGTGCGGCATCTGTGTCATGCGGGTAACGGTCCACCTCGGCCTAGTGTGGTGGTCGCGCGAGTCGGCGCGCGTTGACGCCGGCCTAACCAACCGGCAAGCTGCCCCGCACATCGAATTGGAGCAGCCATCATGATCACCATCCACGGTTCGCCGATCTCACCCTTCGTGCGCAAAACCCTGGTTTGTCTCCTCGAGAAAGGCATCGAGCACGACGTCAATCCGGTCAGCCCGTTCCCGGCGCCGGCATCACATTTGAACATCTCGCCCCTGGGCAAGATTCCGGCGATGACCGATGGCGATCTGGCCATCCCGGACTCTTCGGCCATCTGCGGCTATCTCGAAAAACGCTTTCCTGATAACGCTCTCTACCCGGACGCCGATGCCGACTACGGCCGCGCGCTGTGGTACGAAGACTGGGCGGACAACGAACTTCCCAAAGCCACCGCGTCGCTGTTCTTCAACCGGGTCGCCGTACGCATGATGAAGCGCGAACCCGACGAGGCGGCGATCCAGGACATCCTCACCAAAGTACAGCCACCGATCTTCGACTACCTCGAAGGCGAGATCGGCGCTAGAACCTATCTACTGGGCGAACGTTTCAGCATTGCCGACATCGCCATCACCTGTCAGTTCATACAGATGATGTACGCCGGCGAAGCCCTGCCCCAGAGCAGCCATCCGAACATCACCCGCTACGTGGACAACCACATGCATCGCGATTCCTTTAAAAGCCTGATCAACGCCGACCCGTTCATCAAGGTGGAATAAGCATGGGAGCGCGGCGGGGACGGTAACAGAACAACAGACGATGAGAATTCTGGTCCTCGAGCACGCGGCTGAAGCGTATCGGGAGTATCTCGATGATCTCCGCGATGAGATCACCTACACAACCCGCGCCGTGGCCGCCGAAGATGAGTACGACGTGCTGCTGGCGATGCCCGATCTAGCGGCGGAATACTTAAGCAGGGGCGGTCGCGCCGACTGGATCCAGTCCACTTGGGCAGGGGTTGGGCCTCTGGCACGGACAGAACTGCCCGGGCATGCCCGAGTCACCGGGGTCAAAGGTGTATTCGGGGGTCAGATCGCCGAATATGTCTTCACCTATGTGTTAGAGGAAATCCGCCAACCCGAACGCCTGCGGCAGGCCCAGCACCATAAACGCTGGCAGCCGCAATGGCCGGGCACGTTGCGAGACCGCCACATGGTGATCGTCGGCACCGGCTCGATCGGCCGGCACATCGCCACCGTCGCGCACGCCTTCGGCATGCAGACCACCGGAATCTCAAAACACGGCGTTCCCGCCGAACCGTTCACCACGGTGGCGACTCTGACACATTGGGCAGCACACCTGGAGACCGCCGACTATGTGGTGGTCGTTCTCCCCGATACGCCAGAAACAAAAAAGATTATCGACGCAGAGGCGCTGGGTTTGATGGCTCGCGAGCCGATGTTGATCAATGTGGGGCGCGGCACCAGCGTCGATGAGGGTGCGTTGTGCCACGCGCTGCGCGCCGAACAGATACGTGCGGCCATCCTGGACGTGTTCACAGACGAACCACTGCCCGAAGAGAGTCCCCTATGGCAAGCGCCCGGCGTGACCATCACCCCGCACATCGCCGCAGTGAGTCACCCGGCTGATATCGCGGCGGTGTTTCGCTCAAATCTGGAACGCTTCCGGCTCGGCGAACCCCTGGAGCACGTCATCGACCTGGCGCGTGGCTACTGAGCGTCAGTCTGCTTCCGCCTCGAATTCGGGCCCTAACAAACGCTTCAACGCCAAAAAGTGGGCATCGGCATAGTTCGACCCCGCCTCAAAGTCCGCCTTCGTGCGCCGCGCCAGGTTGTCGCCGATCTCGTTCAACGGCTGGCCGGTGGACATTGCCTTGACCTGCACCTCGCAGACCCGCTCGAGATAGTAGAGACGGTCGAAAGCCTCCGCGACGCTCGCCCCGGTGACGATCACACCGTGGTTGGCCAGAAACAAAACGCGTTTGCCGCCGATGCATGCGGCGATGCGCTGCCCTTCATCCCTCGTTTCCGCCAAGCCGCCATAGCTGTCGTCGTAGGCCACATCGTCGAAGAAACGCAGGCTGTTCTGATGCACATAGCGCAGGCGGCCATCCTTTAGGCAGGTGAGCGCGGTCGCCCACGGCATATGTGTGTGTAGCACGCAGGCGGCAGCTTCGTCCGCCGCGTGGATCGCCCCGTGAATGTTGAGCGCGGACACCTCGGCTGGCGCCTCCGCTTGCAGTGGATCGATCACAAGTAGATCCGCGGCGCGTATCTGCGACCAGTAGATGCCATGCGGATTCAGGAGGAAGCGTCCGTCGTGCAGTTGCAGACTGAAGTGATTGCAGATGCCTTCGTTAAAGCCGAAGCGCTCGGCCAGACGCAACGCCGCGGCCAAGTCCAATCTGGCGGTCGGTTCGTTTACGGCCGTCACGCTCCCGCCTTGCTTCCCGTTCAGGGCGTGGGCTCGCTAGTCATACCCGGCGGCCACCTGCCCGCGTTCGTCGGTCTTGATCTCCCGATAAGAGACCACACCGAAGATCATCTCGTCAAACGACTGACGCCCCCAGCGCACCTCTCGCGTCGGGTCCGGATTAGCCGGATTCTGCGCAGAGTTGTCCCACCAGTTGGTATACACAATACGCGTACCGGCCGGCATGAACTTGGGCTGATCGAGGCGATAGGTGGTCTGCCAGTTGAAGTCATAGTTGGGCACATTCAAGAGCGTCTCTGCCGTGCCGTCCGGATACTGCGCCACGAAGCGCGCCGCTTTGCCGCGATAGTGCGCATGGGGCAGCATGCTGTAGACCAGCACGTCGGTATCGAAGGTGCCCGCGACCCGCTCTGCGTGGTTGCTGGCAAAAGCCGGGATACGGATGCGCGGATCGGCCAGCACCATACCTTTGTAGCGATGCTCAGGTTGCTGGTCATGGAAGTAGATGCCAATTCGCGAGTGATCGGTGACCGCGACGCCCGAGGTGGTGTAGTGCATCTGAAACTCGATCGTCGAACCGGCGGGCAAGAACGTGCCCGTCCCTTCCGGCAGGGGACGCGGGTCTGCACCGGGCACATAGCCGGCGAGTCCACCACCGATACCGCGACGCCCGATACGACCCTTGCGGGGACCTTCGGTCACCCGCTGACCGAAGCGGGTGATCACATGATGCAGGACGGTTCGCTCCCCTGGAACGATCTGCGACGCCCGCACCCACACGTCTCGCTCCAGCGGATTGTCGACATATTGATACCTATACTCCACAACGCCGGTAGCGGGTACGTCGGTCGGTGGAATATCTATGACAAGGTCCGGTTCGCCCAACTCACCCCACACAGAAGACGGGACCGCCATATCGGGCAGCGGATCAGCACCCTCCCCTCGCGGTGCGCCCGCATCGATCCAACCGATCAACGTCTGCGCGTCGGATCGACTGATCGATCGGTCGTTGACAAAGTGTCCCACGGTTGGGTCCGCATGCCACGGCGGCATCCGCTGGGTCATCAACACTTCGCGGATCATCAACGAAAAGCCGCGCACCATGTTGTAATCGCTCATCGCCCAGGGGCCGATGCCGCCGGGTTTGTGACAACTGACGCAGTTCTCGGCCAGGATCGGAGCGACCTCTTGCGCGTAGGAGATCTCGTCCCCATCCAGCTTGGCGTAGGAGATATTGCAACCCGTCGCGGCACGTGTGGGTTCGGTAACCGGCTCGCCCGCGACCATATTGGACAACGCCTCCACCAGCCCATCCGCGCTGTCTCCGCGATACGCGAGGCGCCAGGATTTTGGATCTATCACCAGCGCCTCGCCGGCGTGGTGCAGATCATAGGTCCGGCCGACGAGTTGCGCATCGTCGACGAGGACCGGAACGTCCGCTTCGAGGCGGGCAAGCGCCGCACGCTGCGCGGTGGGATCGATCACCAAGACCTGCACGTCTTCGCCGTACCCTGCGGTCCGCGCGGCGACGACTTCGATGCTCGGCGCGCTCTTACAACTCAGATCCTGGACGAGCAGCACAACCGCTTTTTTGTCGGCAAAGTAGCGCAGATGGTGTGAACCGCCCTGTTGGTCGAACAGACGAAAATCCGCAGCCGGTTGCCCAGGTTGAATGGCATGGCTGACGCCAGGCACGCTCAGCACACCGGCGAGCAACACGATAGATAGATAACGCATATGACCCCTCCCATAGATCGCCGAGTCCGCCCCCAGACCGGCTTCCAGCTATGCTAGCACGGCCGCTGCAGCGCGGGCATCCCTCCCCGCGCGGGTCACAGGAGGCTCTTGAGCAACGTGCGGGTCTCCTGGGCCTCCTCGGGCGAAGTGAAGAACTCGGTGGGGCTGAAGACTGTCACTCCGGCATCGCGCATCCGCGCAATCCCATCCCGGACCTGGGCGGCGTCGCCGACGATCGCAACATCGGCCGGGCCCGCCACGCCCTCGCGTTCGAACATCGCCCGATAAGACGGCAATTGCCCGTACATCCGCAACCCCCGGCCGATCTTCTCACGCACCGCATCCGCATCGCGGGTCACACACACCGGCAGCGAAGCGACGATCTGCGGTGCAGGGCGAGCCGCGGCGTCTGCGGCCGCGCGGATGGTCGGTGCGATGTGCTCCGCGATGGTCTTCGGTCCGACCCAGGCCAGAATGGTGCCGTCCGCCAGGCGGCCGGTGACCTTGAGCGCTTGTGGACCGAGCGCGGCCACCAACACGGGAGTGGCACGCTCGGATGTGCCAAAGAACTGCGCCCGGGCGCTGATCGTCTCGCCTTTCGCATCTACGCTGCCCGCTTGCAACAGGGGCAACAACACATCCAAATAATCTTTCAGATGCCGGATCGGCCGCGTAAATTCGATCCCAAGATCCGCCATCATGACCTCGTGGGACAGACCGACCCCGAGGGTCAGGCGACCGCCGAGGGCCTGATCGACGGTCCGCGCCTGACCGGCGAGCACCATCGGGTGGCGCGGCATGGTTGGGATGATCGCACTGCCAAGCGCCAATCCCGAGACAGCCTGGCCGACCAAGGCGAGCACCGTTAGTGCATCGAACCCCCCGGTCGGATGCTCCGCTAGCCAATAGCTGCCAAAGCCATCCGCATGCGCTTGTCGTGCGTGCTCGATGATCGTCTGGGTGTTCGCCTTCTGTACCAGACCGGTGCCGTTGATGCCTATCCGCATGTGTACATCCTCAAATGATTAGCAGCGATTGTAAGCCCTCAGAGTCTGCGCGGCATCCGCAGCGGTTTGAGTCCCGAGCCCGAATGTCAAACAGTCCGGCCGGATCTAGGCGAAACCGCACAATGAAACCACGGGTCAGCAAAGCCCTGATCATCACGACCGTCGTCTTAATCGGTGCTTACCTGGTGCGCTCCGCCCGAGTATCGGCGCAAAGCGCGGTCGTGTTCTGAGGGCCGGCTGTGTATCCTTATCGGACAGGGTGTAGTCGCCAAAGATAGCGCACCCCTCTTGGTGCTCCTGCCGTTCGTCAAAGCCACACATCCGCTCTCCGTTGCGGAGAAGTAAAAGAAAGACGCCGTACTGACCGCGTTCTATGGATCGGGCGCCAACGCCTGTAAGGCCTACAGCTCAGTCGCTTTGCCAACGACAACCTCGGCCGGGGCGAACAGAAAAACCCACCACAGGAGACCGTGAACAGCACCACGCACTTCATCCCCACGGATGCGGCCTGCGCCGGTCGCTCCATGCAGGTGCTGACCATGTTGCAGCAACTGTTCAACCTCAACAAGAAAGCCGACGATCTACGCAGGGCACAGTTGATACAGATTCAATAACCCACATGCGCAATGTCTGATCCTGGGGCGGCCAGCCCAATAAGCTGCCAGCAAATCAACCTTAGCGGCTATACTGCGCTCTGATTTTCTTGAGCTGTCGACCGACATGACCTTTATCCTCATCCTCACGGCCATCGGCACGATCGGGCTGGCCGCGGCCTTGTATCAGATGCGAACCGAACCGAAGGGGTTGTACATCCTCTTCTTCGCCGAGATGTGGGAGCGCTTTTCCTACTACGGGATGCGCGCCTTGCTGGTGTTCTATCTGACCAAACATTTCCTGTTCGACCAGGCGGCGGCCTATGGCCTCTACGGCGCGTACACCACCCTGGTGTACATCACGCCGGTGATCGGCGGCATGCTCGCCGATCGCTATCTCGGTCATCGCCGGGCCGTCCTGATCGGAGCGATCCTGTTGGTCCTGGGTCATTCGTTGATGGCGGTCGAGGGTGACCCGGTCGCGCCGGGGGGCAGTCCGGACGCCGTGATCCTCAATACCTTCTACCTGGCGTTGGCGTTGATCATAGTCGGCGTCGGTTTTCTGAAAGGCAATATCTCGGCCATCGTCGGTCAGTTGTACGAGAAGACCGATACCCGTCGCGACGCCGGTTTCACCTACTTTTACGTCGGCATCAACGCGGGGGCGTTCTTCGGCGCGCTGTACGCCGGGTACCTGGGCGAAACCTATGGCTGGAGCTATGGGTTTGGCCTGGCCGGTATCGGCATGCTATTGGGTCTGGTGGTTTTCACGTTGGGTAAACCCCTGTTAGGCGGAGCCGGCGAAGCCCCCGATACCGAGCGCCTGAAAAAGCCACTTTTTGCTGGCTTGTCAGCCGAGTGGGTGATCTACCTCGGTATCTTGCTGTTGACGGTCTTCGTGTGGTGGGTGGTGCGCGACCAGGGGACCGTGGGCATTCTGCTCTATGCCGCAATGGCGATCACCTATGCCTACATCATCGGCACCAGTGTGCTCACACTCGAACCCCATGCACGAGATCGAATTCTGGCGGCCCTGTTTCTGATCACGGTGCAGGTACTGTTCTGGGCCTTGTTCGAACAAGCCGGCTCGTCCATCAACGTATACACCGACGAACAGGTCGACCGCACACTGTTCGGCCAGGAAGTGCCTGCCTCCGTCTTCCAGTCGCTAAACGCGATGTACATCATTTTTTTGGGGCCTGTGTTTGCTGGCTTGTGGATTTTCCTTTCCAAGCGGGGCCTGGAACCGAATACGACGCAGAAATTCGGCGTGGGTGTCATCCAACTGGGCCTCGGCTTTCTGGTCCTGGTCTGGGGTGCTGAAGCGTCCGCCGCCCTGACGCCGGTGATGTTTATCTTCCTGATTTATCTGCTGCACACCACCGGCGAGCTCTGCCTTTCGCCGGTCGGCCTCTCCGCGATGACAAGGCTTTCCACCGCCCGCATGGTGGGTCTCATCATGGGCGCCTGGTTTTTGGCATCGGGTGCCGGAAACTTTGCCGCGGGTCTGATCGCTCAGGCCACAGCAGTCCAAGGACCTGATGGCGAGAGCCAGATCCTCGCGGTCTACACCAACGTCGGCTGGCTCGCGGTAGCGGTCGGCATCGGGTTGATTGCAATAGCGCCGCTGATCAGGCGCCTGATGCACCTGGAAACCCTGGCTGACGAAGCGCATCAATAGTGAGCGGGGTCTGCTGCCTCGCGTGTACGGCTGGAATGCTTGCAGTTGTGTAAATCGGCATCCAGACTCTAAGCCGCGACAACTGGGGAAAATATGGACACGCGCATCGATCACTTCATGTACGCCGTCCCGTCCCTCGATGAGGGGATGGCGTGGGCGCGCGATACCTTCGGCGTAGAGCCGGCCTATGGGGGCGCACATGTCGGGCTGGGTACCTGCAACGCCTTGCTGTCATTGGGCACAAACTACCTAGAAATCATCGCACCGGACCCTGCGCAAGACTTCGCCGGTACGCTGGGAGAGAAATTCGCCAACCTCAGCACGGGGGGTATGGTGACCTGGGCGGCCGAGGGTGATCTGAACGCCATCGCCGCAATGCTGCAAGACTTGGGCATGCAGACATTAGGTCCCAATCGGACCGAGCGCAAAACTGCGGACGATGATCTGCTGGTATGGGACTTACTGTTCCCGCTGGGTAGCAGCGAGGACGGACGCATGCCGTTCTTTATCGATTGGCTCGCGTGTGCAAACCCGCGGGATACCAATCCGGTCGCGGGCGAATTCCGTGCGTTGACCATCGCCTCGCCCACCGCCGAGGACTTGGCGGCGAAGCTGACGAGCATCGGTCTGGAGCTGGCGATCGAAAACGGGCGCCCTGCGATCACGGTCGCCATCGATACGCCGCGCGGACCCGTCGAGTTGATGAGCACCGAGGAAACCGCGCGAATCCGCATGCGGTGAAATTACTGGCGACGCACCATTTTGGGACCCGATTCAAATCTTGCGGAGTCGATCCGTCACCCCATCGATCCATCAACAAAGCTTCAGGTGTCTATTACAGCGCGGTAATTGCGATAATGATCGAGCTTCCGGCCATGACCGAGCTCTGATGTGGAGAACGCACGGCGGCTACGGTTGGCTACACAAAAGCAGCCAACCAGCAGCTGTCCGGCGCTCGGTAAGCGGTGATTCACGAAGCGATCTACGACTTGTGCATCAATCGTGCCGAGCCGATCGTCCAACCCGCGAGCGACGTGACCGCCGCGTTGGATCAGGTCTCAGAATTGTTCGACCCGAGCTGTCGGCAAGCGATAGCTCAGCGCGATCCCACCGGCTGATCCCATGCCAGCACCAACTTGAAGACCGCATGGTCCTCAGGTGCGATGATGGCTCATGTGTTCGCGCGAGCTAGCGCTAGTCAGGCTTACGAAATTTCAGCGTCCAGCGATCCGTATTACCGGTCACAGACCGCCGCCCTACTTCGTAGCGCAATTCGTCGTCTGCCCGAAAATGCAGGTCCGTGAAATCTTCAAGCACAAATCCAGCCGCCTGAATCTCCTTGATCGCGAGCACCGGATCGATACGGCGTCGATTCTCACCACCGTTCGCCTCCATGTGCCGTCGGGTGTGGTCGACCACCGCGTACACACCACCGGGCTTCAGCGCCGCAAAGGCGGCCGTGTTCATGGCCGCACGCCCGGCCGCAGTAAAGTTGTGGTAGTTGCGGAACGTGAACACGATGTCCACGTCGTCCACCCCAAGATTGTCCAACGCAAGGTTGAACAGACCCTGCTCGGGATCGCGTTCTATGGCCGCATCGGTCGCTGTTTCCCGCAGCTTGTCAAAACCCAGTTCTTTGAGCGCCCCCATCGCGCGTCCGGAGCCAATGGCGATGTAGAGTTGGCCGTCATCGCGTAGCACCGGCGCCAACAGTTTGGTGTACCAACCGCCGCCAGGCAGGAGTTCCACCACCCGCATATCATCGCGCAAGCCGTAAAAGGCAAGGGTCTCCACCGGACGGCGGTTGCGGTCCCGAGCCTTTTCGGCTTCGGTTCGAACTTCGGCCGCCATCGCGGCTTCCAGCTTGGCCTTGACGGCACCGTGATCGTCGGCAAGCGCCCAGCAAGATAGCCCCAACCCCAAAACAAATAACACAACACGCATGACAGTTCCTTGAAAGTTAAGCAATCGGATTGTACCGCCGATAAGAACATTCTCAATCACCTGGACCGAGAAACTGCGCTAAGTCCAACAAGTTTGGTTCGTGTTTCTAGGCAACACCTTGCAGACTCAGCGCGGTCATAAGGGCTTGATGTTCACAAGACCGGTCGGTTTCCCGCAACGCCAATCGCTGCTAAGGTCTTTCCTCCAAGTGGGCGCAAGGGGATTAAGCATATGAGCGAGAATGCTTATCACAAAGTAGACACTCAGAGGATACCGGCACCCGATGGCTGTCCCGTCGACCATGAGTTCTCGACCTACCACGAGAAATACATCGCTGATCCGTATGCCTGGCTGAACAAAAAGCGTGAGCAGGAGCCGGTGTTTTACGCCGAAGACCTGGGCTATGTGGTCGTGACCCGCATGGAAGACGTGGACTATGTGTTTCGCAACCCGGACATCTTCACCGCCACCAACGTGCAGGATCCAATCTTTCCTATCTGCGCCGAGGCGGCAGAAATCCTCGCGGTCGATGACTACAATCCGATCGCGGTGATGTCCAATCGCGCGCAACCGGACCATACCCGGATCCGCAAACACACCCAGGCCTGCTTCTCTCCACGTCGCATCAACGTGCTGGAGCCCGTCATCCGCCAGCGCGCCTGCGATCTGATCGACGCAATGGTCAGCGGGTCCCAACCGGCCGACTGGGTAGCGCATGTGGGCAATCCGCTGCCCGCCGAGACCATCTTCCGTCTGCTCGGCTTCGATCCCGCGGACGACAAACAACTCAAAGACTGGACCAACGATCGCCTGGAGTTTACCTGGGGCAAGAGCGACACAGCCTATCAGGTCAAAGTGGCGACCAACCTCCTAGCCTACTGGCGCTACGTAGCCGAATTTGTGTCCAAGCGCCAGGACGATCCAGCGGACGATCTCACTACCGAGCTGCTCGCAGCTCATGCAGAACATCCGGAGGACATCTCATTTCAGGAAGTGCAATCGGTGGTGTACGGCCTCTCCTTCGCCGGACACGAAATCGTGCGCAATTTGATCAGCAACGCGTTGTTGTGTCTGCTCTCTGAACGTCATCACTGGGAGCGAGTCTGTGCCGCCCCGGAGCTGATTCCCAAAGTCATCGAGGAGGTCTTACGCATCAATTCTGCACAGACGAGTTGGCGCCGTCTGACAACTTGTGACACGGAGCTGGGAGGGATCGACATTCCGGAAGGCACCCCGATATTCCTATCTCTAGCGGCCGCCAACCACGACCCGCGAGCGTTCGACGCGCCCGAAGAATTCGATATCGATCGGCGCAATGCCCACCGACACATCGCCTTCGGACGCGGCCCACATATCTGCCTGGGGCGTATACTGGCCAAACTGGAGATGAAGACCGTGCTCGAACTCCTGGTCGAGAAGCTGCCCGGACTGCATCTGGTCGATGATCAGACCCTCGAATATGCGCCCAACTTTTCGTTTCGAGGCCCCAAGACTCTGCTGGTGCGCTGGTGAAGGCGTAACCCACAATACACAGAAGCGAAAAGGAGCCGTGGTAGACCAGGACGGTCAAAGCATGTGCGGTCCGGGGAATCGCCGCCGAGCAAGGCATGAATACCCGATCATCGTAACAGCGCGATAATTACCAAGGAGGTACATTCGATATGGAAAAGTCCATCCTCAGACGCCGTTTGCAGCAAACCCAAGTCATAGAGGTCCTACCGACAGCGCGAGCCAGTGGGGAGCACGTTTCGGCGCCCGCTCGATAACCCGGAGCCTGCAATCCGGCGACGCCGCAGGCGCAATCGAAACATCGATGGACGACCTGAACAAATCGTTACCCGATGCGGTCAGCGCCGATGCGATCGAGGCCCTTACCGCCTCCGAAGACATGACCAAGCAACTCGCGATGTTCACCCAAGCTGGTTTCAACTTCTTCCGCCCGCAACCCTCATTCCAGACCAGCACGCTAAATCAACGACGCGCGAGTGGCGGCAATGGTGCCGTGCTCAGGGTTATGCAGCGCAACGACGCCATCCTGCTGGAAACGATGCGCTTGATCGTCGGATTCGAAGACGGTGTAGACCAGAGTTCGCAGGATGATGTGCTGCAGCGCTTCCAACTCGTTAAGACCCGCGACATTACAATCGCGGGCGCAACCCAATGCGTCTCCGCCAAACGGACGGATATTTTAGAGCTGTGCGTGGATATCATGGAAGAAGATTTCGTGGCATACGCCGAACGAGATTTCATCCAGGCATTACCCGCGCGCCATACTCCAGGCGATCCGGAATTCGCAGCCCAGTGGCACCACCAGAACATCGCCTCCCCGCAGCGTGGGATATTGCCACTGGCAAAGATGTGCGCCTGGTTGTTATCGACAATGGATTCTCCACTACCCATCCGGATGTGCGCTTCGGCAGTCTTTCCGCCTGGTATCGTTCCACCATCGCCACGGACGATGCTGACTTTGTCAGCGGCACCAACAATATGCCCGACGTTAATCACGGGACAGCGTGCGCCGGAATGGCTCGTCACCGATCCGCAAGGATTGGACGTTCCTCTGTTCTGGGCCTGTACGAACGGCAACTACCCTATCGCGTCAGACGAGATATGCGCCCATCCGCGGGTGATCGCAGTCGGGCGATCCGACCAGGACCACCAGGACAACGGCAGCGGCTACGGGCCGGAGTTGGAGTTGGAGTTGGAGTTTCTCGCACCCGGCGTAGACGTCTGGCTACCCACAAGTGCCGTCTAGACCAGGAATCTCGCGCACCCTCGAGGGCTGCAGGGTCTAGACTGAACATGAGGGCATGGGCCACGGGCCAGCCATGGGATACGTTCCGTGCCAGCGGCTGGCGTTTCTTCAAAGGCGACGCCGACATTTGCGATCCAAAAAAGAGCGCGCGCCGTGTCTACGCAACCAAAGCGGGTGAGGTCATGATCGAAGGCTCGAGCATGACCGTGAAGTTTGCCGACGATGTCAGCCAGACCAACGCCCAAGCGGTTCTCTCCAGCTATGGACTGGAGGTCAAGCGCAGCCTCGGTTTCATGAACAACGGGTTTCAAGGTACCCGCTCGGCAGAATCTGCAGATCTGAATATGGTCGAGGCGGCCAGTCGATTGGACGAAAACCCGCAGGTCGAATTTGCGGAACCTGGCATGATCGAACCTATGGCCAACCGTTGAGTCGATTCCCGCCCTAGCGTCTGTACCGGTGCGCAGCGCAACACCAGCACAGACTGACCAATATCGATGCCACACCCCAGCACGTCGTGCAGGAGTCTTGGGCTTGGCGCGCTGCCCGCCGTATGATGGAGACCGCCAACGCACGAGGATAAGTCATGAACCGTCGCCATTTCTTACGCACCAATAGCGGCCTGGCCCTGGCCGCCGCCGCAGGGGTGAGCAACGCCTATACCCCCACCCGCTATCCCCACCCCGACCGGGTGGTGTTCGATCCGAGCTTCACGGGTTTCATCGGTCAGACCCCAATTCAGCGCCTGTACACCAACAGCAACATGTATTGGGCCGAAGGTCCCGCGTGGCACGCAACCGGGCGGTATCTGGTGTGGAGCGATATCCCCTCCAACCTTCAATACCGCATGCTCGACGAGGACGATCACGTGTCTGTCTTTCGCCGACCGTCGAATTACAGCAATGGCAACACCTTCGATCGCGAGGGGCGGCAGATATCCTTTGAGCACGATACGCACCGCGTGGTGCGCTACGAAGCGGATGGGGGGATTACCGTGCTCGCACAAACCTACAATGGCAAGTCGCTCAACGCCCCGAATGATGGGGTTGTTCACCCCAACGGCGATCTGTGGTTTACCGACCCGGGTTACGGCAGCCTGGGGGAATACGAAGGTCACGAAGACAAAAACGGCTCGCCGCAGCCTCACCAGAAAGAAGCGATCTATCGCCTGGATATGCAAACCGGCAAGCTGCATCAGGTCGCCGACGACATCTACAAACCCAATGGCATCTGCTTCTCCCCCGACTATACGCGCCTGTACGTGGCCGATACCGGAGCGTCACACTACGGCGCCCAAGCGCCGGCTGTAATCAAGACCTGGGAGGTGGTGGATGCGAAAACCCTGCGGCGTGGACGTGACTTCACCTCGATGCAAATGGAAGTGGATGGTGAGGTCAAGCAAGGCTTCGCCGACGGGATACGTTGCGACCAAGACGGTTATATCTGGTCCAGCGCCGGCTGGGTTGGCGCTGGCTATGACGGCGTGCATGTCTTCAACCCGGACGGCGAACGGGTGGCGCAGATACGGCTGCCGGAGATCTGCGCCAACCTTTGTTTCGGCGGGGTGAAACGCAACCGCCTCTACATGACGGCCAGCCAGTCGATTTATGCCTGCTACGTGCACGCTCAGGGAGCGCATTTCTGTTAGTGCGCACCCTCAGCGAGGGCGGACGAGGACCGACCAGGCGCTAACGCTTGTGTTCCGGGCTGTGAAAGTCGGTATGACAGCCGGCGGCCCAGACCTCGGGCTGGTTGCCGTGGGCAGGAATACCACCTGCATCCTTTAACATGCGCGCCAGGTGCAGGCAGTTCCACACCAGAAAGGTCGTGTTCCTGTTGGTGAAGTCATTCTGCGGACCGCCCGATCCTTCGTCCATGTAAGACGGCCCGGGGCCTGCCTCCCCCATCCAACCGGCATCCGCTTGGGGTGGGACGGTGTAGCCGATGTGGGATAGCGAAAACAGAATGTTCATCGCACAATGTTTTACTCCATCTTCGTTGCCCGTTATCAGGGTCGCACCCACTTTGCCGTAATCGCGGTACTGACCCTTGGCGTTAAAGTCGTGCGTGTAACCATACATGCGTTCCAACACCCGGTTGCAAACGGAGCTCTTCTCACCCAACCACACCGAGGTCCCGATGATGAGAATGTCGCAGGCATCGATCTTGGCCTGGATCTGGGGCCAATCGTCGCGGGCGTAGCCATCCACGCCGGTGTAGTCGTGTTCCAGCCCCGCAGGAATCTCATAATCCACCGGTCGAACGACCTCGCTCGCCACGCCATTGGCTGCAAAGATCCCTTGCGCCACCTTGAGCAGCCCTTCGGTGTGCGAGAGATTGGGTGATCTGCTGAGCGTGCAATTGAGCATCAGAACGGACAGGTCGTCATAGGTGGCCGGCGCTTGAGTACACTGTTGGGCGGTGATTTGTTCCAACTGATCGGACATAACGGACTCCTTGTGATTGCTTGCAGCATCGCCGACGCACACACGCGTACGTTCGGCGAGTAAATAAGTTTGCATCCTGGACCCCATACCAGGCAATGTTGGGGGCTAACATCAAAAGTCCCACACAGGCAGATACGATATGAGCAAGCAATGCACGGTGGTCGGGCTCTACGCCTATCCCGTCAAGAGTTGTCGTGGCAGCGCGATGGAACAGGTAGAGCTGACCCCCCAGGGTATCGATGGCGATCGACAACTGATGATCCTGAAAGACCAGCAGTTCACCAATCAGGCCCGCCTGCCGAAGCTCGCGACCATCGAAACCCGCCGCATCGACGCGCAGACCATCGAGTTCGGACACAAACACACCTCACCACTACGTCATCAAGTGAACCCGGATGGAGCGGAGACGACGATCAACTTCTACGGCAACGAGCTTGCGGTCATCGACCAGGGGGACGCGGTGGCGCAGTTGGTTTCAGACGGCATCGGTGCAGACGTGCGTGTGGCCGCGTTAAAGGAGACCTTCCAGCGTTCGGTACCATTGGAAGAGTTCGCCATCGTCGACGGCATCGCGCAGAGCCGCTTTGTCGACGTTGCCCCCATTCTGGTCACCAGCGTCGAATCTCTGCAGGATCTCAACGACCGTATGAGTGCGAGCGTACCGATGGAACGCTTCCGACCCAACGTGGTGATTGAGGGGTTAGGTGCGTTTGCCGAAGATGAGCTTACCGAATTGCGCATCAACGGCATCCAGCTGCTGCGTGCAACCCACTGCGAACGCTGCGCGGTCACCTGTACCGATCATCTGACCGGCGAGCGCAATCAGGAACCGCTGGCCACCCTTCGGTCTTATCGCCATCGCGAAGGCGGTTACGCGGGCGGGGTGATGTTCGGCGCGTACATGGGTGTGAGCGGGCAGGGCGTGCTGCGCGTCGGCGACAAGCTCACCGTCGGGTAGACTTATCTCTACAGATTTGGCAGATTCGCCCTACTATAGAGGCGTATAAGCAGCAGAGGAGAACAAACATGCGGCAACAACATCACCGTCTGCGGCAGGCACTAGGCGTAGCGCTGCTGGCCTTGCTTACCCCGTTTGCGCTCGCCGAATCCGAATACGCGGCCGCATGGGGTCCGAGCGTGGGCTCATCAGTACCACTGCTCGAAGCGACGGATCAGGACGGCAACCTGCAGAATCTGGAGACGCTGAGCAGGTCCAACGGGCTGTTATTCGTCTTCAATCGATCCGTCGACTGGTGACCATTCTGCATTCGCCAGTTCGTGAAACTGAATGACCTGCAGAACGACTTCAACCAGATCGGCATCGGCATTGTGGGCATGACCTACGATACCCCCGAAATCATCGAAGCCTTCGACAGCAAGTGGGACATCAATTTCCCAGTACTGCGCGATGTGGAGCGCCAACACGTCGATGCCTGGGGCGTTCGTAACGAAGCCTACGGGGAAGGTACGTTCGCCTACGGTGTCCCTCACCCCGGCGTGGTGTTGATCTCGCCCGAGGGCAAGATTCTGGCCAAGTGGGCGGAGAAAGGCTATCGCACCCGGGCCGACTGGTCGCAGGTACTCGGCGAAGTCACCGCCCTGGTGGCTGGCGACTAGACCGGGATCGGCATACCGATCAAGAAACGGGGTCGAGCAAAGAGAGAGCAACGGATAATAGCTATGAGCCGAGCAAGAAACATCATCTGTTGGATCGGCGTGATTGTGTTGGGTCTGATCAACGGCGTACTTGAAGACCTGACTTTCCTCTTTATCCTGGTGCCGAACATGCCGCCCAGTTGGGACCTGACAGGCGATTTGTTTTTCACCGTCACCGTACCGCTGGCGCAATTGATGGCGGTCGCGGTGACCGGGACTCTGGCTTGGTTCTTATTCGACCTGCGATACCTACCCCGCCTCATCGCGTTCTGGGTCGCCTGGTCGACGATACGAGGGGTGTTTCTGTCCGCCCTGTACAATCCTCTCCAAGACGTGTTGACCTACCTGTTATGGATTGCGATCTGGTGCACATTGATCGGATTACTAGCGCGCTGGACCCGCAACACCCCAACACCCACGGGGCCAGTCGCCGGGTAGCCCACCGTCACCGGTTAGCCCCAACGGGCACCCTTACACTAGTTCGGCACCTTCATCCGCCTGCGCTCAGGCTTCGTCTTCCACCGTAAACGGCAGCTGGTGTTGCGGCACCAATGTTTGCGCGAAGTAGTTCTCCTTGAAATGTCGGCGACACATGGGCACATAACGATCATTGCCGCCAATCTCTACCTGAGCACCCTGGGTGACCGCATTCCCAGCGGTGTCGATGCGAATCACCATCGTGGCCTTGCGACCACAAAAACAGATAGCTTTGAGTTCGGTGAGCGTATCCGCCCAGGCGAGCAGATATTGGCTGCCGACAAACGGCTCCCCCTGAAAGTCAGTACGAATACCGTAGGTCAGCACGGGGATATCGAGCCGATCGGCGACCTCGCCGAGCTGGAACACCTGCTCCTTGGTCAGAAACTGGGCCTCGTCGACCAGTACACAGTGTACTTGTGCCTCCTCATGCGAGCGCTCGATCTGTTGATAGAGATTGTCGAACGCGGTAAACGTCGTTGCGCTCACCTCGAGCCCGATACGCGAACGTACCCGGCCTACCCCGTAGCGATCATCAAACGCCGGTGTCATAACAAGCGTACGCATACCACGTTCTTTGTAGTTGTAGTTCGATTGCAACAGGGAGGTGGACTTTCCCGCGTTCATCGAGGAATAGTAGAAATACAACTTAGCCATAGGCGCGCATTCAGGGTCGAGGGCGGATAGACGCCGTCAACATCAGATCTTTTCCAGCAAATTCTTGATCGCGTCGCACTGGCGCACCCGCTCCGCAGTCGTCTTGCCGGTAAACGACACTGACAGGCAGGTCACACCTGCCTCACGATACGCTTGTATCTGCTCACGAACATAGCCCTCGGAACCGATCAGTGAGGTCTCATCGAGATGACTCTGCGGCACCGCTGCTTCGGCTTCGGACTTGCGCCCGGAGAGATACAGTTCCTGGATGGTCTCCGCCTCTGCTTCGTAACCGTATTGTCGAAAAATCTGGTTGTAGAAGTTCTTATCCTTGGCGCCCATCCCGCCCACATACAGCGCCGTGTTGGCACGCGCAAAGTCGCGCTGGGACTCCAGGCCTTCGCCGATACTCACCGTACCACCCGCAAACACCTCCAGCGGCGGCAGTTCAGGAGCACGCCGGGCAAGACCCACCTGCAGGGCATCGCCCCATACTTTGCTCGAATGGCGGGGATTGAAAAATGCCGGCAGCCAAGCCTCGGCTTTCGCCGCGGTCATCTCCACACTCTTGGCGCCGAGGGTCGCAAGTGCGATCGGAATCTCCTCGCGGACCGGTCGATTGATGATCTTCAGGGCCTTGCCCAGCCCGGTGCCCAGCTGTGCCGGCAACGGCAGTTGATACTTCTTGCCATCGTAGGAGAGCTTATCCTCGCGCCGCCAGACAGTACGACAGATGTCCATCACCTCGCTCATACGCGTGAGCGGCGCATCGTAGGGCACCCCATGAAAACCCTCGACCACCTGCGGCCCGGAGGCTCCCAGGCCAAGCATAAATCGACCTTTGGACAGCGCGTCGAGACCCGCAGCGGTCATCGCCAGCAGGGCCGGCGTACGGCTGTAGATGTTGATGATGCCGGTGGCCAGAGTCGCCCTTTCAGTGATCGCCGCGAGGTAGCCCAGGGCGCTGATAGAATCGAACGAGTACGACTCCGCCACCCAGATGTAGTCCGCGCCAGCTTTTTCCAGCTCCTGAATCTCCTGGGCCTGATCGGCAATGCTGCCATGGGAATAGTGTGCGCTGATCGATAGCTTCATGTGATGCTCCGTCTGTCGGTCTCGAATAGCGGTTAATTGCACATATAGTACCACCGGGACCCTTAGACGGAATCGGACGGTTCGAGAAAGCTCGGGGGCTGCGTTACACGCACATCCATCTAGCCCAGTTCTGAGGTATTAGCGCGCAATGATCGCCCAGAGAGGCAGAGCGCACTACCTGGTCATCTAGTCAAAGTGACAAGACACGCCACCCAGGGGTCCGTAGTCGACATGGATGGTATCTCCCGCAGCGACAGCAACCGGCGCGGTGAATGACCCCGAAAGGATGATCTGGCCAGGCTCCAGGGCGACGTTGTGCGGGGCAAACCGTCTAGCCACCCAGCAAATACCGTTCGCCGGGTGGTTCAGAACTGCGGCTGCCAGGCCGGTCTCTTCGATCACACCATTGAGCGAGAGGATACCGCCACACCAACGCAGGTCCATGGCATCCGGCTTGATCGGGCGACCGCCCATGATAATGCCGGCGTTACCAGCATTGTCAGCGACCGTGTCCACCACCTTGCGGGTATACCCGGTTTGCGGATGTTTGCGATGACTGCGGGCCGCGATGATCTCCAGCGCCGGGACCACATAGTCGGTGGCGTTCAAGACATCGAAGATGGTCACATGCCCACCCTCGAGACGATCTTTCAGGACAAACGCCAATTCCGCTTCGATCCGCGGGTCACAGAACTGCGCTGCTTCGATGGCACCACCGTCGGCAAACACCATGCTCTGCAACAGAACCCCAAAATCAGGCTCATCGATATTGAGCGCCTTCTGCATCGCGCGGGACGTATAGCCGATCTTGTAGCCGACCAACCGGTCGCCATCCGCGCGTTTACGATCCACAATGTGCTTCTGGATTGCATAGGCATCGTCCAGGGTCATGTCCGGATGTTGCAAGCTGATCGGGTCGATCGGGGCCCGTGCGCGCTCGGCCGCATACAACCCCTCGGCGGCCGCCGCAATCTCCTGTTCACTCAGCATGATTCACCTGCTCCCTTCTGGGTTTTGCTCAGGCCTCGCCCAGATATTCTCTAATATTGTTGATGTTGCTCTTATGCTCGGGCAGCTCCGTCAACTCAAAAGAAATCGCCAATCCCTGGTCCGCCGCGATTGGTCGACAGTAGTCTTCCAATACCGCGACCAAGGCCTCCTGCGCGCTGTTTTTTTCCGCCGCACTGCGCCCGGCACCCATCCGAACTTGTAGATGCACAAAGGCGAACGTCTCACGCCCATCCGCTACGTAAAAGTCCTCACAAGGATGTGCGCGCGCACGACATCCGGCCCGGGGAAAGATCTCTGTCGCCACCGCCGCCTCGACAATCCTGGCGAGCAGGTCACGGGAGACAAACTGCTCCCCGTTGAGGTTGGTTGAATATTCGAGGATAAAATGTGCCAACTTATGCCTCCAGCGACACCGTGCCGATGGTGCACCCAACGGCAAAGATCGGGATCGGCTGATAGTAATGTATCTGTGCCGGCCGACCTGCGGTTGCGGCGGCGACCGCAATAAACGTGCGGATCTCAAATCCGCCCTGGCCCGCATCCGCATACGTCTCGGCATCGGTATAGGAGAGCAGCGCCTGCTTGTCGTTGCGCGCCCAGCGATCTAGAAACTCGCGATCCCAGGCTTCGTTGATCTTGCCCGAGTCCGGCGTCGCCGGCCAATGGGATACTCCCCCAGTGCCGATCACGGCAATACGCTCAGGCATGGCAGCGCAGGCTTTGCCCAAGGCTTCGCCAAACGCCCAGGTTCTGTGCAATGGGGTGAGCGGCGGTCCCTGACAATTGATGTTGACCGGAATGATGGGCAAATCTGCAGCCGGTGTCAGAAAGTGCAGCGGCACGCTGATGCCGTGATCGAATTTCCACTCCTCCGCGTAGGCGACGTCCACCTCTTCGAGCACCTGGGTGATGATGCGCTTCGAAAGCTCCGGCACGCCCGGAAAGGTGGTACGCGCAATGCCCAACCACTCCGGATCTTCGATCGGTCCGGTGTACTCATCCGCCATCCCCATGCAGTAGGCCGGCATGTTGTTCATAAAAAAGTTGGCAAAGTGCTCAGCGGCGATGACGACCAACACATCGGGTCGGGTCGCCTTCAGCGCGAGACGCATCTCGGCAAACGCCTGATACAGGCCTTGCACAAGATCGGGATCCGCCATGTCCTTGCGCCCGGTGATACCCGGCCCGTGCGAACAGACCCCTGCAAACACCAGACTCATATCGCCCCCTTGCCATCGGTGGTCGCATAGATGCCCGCCCGTACGTTGCCGTGTTCTTCAAGAGCATCGCGCATCGCCTGGATGTAATCGGGCCAGGCATAACCACACATGGCCGCAAAGTGCATCAGTATCTGTCCGTTAACGCCGAGGATGTAGAGCAAGCCGATATCCTCATCCTGCACAGCACTTGTCTCTTCTGCATCGAGTTTGTACTTGGCCATCACGCCACCTTTGTCCGCTTTAAAGCGCACTTGCAAATCTGGATCGCGATTGAGTTCATACAACATTTTCTGCAGGTAGTAGAGGCTCATCCGTCTTAGATTCCCAACTTTGGCACGCTGTGCGTACCGTGGGCGATGCAGACATTCTTGGTTTCCATATAGAAATCAAAACTGTAGTCACCGCCGTCGCGGCCGATTCCAGACATTTTCATACCCCCAAACGGAGACGGCAGGTTACGATTGTTCTCGGAATTGACCCACAGCATACCCGCTTCGACCAGGCGCGCCATACGCATGGCACGCCCGGTATTTTCGGTCCAGATGTAACCGGCCAGACCGTAGTCCGTATCGTTGGCAATGCTGACTGCCTCATCCTCGGTGTCGAACGTCAGGGCCGTCAGGACCGGGCCGAATATCTCCTCCCGCGCCACCCGCATCGAGTTGCGAGCATCGACGAACAAGGTCGGCGCCACATAGTTGCCAGGGCCAAGATCCGCACGGCGTTCGCCGCCGACCAGCGTCTTCGCGCCATCCTCACGAGCGACATCGAAGTAGCTGCACACTTTCTCGCAGTGCCCCGTGTGGACCAGCGGACCCACCTCGGTGCCCGGGTCCAGGGGGTGTCCCACATTCAGCTTGCGCACCCGCTCTTCCACCGCAGCGATAAAGCGTTCGGCAATGCCACTCTGTACAAGCAGACGACTGGATGAGGTACAACGCTGACCATTCAAGCTATAGATCATAAAGACGACCGCATCCAGCGCACGATCAAAGTCGGCATCGTCGAACACGATGACCGGGTTCTTGCCACCGAGTTCGAAGTGCACACGCTTCAGCGTATCCGCCCCCTGACGCATGATATGGCTACCGGTGGCCGACTCACCTACGAGCGCCACAGCCTTGATCCCCGGATGCTCGGTGAGCCGCTTGCCGACCACTTCACCATAGCCGTTGACCGTATTCCACACGCCGGCGGGAATCCCAGCCTCCTGTGCTATCTCCGCGAGCAGATACGCGCTCAGCGGCGACAACTCAGCAGGCTTGTGCACTACCGTACAACCCGCGGCAAGAGCGGGGGCGATCTTCCAGGTCGCCAGCATAAAGGGCGTGTTCCAAGGGGTGATGATGCCGACCGGCCCGATCGGGGTGCGCATGGTGTAGTTGGTGTGCTCCGCCTGATAAAGCGCCTGACCATTTTCTGCCTCCGGAGCCTTGTCGGCAAAAAACCTAAAATTGGCCGCTCCGCGCACCGCCGCCTGCTTCATGAAGCGGATCGGTTGCCCACAGTCCATGGACTCCACCAGGGCGATCTCCTCCGCCCGTTCGGTGATCCGATCGGCGAAGTGATTGAGGATCTGTTTACGCTGCGCACCGGGGACGTCGCGCCAGTCCGCAAACGCGCGCTTCGCCGCCTCACAAGCGCGGTCCATATCGGCAACGCTGCCGGCGACCACATCTCCAAGAGATTCGTTGTCGGACGGCGAGAGATTAGCAAACGTCTCCGCCCCGTCGGGCAGCAGCTTCTGCCCATCGATCACATGCCCGACCACCTCGGTTTGAAAACGCTGGAGGTGGGCCTGGGCCAGCTCCAGATTGGCTTCGTATTCGCTCATGATACCCTCGAAGAGGCAGATAAAAT